>NZ_VFEB01000155.1:0-26967 GCF_007858795.1 Vibrio sp. T20
CAAGGGATTTAAAATCCCTCGGCGTTCGCGCTGTGCCGGTTCAAGTCCGGAATTATCAAGCCAGCTTAATGCTGGTTTTTTTGTACCTAAAATTCAGATAAACCTCTCCTCAGAATCCTTTCTCCTGTCTATCTCCTGTTCCCTGTGCAGATTTCCTGTGCGAGTTAAGTGCCAAGGATCTCCTGTGCTGATGTGTTGTGCGGAAATCTCTTGCTAGCATACTTAAGGTTGAATTTCTGTGCGTCTCTTGTCTTAGTCCTGTAGACAGGGACGCAATAAAGTGGACGCGAACCCTAATAAAAATCTTACTAAAGGGTTAGTGTCCGGTTAGCCCTGCTATGAGCTCGATTTTACGTCTCCATTGGTTATCAATAGCAAGTATTTTTTATTAGTAAAATGACTGTTAAAAACATGGTATTGAAAGAGTGGATACTATTTTAGAAACACATTGTTTTATTGTAATTTAATTGACTATATACTGATGGTGATTTAGGCAGTTAAAGAGTTAATTGGATGAGTTTTCGAGTAGTTAGTTTCTCTTATGAAAGTGATAGTTTTAAAACACCTTTAGTAGAGTTGGCAAGGAATGATAGTGCTCAAGATGAAAATTATTTCACGGTAGTTATTGGTAACAATGGTGCTGGTAAAAGTCGATTTGTAAGTAATCTTGTTGATGCGTTTCGTGACGTTAATGAAAAAAAAAGGCGGGACCTTACAGAATATCGCTTGGATTACGTAAGAGATGGTTATTTGTATGAAATAGAAAGAAAGTTTGTTGAAAGTAAAAATGGTCGTAGATACAAAACGGAACTATCTGTAAACCGAGAGCCGTGTTCACCCAACCGCGTTATCACTATAACAACAAGCCTGTCTGACAAATTTCCGAGGGATGGTTACCATCAACTTAGACCAACCGAGTTACAAGAAAATGGAGACGACTACTACCTTTACTTAGGTCCCAGAGCCATTAATGGCATGTCCACTAGAATATTAATGGATAAGGCTATATCGGCTTTAGTGGTAAATGTTGGTTACCAAGAACATAGTGAAAGTTACAGGTATATTTTTGACTATCTAAATTACGAACCAGTAGTAAAGCTCAGTTACGAAGTTCGCATCCCAAGAAATTTATCTGGTGATTTAATTGAGATTACAGGTAAAGACTTTAAAGAATTTCTTCATGACTATTCATCGAGTCGAGGAGGTTTTCGAAAGGATTCTATTGAGAGAAGTTTAAACCGTTACTCTGATAGCCACTGGGATGAGCTTGCGAAAGTTTATCAATATATCAAAATATCGTCCCACAAAGACAGGCACAAGAATAAATTTTCATTGCTTGTTAACTTCTCTGAAAGAAATGAAGTAAGAGATACACAAGGTTCAGATGAGTTAAACCTTGATCTTTACTTGAAGTTAGAAGAATTAAGAAAATATGATTTAGTTAGAGGTCCAACAACTAAACTTTATAAAAAAGATGGTGGTGAGTTTGACTTTAACGATGCTAGTTCCGGAGAGGCCAGTATTCTATCTACTCTGATTGCGCTGACGCCAAATGTGGAAAATGATTCCCTAATAGTAATTGACGAACCTGAAATTAGCCTTCATCCATCTTGGCAGTATAGATACATTGAGCTGATTGATAAAATACTGTCTAGAAAACGAGGATGCCATGTTGTGATTGCAACGCATTCTCATTTTGTAATATCAGACCTACCTATGGGTAGATCGAGTGTGGTTCACTTTAAAGCGAACAATGGTAAAAGTGTAGAATGTGATTACATTGAAAGTGAGACTCATGGATTATCAGCGGAAGATATTTTACTAAATATATTTGATATGCCTTCTACCAGAAATTATTACTTGTCAAATGAGGTCTCTGAAGCGTTGGAAATAGTTGCAGAAGGAGGTCGAGATAGTGAAAGGTTTAAGTTCCTTGTTAGCAAGTTTAAAAGATATATTTTGCATGTAAAAGATGTTGATCCACTCAAAGATGTACTAGTTACACTGATTTCTTTAGAGAGGTAGTCAATGTATAGCAAGATTTCTACCCCTTATAAGTTTACAAATGATGAAAAAAAAATTATACAAGGTAATTTTACATCACATGATGATTGGACTAAGTCCGTATTTGATGGGATTAAAGGGAATATAATTGATTATCTAAGAATAAAGCAGGAGAATAAATGTTGCTATTGTCGTTGGGAGTTAGGGTTTGATATAAAAGAAGTAGATATCGAACATATAATACCTAAATCAGAGTATAGTCAGTTTACTTTTCATGCAAGAAATCTTGCTTTATCTTGTCCAGGTTGCAATACCTCAAAAGGTAAAAAGAAGGTTCTATTTAAAAGCATTACCTATTACCCTAGAACTGGGAGTAATATAAAGATAATTCATCCACATTTTGATAACTATTACAAAAGTGTCGAAATTCATGATGGGGCTGTATATGAAGGGCTTGATGATAAAGGTTGTGAGACCATCAAGAAATGTAAATTATATAGATTAAAAAAGGTTTTAAAGAAAAAACAGGAAATAGCAACTAAAGATACCCGAATAAAACAGTTGGTTGAGGAATTAAGAACAGCATCTCAAGAAGATCGTGTTGAACTAGCTGCGGCTATAAATGAATTGATTGGAGGTGCGTAGTTCTATTTTCTTACTTGTATAAGTATTGATGATCTATCCGGATTAAAAATAAGTGTAGATTTATATTAATAAAGCAGTCTCTAATGTAATGAGGTTGCTCAATGGAGAAACGCTTTAAATTTACTACTAATAAGATCGCGAGTTTACCGCCTAATGATCCTAATTCTCGATCCACTGAAGCAGAGTATTCCTGCTCCGAATTATCGGGCTTCAAGGTTCTGGTTGGTAAGAATGGGCGAAAGAAGTGGCTGGTTCGATATACCTTGAATGGTAGAAAAGGCTCTTTATCTCTTGGGACGTTTCCTGAAGTTTCGTTGGCGGATGCAAGGAAGCAAGCACAACGTACTAAGCTAATGGTTGCTGAAGGAGTAGATCCAAAAAACTCAACTGTCAAACCAGACATACCTACTGTATCCGAATACTTCAACAATCACTTCATTAAAATTTCTAAGTCACGCAAGAAAAGTTGGCGACATGATATAGCAAGATTTAACCACTGTGTTGAAATTTGGGATATCAGTTATGACCAGCTTAGAGTCTCACACATACAGTCCATGGTCGCAGGATTGATAGACAAGGTTCATTTACGTGGTAAGAAGCTAAGTCGTTCAACAATTAACCGTGTGTTATGTTTGCTCAAGCTAATGGGCCGCATGATAGAAGAAGAGTACTCCATTCCCAACGTTGCGGCTCGTGTTAAGTTGTTTCCAGAAACAGGAGCTAGGGAGCGATGGCTATCGCCTCAGGAGATAAAACGGATTTTCGAAGAGCTAAGAAAACCGGATTATTGTCCTATTCGTAGCCGGTTTATTATTCTGCTTTTCATGCTGGGATGCAGAGAACGCAGTCTCAGGGCTGCTCGTTGGCCAAATATTGACCTTGAAAATGGTGTGATGCGTATACCAAGGGAAGACTCAAAGAATGGATTTCAACACCAGATCCAGCTTACACCCCAGGCGATTCAAGAGTTTCGGTTTTTGCTAAGGCTCAAGAAGAAGGGGAACCCATATGTATTTCCAGGGCAAAAAGAAAAGTCACACATAAGCCAACCTCGACATTTATTCAACAAGATCAAAAAAGAATTGATGCTTAAAGAACCCGAACAGATCGTTTTTCATACGGCGCGTCACTCTTATGCATCATCACTTATATCTGCAGGCGTTGATGTTGGTGTGCTAAAGCAACTTCTCGGCCATAAGTCCATTAGTAGCACAATGCGTTATGCGAGAGCTGGGAATGAGTCTCTTCGTCAATCTTCGCAAGTTCTAATCCAATTAATCGACGAAGCCTAATCGCTTCAATATTAAATCAACATATCAAGCCCGAACTCAACGAATGAGTTCGGGCTTTCTCATATATGGAGTTTAGAAAATGAAAATAATTACACAATTTAATGAGCTTGATTCATTGCCTCTACCAGAAGTGACGATAGCAGCTTTACGACACCACATGACTGAACCATTCGAATTTGATGATGTAATTACTACCGAATTCTGGCAAGAAGTCAGCACTAGCCTGATATTAATCGAAGAGTCAGATACGGATGAAACCATTAGTCAGCAACCGGAGAGTGTTCAGCACCTTATTCGTTTTGTACAAAACTACCCCGAAACAGTTTACCTAATTAACAGTATTGACACGGGTTTTATAATTGCCCTTGCAATCATCACATCAGCAGGGGGCGGCGTTTATTTAGTTAGTCCAATATCAAATACGTCTCACCCTGTACGGATTTTGTTACCGCACGCAGAATCGTTATAACTCAAGCCAAACAATAAGGATAAGTATTTATGTCCCGCAAAATCGCCAGCAATAAAAATAAAGCCGATAGTGAAATCGAAGTTATGGAAGAAAGTTTACAGACAGGAGCGGAACCGGAGAAAGTACAAGAGACACAAGACCAAGATAATCAGGAAGCAATAGAGTGTGAGAATACTTCCATTCTGTTATCTGGGAAAGCAAAAAAGCTTAGTCCAAAGAGCGAAAGTTGCATTTATTTCGACTTGGTCAAAATGAGAGGAGATGAAGAACTGTATCTAAAGCTAACGGGTAATGACAGTGGGGGATTATTCACCAAAGAGCTTATTCCAATGAAAAAACTGATAAATATTCTTAAGGAGTACAAAGATAAATCATTTAAAAGTACAGTGTTAAAACCAGCAATAATCGGCGGAAGTGCGAATAATCCATCATTTATAGCTAGTACGCTAAGATCTGATGCGATGGGACTAATAAAGGCTGCGCCAAATAGTTTGTTTCTTCACGTTCTGTCGCCAGATTTTGATGTACGTTGTGATGAACTGATCGCATTAGTTGACGCTGACGGAACCCCTAAAACCACTGCATAAAACCCCCCTTTCATACTGCGCACAAACCAAGAGTGCAGTACACGTAAAATCAAAGAGCAATTATTATGAAACTGACCTATGGCGAAAAGCTAGGGATACCTGTGTCTGACGCTTTTAAACAACTAATCAATGATGAAGTCGGTGAACATCAAATTAGCGATGATGTTACCGCAATTACGCTTAATTACAGTGATAGTTTATATTCCACTGAAGATGGAGGATTCCACCCAATCGAGTTACGTTTCGAAAAGAAAGGTGACTGCTGGTATCTGTCTTACCTGACGGACTTTTCCTATGCTGGCCTTTACTCCGAACTTGAGAAAGAAGTTGATTTCGATGTGATTCACGGTGTTGCCTTTATACGGTTCATGGGGGAAGTGCCACTAAGCAGGCCAGATGTTCAAGACTTCTTTAACACCTACCAGGCTAACTTTATCAGTTATGTAGAAATGGAAGCTTACGATGACGTTAAGCTAACTGTTGACTGGAACCAAGTACCAGACCGGGACAAGAAATGAACAGGAGAAATTTTCACGTTGTTCTGGTCTGTGAATTGGACAAGCCATCATACCAGTGAAAACAAGGTGTGATGGCTTTTGCCTTTTCATTACAGGTTACTAAGCCAAGGGATTAGAAAATCCTTGAACTTCAAAGCCAAAGGAGGAGATCTGAATGACCTTGTGTCAAATCAGTAGTTGGAACTGTCAGGGAAAATTCCCGAGAAAGTTAGCGTTCGACTCATGGCTACATGTAAAAGTAAGGGCTGAAAACAGGTGCGTTGTGTTTGTGGAAGGTCAAAGCGGCCACGGAGCCTAAATCACATTGTTATAAGGTGAACTGGCCGGTTGATGGGGGACGGATTAGTAATCGGCTATTCCGGCCCCATTACCATTACTGGCAATGAGGAAGGGTAATGGATCGCCAAACGGACAACTTTCGTTAAACGTGATGCACTCTAACGATAGCCAGAGGTGATTGAATCTGTAATTTCAATAGCTATATATTATTAACAATTCGGCCCCTAGCGGGTTATTTATTAGTTTATTAGGATGTACTAAAAAATGGCAACGTTTTAAGTTTTCCCTTATTCGGTATCAGTCTACGATTCCATCAAGTCAAGGGCTTTGCATGCGGAGCATGGAAAGACAAGAAAATGGTTCATACTGGAATGTTCAAGGCTAGGGCCGAGGAGTTGGGTAACTCGCGGCTTGATTATGTAGCGGGATGTCTACGACGGAGATGCCAGCCAACACCAAGATTTAGACGGTGATTGACTAGGAACTGTGGCTTTTACATGACGGTGTTCAGGTAGATCTGAAGTTCTTGCTTCAACTGGTACCGTAACCAGTCGGGTGACAATACCTCTGCATCAGGAAGCCACGCCTTTAGCTGACGAAGCAAGTGTGGAATGTTATTGGTTTGGTTACAGGCTAATACGTCTCCGGAATTCAGTACTTTCAACACTCGAAAATCATGGTCGGTGCTTTCATTGAAGAAGGCATCGGCAATGCGTCCTCGAATCTGTATAACCACGTCGACAGGAGTTATTGACTCAACATCTGATCGCCAACCAGTGATGATCTGCTCGACGTTAGTATCGGGAGAGTATTTGTCCTCATATCGGACTAACTCGGAAATTCTGGCAACTCTGAGTAAATCTAGGCGGTTTCTGTGTGCTCCGGCGAGATACCAGAGTCCTCTATCGTTCACCAACCGGTATGGGTGGAACTGATCATAGGCCTGTCCATCGCAGACAAAGCTGATTACGTGCCGTAGTTGAACCGATTCGATAAGTTTCTGGAACATAGAAGCGTTTTCGCTGATGTCTTCAATCCGTGGGTTCTTGAATAGAAACGGCGGCGTCGATTTGTTGTTAAGCACTCCGTTACTCAGGTAGTGCTTGCCCGAAAACAGGGTGTCTAGTCCCATGTTGGCAAGTAATGTTGATATTTCGTGGCTAGTCTGCTTACCCAAGACTTTTGGATCAAGAAAATAACATGCACCTTCGCGTTGAATAGGGAGGTAATTTAATCGCTCATTGAAATCCCGCTGCAGGGTTCTTTCACTCACACCGAACTCTCGCCTCAATTCTTCCAGACATAGCCGTTCTCCCGTATTCAAACGGGTCAAAATAATACCAAGTCTTTTCGCTAGGGTGTCGTGTTCTTTCATGCTACGCATTTTAGATAGACCACTCGTCAGGGCATGTCGTGCTTTGAGAGAATCCGATTATTTCTAGCGAAACTTCATAAGGTTACTGATATTGCTATAGCTTTTATTGGTCGCCAAAGCGTATGTCTGACAAGGCATATGTAACTTGAGTGAAATTGATTCACTCGTCTCGACATTACCTGTCGATCACCCTCTTTAAACTATTAACCATTCTCGCTTTCGGTGCCTTTACCGATGGCGTCATGACGTATTCAAGGAAACAACACAATGAAAAAATCAATCATCCTGCTAGGTCTATCGTGTCTATTCGTTACCACATCATCATTCGCTGGCGGTACGCTCGGCGGTAATCCGGCTGACATTTCGAAGATAGAAAAATCCTGGAATGGGAAAGCAGGTAAACAAGTTTACTCTCAGTCTGGCCAACGTATTGAGTGGTATGCCGATGCCTGTGGAACAATGAATGGTCATGTCACTGATGTGACTCAATGCAGCCCAGATACCCCGAAAGGTAAAGCACAATAAGTTTTGTTGCGGAGCTTGGCTCACGATATCTCAGTTTCGAAATTGGAACTCTCTAGGCTGAGGTATCAATGAGCTCTGCAACACCCTAATAAACCAACAAGAAGGAACCTTTACATGGCGATTAAATCAATAACAACACTAGTTAAAACCTGTCCTGCATGTGGTGAGCGTGCATATGATGATGGTAGCTGTCAGGTGTGCGGTCACTCTCACTAAAGCTGTATTGGTAAAAATCTAAGGGGTCATGTTCTTCATTGAGCATGGCCCTTTTCGTATCATATCTACAGAAAAGGAGTAAGTACGTGGATAAAGACAACTATTCTGAACCACAAAAAGGATCAGAGACTCTATCTAAAAGTAGGAAAGAATTAGGATTTAAAGCTGCTCAGCTTGGTGGTGCTATAGGCCTTCGATTTGGTGGGCCATATGGAATGTTAATTGGGACAATCTGCGGATTTTCAGCAGGAATTTTGATTGATGAGGTACTGGAGGACTAGTTAATCAATAAAGCAGGGACGCATGTTTCTGTTTTTTTATATCGACAAGAACAAACCATATGGTCAAGTGGTGCAGACTGCGGGGGTAACTAAAAGCCTCTTACGGTATTTCAAGTTTTGTCCGTGACTCTTAACAAAGTAATAACCCTGTTAGATAGCACTTCGCTGTACAGGGATTACTTTTAATTAATCATTAAGGATAAGGTCATGGAAAACTTCAATAATATTATCGAACACAACACAAGTGAACTTAAGAACGGCAATATGAGTGCATATTTGGCTGTGCTGGAAGACAGTATTTATCAATACGAGGAAAGGTATGCTCCGATGAAAGGCAGAGCTTATCTACGTAACTACGTTCGGTCTTGCTTCCGCAATGATCTAGCCAAGAAAGGAGGTTACGACTCCTTTGGCCGCAGGCAATTCAAGACTTATATCAAACGTTGGTTCCACAAGGTTGGCGAGAGATAAAAACCACATGTGGCGTATCGAGATCTTATCTCTATCTGCGCCAAAAGCGGACACAAAGCCTAAGTAGATATATTTTTAGGTTTCGAGTCCGCTTTTTACTTGTGTTTACGGATACTGAATTGTTTTTGACACAAACGTTTTAGGTATTTTGGTCTAAAGTACTTAGTTCAAATTAGAAAAGTATCTTGAAACCTTAAACGTATGTTAGCGCTCAGCCTGAATTTCCGTAATGGAACTCCTAAGCGTAGGTTCTACATTAACTTTTCCGCTATTAATATGGTAATAGTGAACTTTACCTTTTTCACCATATTGTTCAATGTAACTATTACGAACATGATTTCCTAAATAGGCTGTATGGCGAAAGTTACAATAGAGTCCTCATCACGCATGAATTCACGACGGTCAACACAAGTCATTTCAGCAACTAAATAATAATTACTGTTAGTGTGCTCTTTGAACTTTGAAAAAAAGTCCTTAGATACAGTCATGTAAGTTCCCAATGAGCTACCAACTTCTATTCGATGCGCTGGATACCAGTGTTCTACCCAATACCTCCAGACACCATTACTTACCGTACCGCCAAAATATTCTACGCTGGATTCATTCTGGGTTACTGAGCTTATTGGTAAATCTCCAACACAATAAGTAGGACGGAAATAACCCCTAGATAGCCAATCAATTTCCCACCGCCCAAAAGAAGACGGCCAAGTCCACTTGGCTAAAGGAAAAATACCTTCTTTAGTATTCCTTGCACTATTAATTGAATCGAATATGTAATGAGGGTCGACCATTTCGATCTCATGTAGAGAGACTAAGATTACCCTCAGATCAATACAAACACCGGTATAGTTTCTGAGAACAGGACCATTGGCATGTAATAATATTTCGTCAGAGTTGGCTATCTGGGAAAGGTATTGCTCAAGTTCACTTTGACCAGGTAAAAGATCATCCTTCTTTAAATCATCTAACCTAGGCCAGAGCTTAGGCGAATCTGAAGGTGAGAGATTTATTGCAATGGAACCAAAGGGTAATACTTCTTCAGCATGCATCAAAGCCATATCTACTGGAATAGAGTATTGATCGATAGCGTAAGCCAACGTCCTAGTATACGCAGATAATATTGATGACTCTGCAGTCCATGAAAAACTACAGCTAATTTTATCTCGAGAGGAAAACTGATCACCACAGAAATTATGGGGGTTGAAAACAGGACAAAAGTGCCTTTCCTGAATTTGTTCCCATTCAAGAAGGAAATGCTTAACTAGCGGTGCTTTATGTTCTTTTTCCAACTCTTCGATAGTCATTATGTACCTCAATGCAAGGCCATTGGCATATCTTTCATACTTTGCTCTATTTGGAATTAGACCTTCCAAAAACTCAGAATATAAAGGTGTTAAATCATCTCTTCCTGCATCCATATAGCCCAGCTTTGATATCAGTTCATCCGATATAATAGAAGGGAAACGTATGTTTTGAACTATCTCTTCTTTGTGAAAGGGAGATTTTTCAATAAGTAAGAGAATTGACAAGTAATCTACGATATCAACTTCGTACTGCTGTTTTGATAGGTATTGGATATATAGCGAACGAAACTCAGTATTAGCATCGTCTTGCAAGAGCATTGAGATTTGCTTTGCAGTTTGGAGTCTAGCATAGCGGTCAGGCCATTTATAATGAAGATATATTAGATGTAAGGGTGCAAGTCTTTTTTCAATAGGTTGCTTATACCAATACAGTTCATTTAGTGGAAGATGTGCAATATCTCCCTCAAGACCACTAACCATGGCTTCTGTAATTTCAGCAGCAAGATCCAATTGGCCTGCGGCAACTAAATAAGTCACAAGTTGAGTAGAGGGAACAATTATTGCCTCGTCTCTTTGTACCTTCGATGAGCCTGCCGGCATTGTATCTCGTAAAATATTTTCCCATTTGTTCTTATATGTTGAGCCATATTCTCTTAATGATTCTTCTGATTGGGAGTGAGAATACCGATTCCAGCTATTGTTTAGTTTTATATCCCTAACGGCCCATGTATATGCTTTTGTCTTGCCATTAATATCTTTACTCAATAGAAATATTTCATGTAGACACCTATCAAGCTCATAGTCTGATTTTTCTTGTTCATAATATTCGTTAAACGAATTGAGAATAATGGCCCCCTGACCTTGCTCTTTCCAGTACGTTATCCAATCTATGACAAATTTCTTGCGAACCTTGTATGATATGGAGTGTAAAGTAGACCTAAATTCATCCAGGTTGTTCGGCTGGATAGTCTTAACGTCAGAGAATTCAGATGTTTCTTCATGTTCTGTCGAATTTAGTTCTCTAAGAAGTGGGGGAATACCACCAAGAATTTTGTATTGCTCTTGATAAATTGTGTCTAGTGTTGCGTTTCCCTCAGCCCTTTCTTTTAATGCTCTGAGTGAATCAACTGTGGTCATACAACGTAGAAATGAATGCTCTGATTGTGTAGACAGTGGAAATGTCTTGATTATGTTCTCAAGAATAACATCTGTTCGATGCCAATTTTCTTCTGACAAATGATAGTCAAATTCATCAACCAGACGTTCTGGGTTGTGTTTTGCTAATAATTTTGTGAACCAATTTGGAATATGCCCTATTTCTCGTTCTGAAAAATCAAAAACATCTGTTGTAAATGTTGCTACGCGCCTCAACCAACCTGGTACTTGAGGACAGTTCGAGTTCGAGCACTCGTCAATGGCTTCAAAAACTTCATGTAGGGTAATGTCTTTTCTATGGCCATACCCGACCATATTCAAAGCGGCACGTTTGAGAAATAGGCTAGCTTCATCGTGAAGTCCGTACTTGCTTGCCAAAATTCCTATTGCAAGGCTGTCATTTGCTAGTGTGGCAGTGTCCTCTCTGCGGAGAATCTCGGCATCAAAGAGCTTGTGAAATGCTTGAGATGTAATACCTTTAGGAAAGCTAATAATAGAATTTTGAGCTGAAACATCGAAAAATACATGCGAACTCCACCAGAGGCTTTCTGTAATCATTGAAAAGTCGCTTTCATTGAACATAGTAAGCTCGTCAACCGAGTCACAGATAATGCTTAGATGTAAGGATATCTTAGCTAGAGATTTCCTTATATTGAATAATATGGACGTTAACTTATAACCCATCCGGTATTGATCTGGTAGTGCAAGAATGACGAAACAATTGTATAGATCCGATACTTCGAATTTATCCCCTGCCTTAAGTTTTTCAGCGATAGTGGTCGATGCATATTGAAAAGTGACCCACGCATTTTTAATAAACTCTTCGATACTGTTCGGTTCGACCAAATGCGGTTCCTCAATCACGACCGAGTTACTAAACCTGTGAGCAAGAGTATTGAAGAAGTACTGATAGAAAAGATTATAAGTAGCACCTTCATATTCCTCTGGACACTCTAATTGCGGGAGTTCATCAGATTCAACATCTTTCCCATTTAGTAATAAATGGAGTAGTCCTAGGCTGGAATTGGAAATACGAAGGTTTGGGAATGCTTCTGTTAACGATACACCTTCAATGCAAGCTGCTAAAACAATTTCATCAATTATTTTTGAGGAAATACTCTTTGGTATATCAAAGACAGATAAATCTAGTAGTAAATGTCTATGCCCATATTGGATAAGAAGTTCTACGATCCTAGTGAAGGACGATGACTTATCAGTAAGTCTTTCATAAAATTCATTGATGACCTCTAAATCAGGATTCTCATAACTCATCAAGACTTGTAAATAGTCATCAACAAGACTGTTTAATGTCTGATAGTGATTAGAGTCCTCCAGTCGAGCATAAAATTGTATCCTGCGATAAATTTCTCTTTCACAATCTTTGACGATTCTTTCATTTTTTCCTTGTAAATGCTTAGCAACGATTACTATTTCATTATCAGGAATAATCCTCAGATTATCGGCTCTCCAAAGAAGCCCGAAAGTATCTGATGAACAGTTAAGTGAACAGTCCAAAAATTGACTAAAGTCCTGTATCTGAAATTCAGGACCATTAAGCAATCTCATTTTCAAAGTCCGAAGTCTTAATAGCTCAGAATATAGTGATTGTTCGAAGGCTATACTTTCAGCAACACCGACTATGTGTTCTATATGCTCTAATGGATATGCTTTGCAGAGTGACCGGACGAGCCATTCTTTGGTGATCCCTTGTAGTAGAGGAGTAGCATTCCCTAAATTTGCTTGAATTATCCAATCCCAACCCCATTTCCAGTATTCGGGGGCATGTCGGTCGATCCAGGTTTTTGATTTCTTATTTAGCCTTTCTTTTGATTTGGAAAAAGCATCTTTTCGCTTTAGATAAACAAACAAGCTGTTATGAAATGGCGTTATTCCGCTAAGTCTATTTTCAATGAGGTGTTGAATTTCAGAAAAGCTATTCCTAAAAATAAGACTGTCATCAAAACAAAATTCCAAATGCGTTTTATCCGGCCATGAAAAGTCAGCATTCACAATAAGAAGGAGAATTTCTTTCGCACTTTCAGATAGTGAAACCCACAAATTCTCATAGTATGCGTGTATATCCCCATCAGGGCAGGTTGGAAGCCTTTCCACGTCATATTTATTGATTTTATTTCTAGCCAACTTCATGCTGTTCAGAGAATAAATAATATGGAGGGGATATCCTTTTGAAATGTCTAGCAATGCCTGTGATATTTCTACGACTTCTTGCCTTCTGTGCTCATCCACACCAACAACATTTATTTCTTCAATTGAGACCAAGAAGTCTACTCTATCCTTAATAGCAGCTAGTCCCATAGCTGGAATATCGAGCCATGACTTATCTCTTGGCGCTGATCGTAATAACGAATTAGGTAAATATTCGTCACTTATTGGTTGTGTACCATAGAGTAAGCAAATTTTTTCTTTGAGTGGATCAATTCGATTAACTAGATGTTCAAGTTGACTGATATCTGATCTTTCACGATAAACATGGTCTAGCCCATCAATGATGACGACAAGTATTTCATTACTTTCAGTCGCCATGTCAGCAGCCTTGCGAATCCACATGTCTAATTTCTCTGGATCGAGTTCATCCTGAGAAAAATCAGATGGGTATAGGCTCTTTATCTGGCTTTGTAGGGATTGTGCTGCGTTATTGAAGGCAATCCTGTCTCCTATAAAATGTGGAGACAAATAATAATGATGCCTTATAACTGGTGTCTTCTTCTCTATAAGTTGGTCGGTCAAGAAAGAAAGATATGTACTCTTCCCCATGCCTGGAAGACCTGAGATAACCGAGCAGCCAGGCTTGGTGGTTCTTTCTAGTATTTCGCTATGGAATTCTTCTAAAGGTGGTATGTAGCCTCCCGGTACCTCAAAAAACTGAGATATAGTCCTTTTTGAACCAAGGGATAAGATCTCGTGAATATGCTCGAGGCAAATTCTCCCGTCTGGGGATGGCTCGTTTTTTCGAGTTGCCCAACGCTCAACCGTTTTTAATAGCTGAAGCCAACTTTCATTATTTGCATGATCGGGAACTAGTGAGTCCTGAAGCTTGAATTCTAAATCTTCGATTTCGTGTTGGCTGTGCTCAAAAATTAGGTTTTCGAAGAATGTTATGGCTTTTCGTTCGTCGCCAAGCTGGGTAGATACTCTAGACTTTACTTCGTCTGGAACTAAGTTGTAATCGATCTTGTTTTCATGAAGACAATTGGATAGAACAGTGTCGGGCTTCCTATTCGTAATGAGCTTGGCTATCGATATCACATTTGAATCGCCGAACCTTTCAAGATCAGCAGACCATTTCTCTATTAAAGAAGTACCCTTCGGCTTTTTCTTTAATAGCCAATCAAAATCAAGCCTTAGGTCTTCACGAGTTGAATCGATTGTGAATTTGACTTGATAAAGCTCATACTCACCACTAGCTGTAAAACAAATAACATCATCTAGGCTTTTTACACCACCTAGCCCTTGGTTATCCTCAATACTCATCCATTGGTATTTTTCTGGCTCGTGATACCAATTTATCAGCATACGAATACACATAAGATCTTGATACGTATATCCAACTCGTGTCAACTGAGATGGCTTTATTCCTGAAAGTCTTGTCAAGAGAGAGATCCTTTATGTATATACTTTCTAAAAAATGACAAGGATTACCTCTTCCAAGGGCAACCATTCTTATAAGGTCACGATTAGTATTGGGTAGTCATGTCTGATCATTACAAATACGGGAGTAATTTAGCGAAAACCACTTCAGCCTCCGCACTATTGACCACTTTAAGTCACTGACTAAAATAACAAAAACCACTCCTAAGCGTAAATAGCAAGAACGATAATTGTGTGTTCTGATGCGTATTATCAGGTCGCAATACCAAGTAAGGAGATTTTACTTAAAAAATCTATGCATTAATAAGTCGTAAGCTCACGGTTTATATTCAGCAGACAATAGTTTTAAGATCTTTGGGTTAGTTGAAGTAAGTCTCACTCGAGTTGATATGATGGACTAATTTTTTTTGCACTAAACGATATTGGGGTATAAGTGAGCTAGAGCTTTGATACCACTAAATGTGATCACTAGTAAAGTTGACTATCCAATCAACTAAGTATCGATTTACCTACCAGTCACGATTGAGAACCAAAAGAGTCGGCCACAAAACCTAAATTCAAACTTATTAGGCTTTGCGTCCAGTTCTGGTCATTTGGCTAGCCACACATCAAGTGTGTTCGGATCACCATCTTTGGTCCAACAGTCTGGTTGGCTTATGTTGATATCAGACCTTATCTTCAACTGTGGGTACATTTCCTGAACCACTTGGGTCATGATCTGCGCTGTTAACTCACTGACTACATTTAAGTGTTCTTTAGGTACTTCGAAAACAAAGGCATCGTGCATCGCAACGATCAATTTGGCGTTGTAACCTTTATATAACTGATGAAGTCGATTTCCGGCTGCTTTGAACAAGGCTGCTGCTGTACCTTGTACTGGCATGTTTACCATCCAATTTTTCTCAGTGTGGCCGCGCTTAGCATCCAATTGGCGGTATCGGTGCAATCCCGTTGCAGTGCTGACATGCCCTCGCAGAGTGCCATACCGGGGCATTCTCTTAATGGCTTTTTGCAGTTCGGGAAACATCGATAGAAACTTATCCATCAGCTCCGTGGCCTTGTTGACACTGATATTGAGTTTTTTCGCTATTCCGAAGCTGGTGATACCGTAAATTAGGCCAAGTGTACATTGCTTCATGATGGCTCGTTTCTCTGGATGTTTCTCTTTGAAGGCCGACGAATCGCAGCTGCGGTATTCTGATTCTAACTCTTCGCTGAAGAACTCTTGTGCCATGGCTGTGTATAGGTCGCCTTGGTTGTACATCTTGACTAAGTTTGAGTCGCCATACACGCCAGCAGCAATCGCCACCTCAATCTGTGCCAGATCGACTTCTCCAATCGCGTAACCGTCTTGTGCAACCACTAACGGACGAAGGACAGCAGGAAGACCTAAGATATTCGGCGCAACGGTAGCCTGTCGGCCTGTCGCAGCCGTAAGCTGTTTTTGTTCTGGGTGAACGCGTCCGTCACTACCGACAATACCGGGCTGTAAAATGACGTCTTTGTAGACAGAATCGATATGCGTATATTTGGCCAAGAATGCCACAGCAGGGTGCAAAGCATAGTTTTTGCTTAGCATTTCACGTTTAAAATTATAGTCGTCACCATCTTTGAAGTGATGTAGTAATCCGAGTGAAGCAAAAAGCGCTTGTTTTTGATGCTGGCTATTGGGGTTTGTCATCCCTAGTTGTGCGAGCTCTTGACTGTATAGATTAAATTTACGCTCGCACGCTTCGAGAATTTGACTGCACTTATCTCTGCATACTTTAAAGCCGTTCCACTCGATAGCGGCGTTAGTCACGATCCAAGGCATCTCAATACTGATAAGGTGTTGGTGGATACCAAAGATGAGGCAGGATTGGCTTTGTGGTAGATACAGTTTTGCCACCGTGATGCTGAGCTGCGACGTCCGTTCAATCTGGAAGGCAGAAAAAGACTGGTGGTCTTGCTCAGAGCCCATCTGTAACTTCACGCTGGAAGCGAGGCCGTTTTGTACATTGTAACGTTGAGCTGTCTCCGCTAAGCCATAAAACACCATGTTCTGTTCAGCCAATGTTTTTTGGGCTTGTATCTTTTCGACCGTTGAAATACCTTGTGCGGGCTTAGCGTTATTGTGTTGACCAAGATATCTGGCTTTTTCTGCAATGCAGGTATCCCACCAATATCTGGGCTCGTGTAGGCCCAATGACCAAATACAGTGCAGGTCAGATTTGGCGTCGTGGGTTACGTAGGTCACAGGCAGATCGAAAAGGCTTTGTAGTTTTGGACTAATCGAGGGAGTCGCAACGTCAATGACGAACGAGTGCAGCGCTAGTGAGTTACTTGTGTTCTCCATCAGCGTCATGCTGAGTAAGCGTGGAGTCATGGACGAAATATCATATCTGTCATTGCCGTTCGGTAGCGTGACTACCGGAGTCGAGTAAGTGAATTGAAAGCTGAGACTGACAGCGGATAGAGTTAATTGGTATGCCAGATCAATCAATTGTTCGAGCTCGGCTTCATGCTGAATGAACTGAGTTTTCCCGATGGTATGTGACGTATCTTGAGGCAGAATCAAGGCACTCGATGGTGGGTTTGTTCTCTTTTTTAGATGCGCTTGGGTTCCAGGTAATAATTCCATTGCATGACCTTTAAGTTGTAAGGAAAGCATTTCTGACAATGCCTTCCTTGCTGAGTTAGTGTTGGTTATCCGGTCTTATGGCGTCGAACGGTTCGAGTGCTGATCCCAAGAGTTGAAGCAATCTCTTGCTGCTTAATCCCGTCGGCTATCATCTGATTGATCTGCTCTGACAGGCTTGCCGACGTTCGGGCTTGCTTGCTTTTTAAACAGAAGTGTTTTCGCAGTTGATCTAGATTGGTGTACTCATGGTCGTAACCCGACTTTGGTGCATCGTTATTTTGAAACGTGATGATTTCACGCGATTTTGTAAATGGGCGAACACGTCCAATGGCTTGGATGACGACACCCATTTCTAATGTTTGCAGCATTGGGTTTACGACTTTAGCGACATCAGAGTACCGATACTTTTGATCTGTGATGACGCCATAACGCCGTCGAGGGTTGTCAGTGGTTGCAATCGCCACGTCTATTCGCTCATCCTCGGCTCGTAGATCCTGAATCGCGTTGTTAAGTATGTCTTGGGTTACGTAATAGCTGTTTAGGCAGTAGCAGCAATCGAACTCCTCGAATTGATTAATACCGATGACCCCGTAATGGATCATGGGGACTAAGGTCATATCGTCACACTCTGCGTAAGCGCTTGCGGGAACCACACGAATATCCTGAACCCCTTCCTCTGCCAGAAATTGATTGAACAAGGAAACGCAGTGGTCGACGTGTTTCTGTTTAGAGACCAACAATACGCGTTTTCCTTCTCTCACTCGTTGGAGCGTCAATTGGGCGAAGGTATCTAGGATTTGTGGTGAGTTTTTCTTAAAGTTTGTCGCAGTCCCAATTGAGGACGCGATATTGTGCCAAATCGTCGATTCCCCTCGGAACTCAATGTGAGAGTAAGGGCTATAAAAATCCATCCCGAGCTTAAGTTTGAGTATGTCCGGGTAGGTGGTGCCGCTGTATAGCACTGTGTCGTATCCCGCATTGACTGGCGGCGCAGGAAAGTGAATTGAACCATCCGCTAATTTTTCGCGTGATTCTACCTCAGACACTCCGAAGCTTTGAATGTCATACAGAATATTGATGAAACGATCGCCAAATATGCGATCGCCAATACTGGTGATTTGAGTGATCTGATCTGGAAAAATTGCAGGGCAGCGCCACGCAGAAATATCGCGCAGTTCCTCCGTCGAGGCCTGTCGTAAACATTCTAGGTAGTGCGTTAGAGTGCCTTTTACATAGTCTGATAGATGACTCTCTTGCACGGCTTCTAGGGTTTGTTCAATCGATATGGGCGATATGCATCGACTGTAATGGTTTATGCTCACATTGGCTTCATCGAAAATGACTAAAGCATTGTTTGCTTTCGCCATCGTTACGATGTGTTGGATGAAGTAGGGGTTACGCACGAAGTGGGATTGAGCTGCATATACAATTTTCGCCCCATTCAAATTCTTGCCGTATTGGTCGGGCCAAAAACACTTATCTTTATTTGGACAAAGGGCGCAAATGTGCTTTTTGCCCAGTAGACCTAAGTTTCTACATTCGTAGCCTTTCCAGCTCAGATCGCGAGTTTCACCACACAACTTGCTGGGACGGGGTTGTATATTGACAACTTTAACATCGGCTGGAGGGCTTTGAAGGGGCTTTCTTTCTTCAAGAATTCTTCGAGTCGGCGCCGAGACAATGACGCAATCATATGTTTTCGACTCCAACGCCAAAGTGGTCAACTTATCCAGTTGGTACGACTTACCAACGCCTACCATCCAGTCGTTGAGCACGTAGTGGTGTCGCGTCAGCATCTCAAGCATAGCCTGAGCACTATTATTAAAACGAAATTCAGCGAGGCTTTCGGCCCCGCTGATGATGACTGGATTAACCATAATCAAGCCACACCTTTGAAACGTAGGCGTCTCTCGATCTCTGGGATATCTCGCAGTTCGTCGTCGGTCAAAATACGGTAGATATCAGACAAGCGTATTTCGCCAGAATCGAATGAGTCGGAAAACGCGGTAATTTTATCTTCATCGATAGTGGCGTACTCGGGGAGGGCAGTCGCATGAACATCATAGTTGAAGCCATTTTTCTCAATTGACACGAGTTGACCGCCCTTGGTGACGTAAGGCTTGATCTGCGGAAACAAGGATTTTGGCTTTTCGGATGGTGGAACAGCCAACACCTTCACCTCTCCCTCAATGTGATCGTAGACGGGAAATAGGTAGCGGCTATCTAATTTAATTTGAGCGCGGCACATCAGACAATCGGATCCACTGCACTGAAGGAACCCGAAGCCATTCATGTAGTGAAAGTAGACTTTCTCTGCCATAGGCGTAAAGAAGGTCAGCTCTGCGGACGAATTCTTTAAATCAACAGCCTGAAGTGCCAGAGGTGCAAAGTTAGGTTGGTTACTTGAATCGCCGTTAGGAAAATCGTTGAAATTCACCATAGAGTTGCGGCCATGTGTTTCGTAGTTTGCCGAAGTATGTGTGTTGTTTGAGTAGTTCATCATGTGCTCCAAAATTTATTCTTGATTCGGCAGCCAATATATTGGCTGCCGAATTTGAGGTATAAGAAGGCCGTCACCGAGAGGCTCGGCTAGTCAAAAATCAAAGTAAAAAAGTGGTGTTGCTAAAGGGTTAGTGTTTTTCGACGGTTTTAATGGCTTCGGATAGTTGCTCAGCAGCCAGCTTATATCCCCAATTCGACTTAATAGTTAAGCGTTGTTCAAACTCACGAGTGATGGCGTCTAGGTTGTCTATACGGCCAACTTGCGCCTGTACTTCGATTGCGGATTCGACAAATTCTTCCATTCGGACTTTCTGACCTTTGCAGGTGTGTCGTTTGGCTTTGTTTGTGTAAGTGATGAGTAGAGCTTGAGTACTAAATGGCATGAGATTTTTTCCTTGGGTTTTATTGATATATTGAATCAGTTATTTGTTTAGGTCGTGCTCAAGTGCGGATTTGACATTAAAGTCAAAATCATCAATTGAGTAAAAGCAGTCGATAGCCAGTGAATGGGTGGCAGCAGAAAAAAGTTCGAGTATTTCAACCTTAGTCATTTCAATATGCTCGATCACATATGCCATTGCATCGTAGATGGACTGAGGTAGCCCTTTTAGGTTGCTTTTATTGTGAATACAACTGAACGAAGCTCTTTCCAGATTGGGAAACACAACATTTGTAGTTACTTCAATATCTGCATCGTTGATGGCTTCTGCATGGGAACCAATCCATTCTTTCATTTCAAAAATATGTTCAATGGGATCACCAATTTCGCTCAAGTAATGGTTTTGAGCGATGGTGATTGCTGTGGATCCGTTTGAGTAATCGCATTCGCCGTTATAGCACTCTTCTGAATCAATAATGTTATCGATGTCAGCAGGTAATTTTGATGGAGCGAACACCAAGTTGTACGCCAGCTTAACGTAGTGAGCGACGTTAGATGGTGAAACAGAGTTAGTTAATGTTGTTAATTTAGTATTCATTCTTTAATTCCGATAGTATGATTTATTCAATTAAATCAGGAGTTAAGTTTTCCTGATGAACATAAATTTGCCCTATAAAATTGATTTTGAAAAGTGCGTATAAATGGCAGGAAATTTGTTCTTGATTTTTTTTAAACATGGTTGATAGCCCCTCAGAATGGTTCTCGCGAGGGTAGACGCTTTTTGAAAGGAAAATTGAGTTTATCCGCTTGTTTAAAGACGTTCTGAGAGCGAGTGAACTTTTACTTTTGTGATGAAAGTCTGGTTTTTTAGTTGTGGTGTTACCGATCGATACTACTAAATCCGGCTTAGAGCTTTATCTCATTGTTTTATATGAGCCTAATATTTAACCAAGTCAATACGACCGGCATTGGTGGCTTTGGTCATCGATGCCGGATTTTTTGTTTTAGTGGCGCCGCCGTCGACGTCAGTAAACTCATGCGGATAATCAGGTGATGTGATTTTGCTGGTGAATTTCGGAGTGATTCGGGGTAGGGTTTCTATGGGCTTTGTTGCGTAATTCGGACAGAAAATCAAATAGCCGAGATTGAGTGATTATTAAACAATACACTGAGTTTCAGGCATACCAAGACCTGTAAGCTTGTTCAGCGCTTTAATCATGGCGTAGGTTTCGCCAACTTGAGCATTGAAGTTTCTCAGGCTTAACCTCCCACCTAGCAACTGCTTCACGCGATACATGGCTGTTTCAGAGAGCGAACGCTTGTGATAACCATAACGCTTTTTCCATTTCTTGTTGGAGCCGTAGAGCTTCTGACAACCTACTGCTAAATTGCGAGGGTGCCCTAGCTCCCAGAATGCAGCTCCTTCTCGTGGCGGGATAAGCGGAACCGCTCGCTTTATCCGTATGGCATCAAAGCAATTTCTTGTGTCATAAGCGCCATCACCTGATATCTCAATGATTTTGCGACGTGTCTGTTTGAGTAAGTTGGGGAGCACTTCGGTATCAGTTACGTTAGATAAACTCAGCTCTGCTGCGACTATTTCGTGGGTGCTTGTATCTACTGCGATATGCAGTTTACGCCAGACTCTACGCTTCCCCCCAGTATCATGCTTTTTGACCTTCCATTCACCTTCGCAATAAACCTTGAGACCTGTAGCAACAATTGCATAGAGAAAACTCGTTTCGCCATTAGTGTGGTAATTAAGGATATGTCGCTGAATCGGCGTGGTCTAACCCGTTTGCCTTGTTTCCACTCGGAAATCGCTTCCGCGTCAATCTAAAAGGTCAGAGAACCACGGCTTATTAAGGCTTGATTACACTGCTTCCAGTTGGTTGTTTTGTAACGAGGTTTAGACATGAGGTTGCGACGATTGATAGGGATAGCCGCACAAATCGTAGCTTCTAGATTAAGTTCCATCGACTTAAGCAACAAAGCCGGCCTAGAATTGTTGTTTCATAATGAAGCCGATAAAAGCCCCAACGGCAGATAGCACTACAGAGCTAATCTGGCATGAGTCAGGAGTTAGATTTGGATTGGAACATAAAATCTAATGGATATACACCAGTCACCAGTGTCGTAAATATCGAGCAACGTAAACTGGACGAAAAACCTAAATAAAAGTTATAGAAAGGATTTATGTCCACCTAAATAATGGCCAAAAAATTGACTTACAAAACATGATTAAAACCAGACAGAAAACAACGTTGCTGATTAAATCATATAGAAATTTTCGCAGAATAAGGTCAAGAGCCATTCCATAGCTAATTCGGTGTAAACGACCCGCAAGCTATAACTAGAGCATGGAGAATGCGCGGAAAATGCTATTGATCTTTGGGGCATTTAAGGTTGCCGAGCCTCTACTAAGGATAGATAAGGTCTAATGGCCAGAAATATCGTTCACTTCGTCCATAGCTCAAAAATAAGACTAAAAACAGAGTTTTGAGCTTTGGTGCGCGGGTCCATGACAACATATTCTGATATATTAAGATGAGTGTTGTTGATGTTCGTACATCTTCATAATACCCTGTTGTTCATAGTTTCGGTGAGAGCACGTTGCTGGATCATTGCACGTACTTCTACTTTGAACCCGTTCGAGGCTAAGTTGTCGACGGACGTTTTATTATGCTTAGGAAATAGGTATGGAAGAAGACTTACACGGGGAGAGTTCCTCCGGCAGTAATGTGCATTCTGCAACTGGCCCCGCTTTAGGTTATTACTACCAGAGTGTTTATGCCCTTACTCTCTTATTTGATTCAACAAATGACAAAGCTTTTGTCTCAGTGGAGACATGGGATGATGTTGAATTGTGTGATGGTGCTAGTAAAGAGCTCCATCAGCTTAAACATTCTATTGATGCTGAAAAGAAAATAAGTGTAGCCAGTCGAGAATTTTGGTCAACAATTAATGTTTGGGTTGATTTCATTAGTAAACATTCCTTATCCCAAGGTTTGTTTGTGTTAGTGACGGTTGCTGATATTAAAGAGGACTCGCCACTTAAGGTTCTTTCTGATACGTCAAGTGATAGAAGTATTTTAGTTGAAGAGATGCGGAAAGAGGCCAAAAAAGTTATAGATGCCAGGAAGGAAGTGGAGCTAGATAACAAACAACGAATAAAAAATAGTCAAAAACCAAATTCGTTACCCTATGAAAATAAATACAAAGGCTGTAAGTCTTTTTTAGATATGTCAAATCCTGATCAAGTTAAACTTGTTAATAATATAACTCATAAAAAAGGCGCTTTTCAGATACATGAAGGTAGAAAAGAAGTTGAAAAGGTTATAAGTAAATTATATCCGGAATATATTAGAATGGAACTAGCAAAATTAATATTGTCTTGGTGGGATAGAGAAGTAATTGAAAGTCTCACTGGGGAAAGAGCTAGAGCTATATATGCGGAAGAACTAAAACAGTTTATCGCAGAAAAGGCTGCTATTTTAATTGATGATGGGCTTACAGATGACTCTGATATTCTTAATGATATCTTTCCTGAGCCTAATTTGACGCCGATGCTCGAAAAGCAACTTGACTTGATTAACGCGACTGATAGCCAGAAAAGAAGATCAGCAGTAACTGAAATGAAGGCTAGAAACCAAAGAAGACAATGGATTGAACGAAGGTTATCGTTGGCAACCAAGATAACGCAATATGATTCGAGATTGGTAAGCGAATGGAAAGATCTTTTCGAAGAAGTGACAGAAGATATAGAACAAGAAGCTCAGAAGGTTGAAGTTGGTAAAAAGCTGCTAAAGTGGTCTCACTTTGAAGCTCATAATGAAGTTCCACCTATCCGGTATGGTTGGACAAACCCTGATTTGGTGCGAGGCAGTTACCAAATATTATCTGCGAAGAAATCAGTAGGATGGCATCCTGACTATATGGAACGTATTACTGATGAGGACTAAATTTTGATCTATGATGATGTTTTTGTGGAAACCAATCCTGCATATTGTGCGTTAATATTACATGGCTATATTCAAGGTTTTCAAAGTGAGTCTTCGCAAGGTGTCGAATTTCCATTAGCGTTTCTAGCACTACCTATTTCGATGTCAAGTAATTACGATACATCTTTCAAGAATACGCGTGTAGATACTGGTTTTTTTACTTGGGTTGATAGAAATCCTAATATTATTATTGAGTTGGCTGACTTAATATCAAATACAAAAATAATTACTAAGAGTGCAATTAAATTCGGAGCTGCAAAAAAGATTATAGGAATAAATTCTTTTGGAAGATTGATCTCTGATGGTGAAAATATTATACCTCCAAAAAAGGTGTCGACGAGTAGCGAGTTGGGCAGAATAATAACTAAATCATATAGATTTGGCCAATGGCTAGGTCAAGTTGATTCTACAAGTACAATATATAATCATCTAGGGCTGGAAATATGAAAAGTTGGAATTTAGAAAGTATTAGATTTTATAGCCTTGATGGTAAAACGCGTGACTTAAACTTCTCATTAGGAGAAGTAAATATAATAACTGGCGACTCTAATACTGGTAAAACAGCAATAATTAGAGTAATTGATTATTGTTTGGGTTCCTCATCTTGTAGAATTCCTTCATTTATTAAAGATAGAACTTCATTTGTACTTACGAAATGGACAAATGGAGACGTAGATCTGATTGTTTCTAGGGCTATTCCTAAGAAAAGTGCAAAGACGTCCACTAAAATGTTCGTTGAATATGGTGCTTGTGTTAACGTACCGGGAAAAATCGAAGACTTAAAAGGAAGGGCCAGTTTAGAGCAGGCACGCTTAGCTATTGAGAAGCTATTTGGAATCGGCAATGCTTACCAAGGTGGCGATAGTTCGATAGCAGACAGAAATAGAATATCTATACGTCAAGCGACTCCGTACATGTATCTCACTAAAAACGTAGTGGATAGTGATACGATTCTAATGCATGGACTGGATGATTCTCGAGCTGCACCAATGATTGTAGGTGCAATGCCGTTCTTCCTTGGGGCTCAAAAGGAAGATGAAATAGCGGCGGAGCGCAGGCTAAAGCAACTGGAAAAAATGATTGAAGCTGAGGTGAAGCGAAAAGAAAACTTAAATAAGTCGAACTTGGATTTTATTAATAAATGCCATTCCTTACTTAGGGAGTCACGTCAAGTTGGTATATACGAGAATCAAGAGCTTCCTGTAGAGGCAGACGCTTTGATTGAAAGGTTACTAAATGTTTCCAAATGGGATTTCAAAAAAGTTAATATACCAAATGAAGATGAAATCAATAGTTTAATTAAAGATAAGTCTTGTATTCATTCTGAGATCAGTCGATTGAAGAGAAAAAGGAAGTCGGCGTTAAATATTGGAAGTGAATCGTCATCATTTAAGTCAACAGTAGAAAGTCAAACTAAAAAATTAAAATCCTTAGACCTTTATAACTGTTATGATGTTCATGTATGTCCTATCTGTGACTCTAATATTGCAGAAGTTAACGAAGTTGTTGAAAAAATTAATGGTTCATTTAAGTCGTTAGAGTTTGAAAGAAAAGTTGTATCAAAACATAAACCTAATGTCGATAACCTAATTCGTAGTATCGACGAAGAAATTGAATTAAATACGCGAGAAATAGTGAATTTAGATAACAATATAAAATCATTAATTGCTGAGTCAGAGGAAGCGAAAAGATTTAATAACCTTTCACAGAGAGCAGCAAGGATTTCGGGTAGGATTTCATATTTTTTGGATTCGCATGATTTCAACTCTTCATTTGATTCAACAAGGCTCAATGCGTATATAGAAGAAAAAGAAGAGCTAGAGGAAAGGTTTAATATTGAGAGGAAGATGCAAAGATTAAGTATAATTGAAAATACAATATCTAATTATGCATCGGAGGTTATGAAAGATTTACCGAGAGGAATTCCTTGTGATACAAGCAAAATACAGTTTTTCTCAAAGAAGCCTAGCGTGGTTCTTTACGATAATGAAGCTGGGAGAGAGTATCAGTTTGATGATGTAGGATCTGATGAAAACTATCTCACTATACATTTATCGTTAATATTTGGAATGCAAAGATATCTTAAAGAAGCTAAGAGACCAGTTCCTAATTTTGTTGTAATTGACCAAGTTAGTCGCCCATACTTCTCAATGAAAGAAGGTAATGAGTCTGAAGTTGAGTTAAAAGTAGGCGTGAGTAATACACAAATGGATGAAGATACCTTAGCCCTAAAACAATATTTTGACTTTCTATTTGATGAAGTTGAACGTCGTAGTGGACTACAAGTTCTAGTCTTGGAGCATGCGTATTTTTCTGATGATAAAAGATATAAAAATGCGGTTAAATATCGATGGCATAAGGTTGGGACAGAAAAGTTAATTCCAGAAGAGTGGCCTGTGTCTTAATTTATGTACAAAGTTTCGAAGCGGACATTGGATAGAATATTCTGTCCGCTTCATTTTCATGTTAATCGAATAAACATCCTGTGCTGCATTCTTTGTGCGCTGCTCATTGCCAGTTTATCCTGTGCTTAATTGTTGTGTATAATTCTCTCTCGATTTTAGGTCGAAAAACAAACGTTGGAACGGTTTTTAACCAATTGAATCCAATAAATAAATTTTTTTATTGACTCATTATCTTAATCAGTTAAAGTACGCCTCGTTCTCAGGACAACACAGTTCTAGAGATAAAGAATTTTGTAATGTTGATTCATGTCGACATTAAGATGGTGTTTT
>NZ_VFEB01000120.1:0-40232 GCF_007858795.1 Vibrio sp. T20
GTTTAAATTGTTAAAGAGCTTAACTTCTTGAGCGTTCCTTTTAAATAAGGGACCTCTCGAAGTGGACGGTCATTCTAGCGAATTAACATTCAGTGTCAAACACTTTTTGAAAATTAATTTTTTGTCGCTTTCCGTCTTACTGATTCTTGCTGAAGCCTTGTGGCGTCTGCCGTCTCAGTGGTGTCGCATTATAGGGAACCCTCTCAGCTTAGCAACTACTTTTTCATAAAAAATGAATAAATAGGGGTTAACTGCCTAATAGTTCACCTAAACGTAAAAAAGAGAGCATTTCTGCTCTCTTTTTGCTCAAAACCTAAGGGTATTGTTAGATAAATGCGTAAGCATCTGCGTACATATGGTCACGCTTTGCTTCTTTATTCTGAGTAAATAGGTCTCTTGCAGCGCCCGCCATTTCAAAACGACCTGCAATATAGATATCGAAATCAGCTAATGATTCGAAACTTTCCGTAATAGCCTCAAGCACATTACCAGTTTGACCGTGCCAAACTTCCGGTGCTTCTTCTACTACCGGTACAAAGTGCACATTGCTATGCTTTTCTGCAATGCCAACCAGCTCTTCTTTCGCATATAACTGGCACTCATCTTTTGCGCCCCAGTATAGGTAGATCTCTTTCGAGCTATTTTGCGCGATGCAGTGATCAAGAATAGAGCGCACGTAGCTGAAACCCGTGCCACCAGCAATAAGTAATAAAGGGCGATCGCTTTCTTCTTTGATCCAAGCATCTCCGTGTGGAGCATCAATAGCAATATCGCCATCTTCAGCTTGTGCCTTCTTCATCGCTTCAACCACTTCTAGTGCGTAAGCATTATGCTCGGCAGCACCAATATGTAGCTCAAGCTCACCTTCGTGGCGGCAAGGGCTACTTGCGATAGAGAATGGGCGCTTATCTTTCTCGCCCATTTCAACCATCAGGTACTGGCCCGCTTTAAAAGCGACCGGTGTTTCTGGGTGAAGTAGGATTTGGTAAGTATTACAAGCCAAAGGCTCGATAGACTTCACTTTACATTTAATAGTCATGTTCTTCCTCTTACTAACCCTTAATCGGCAAAGGTTAGAACTAAATTACTTTCTGCAAATGCTTGGCAAGCAAAAATCCAGCCTTGTTGCTGCTCTTTCTCTGTGAGCATGGGTTCAAGGTGGTAACTCACTTGCCCTTCTAATTTTTTGCACATACACATTGCGCATGCGCCAACTTGGCAACGGTTTGGGAAATAGATATCGCTGTTGAGCGCAGCATCCAAGACCGTTTGCCCTTTTTCTACTGTGAAACTGATGTTTTCTGGGTATAAGACTACTTGGTAGCTCATGAAATTCCTAGCTGTTCCCAGATGCTATCAATCTTTTTCACAACATCAGGATCTTTTGTGATTGGTACACCCCACTCACGCAAGCATTCACCTTCCCACTTATTGGTCGCATCGAGGCCCATTTTTGAGTGTCCAGTTTCATTCTGTAGGAATAACGTATCTCTGGCCGGATCCATTCTTGTCGTTACCGCCCAAATGATGTCATTCCAATCACTCACATTGACATCGCCGTCACACACGATAACAAACTTGTTCTCATCAAATTGAGACCAAACCGCTTCCATGATTTTCTTGCCATTACCGGCTGCTTGCTTATCAATACACACCACAATCATGCTGGCATTGTCGTTTTGCAGGTGAATATCAATAATTTCAGGGTGAGCCTTGGTTAGCTCAGCCAAGCTACCCTCTATATATTCACTATTTACAGGTGCTGCTTGGACATCTGGCGATAGCGCTAACTCTGCGTCCCACTTCTTAGTGATATCTAGGCCCATCTTAGAACCTAACCCAACCACGGGTGAGGCAAAATCCAATGAATCGATCGGCGTGTTCTCTATCATCAGGCTATCGCGTGACGGATCCATATGTTCGCACATCGCTGCGGTTACTTGAGACCAATCGCGTGCATTCACATCTTCATCGCACACCAATACAAATTTGGTGTACATGAATTGGCGTAAGAAAGACCATACACCCATCATCACTCGCTTAGCGTGACCTGGGTATTGCTTCTTCATGGTCACTACTGCCATTCGGTACGAACAACCTTCAGGCGGTAGATAGAAATCTTCAATCTCTGGGAACTGCTTTTGAAGAATAGGAACAAACACTTCATTTAGCGCAACCCCCAATACCGCAGGCTCATCCGGTGGACGGCCAGTATAGGTGCTGTGATAGATCGGGTTCTCGCGCATGGTTACATGAGTAATAGTAAACACATGGTGCTTTTCTTTCTCGTTGTAGTAACCAGTATGGTCTCCGTAAGGCCCTTCATCCGCAAATTCATTCGGGTCGATGTAACCTTCCATCACGATTTCCGCACTTGCAGGAACCTCTAAGTCGTTGCTGATTGATTTAACGACCTCAGTTTTACTACCACGTAGTAAGCCTGCAAACGCGTACTCAGATAAAGTATCCGGAACTGGCGTAACCGCACCAAGAATGGTAGCTGGGTCGGCACCAAACGCTACCGATACCGGAAATGGTTTACCAGGGTTGGTTTCCATCCAATCGCGCAAATCCAGCGCTCCACCACGGTGGGCTAACCAACGCATGATGATTTTATTCTTACCGATTTTTTGCTGGCGATAGATGCCTAAGTTTTGGCGTTTCTTGTTTGGACCACGAGTAACCGTTAAACCCCATGTTAGTAATGGTGCGACATCGTCAGCCCAACAGCTCATCACCGGAATTTTATCTAGGTCGACGTCATCGCCTTGCCATACCACTTGTTGGCAAGCCGCTTTGCGAAGGCGTTTAGCCGGCATGTTTAAGACTTGCTTAAACACGGGCAGTTTATCAAGAGCGTCTTTAAAGCCTTTTGGTGGCTCTGGTTCTTTTAGGTAAGCAAGCAACTTGCCCACTTCACGCAGCTCTTTGACTTCCTGACGCCCCATACCAATAGCAACCCGGTTAGGTGTACCAAATAGGTTGGTCAAAACAGGCATGTCATAGCCTACTGGGTTTTCAAACAATAGAGCCGGGCCACCAGCACGTAGAGTACGGTCGCTAATCTCGGTCATTTCGTAGTCTGGATCGACTGGGTGAGAAATGCGTTTCAACTGACCAATACTTTCAAGATGGTCGATAAAATCACGTAAATCTTTAAAACTCATAGGGCTTCTACATGCTGATTATTCTGCGCTCAGTATATCAAAAAGGGTGACGCTGAGATCCCCCTTTTTAGTGTGGTTATTGAAAGGCAAAATCCACTTTACGGTAATGCTTGCTCGATCAAAGAGCTCTTCACCTGAGGGTTATCATTGACGAGATCTTGCAACCATCGCGTATGACCTTGTTTGGCAAGTTCACGCGCGACTAAAGGCGCTTCATCGGCAATCGCCATCCTAGAGACAAGAAACTGCTTCACCTCTTCTGATAACGGGTTAACCTTGGTAAGCAAAGTAATCGCTTCATCTTTCAAACGCGGGTTTTTGGTCGCCGCCATCACCTGTTCAAGTGCAAACGTTTGTTTGGTTCCAGCAAGGCGCACTAGCTCAGCTTGGCTATGATAATCGGCCTTCATTCTCCATAGAATTTTGTAGACCTCTGGGTCTTCGCTCACTTGCGCTAATCGAACCACCACCTCAGTAGAAGGTAACCAACTAACAATAGAAGATGCAGTGAGCTGCTTAGTTAGGTAATCAACCGCTTCAGGAGACAAACTGTCTAACTCTCTGATGAGCAGCGCTTCTCGCGTTTGAACTTGATGTTCAGATCCAGATAACCACTCTTTTAGGTCGAGTTCCTGCTTCTCTGCATCTAGTACAAACACCAGTGTCTTCTGATCTTGACGCCACTGTTTGATGAGACGATTAGCTATTGAAGGATAATTAAAGGCAGGTACCGTAAACTCGTAGCCATCTCCACGCTCTAATACTTGATAAGTGGGCGTGATAGCGAGTTGCTGCTCGACGAAGATGGACATCTTAGGTGTGAGTACGGTTTTTTGCTGTTCGAGCTTCTTCAAGAGTTGGTAACGAGCCACCTCTTGTTGGGGAAATGTCAGGCGCTCAAGTGCAAAACGTAGCGAATTGACTTCGTCACGTACGACAAGCTCGAGTAGTTCAGCAGTTTTCAGTTTTACTTGATCATTCTCAAGCCAAGACTCTACTGTAAATGGAGACATCTCGGTGGCATAGCTCATACCAACCGGTGAAAATAACAGTGAAGTAGACAGGAGTAATGATGACAACAGTCCATGTTGCATTTTAACTTCCTTGTAACACTTTTGATCATTCTGCAAGCTGTCGCTACAAAATGCAAATAAAAAGCGCCACCCGAAGGCAGCGCTTATTAAATAACGATCAGCTAATCAATATTACTGACGACGCATTGCGTCAAAGAACTCATCGTTCGTTTTGGTCATTGCTAGCTTATCGATAAGGAATTCCATTGCGTCGATTTCGCCCATTGGGTGAACAATCTTACGCAGAATCCACATCTTCTGTAGTTCATCGTTCTTCGTAAGAAGCTCTTCACGACGAGTACCAGAGCGGTTGAAATCAATCGCTGGGAATACGCGCTTTTCCGCAATCTTACGGTTAAGGTGCAGTTCCATGTTACCTGTGCCTTTGAATTCTTCGTAGATAACTTCATCCATCTTAGAACCAGTATCAACCAGTGCTGTAGCGATGATAGTTAAGCTACCGCCTTCTTCTACGTTACGTGCCGCACCGAAGAAACGCTTAGGACGGTGAAGTGCATTTGCGTCAACACCACCGGTAAGAACTTTACCTGATGACGGAATCACGGTGTTGTAAGCACGAGCTAGACGAGTAATAGAATCCAGAAGGATAACTACGTCTTTTTTGTGTTCAACAAGGCGTTTTGCTTTCTCGATAACCATTTCTGCTACTTGTACGTGGCGAGATGCTGGCTCATCGAATGTTGAAGCAACTACTTCACCTTTAACTAGGCGCTGCATTTCTGTTACTTCTTCAGGACGCTCATCGATAAGTAGAACCATTAGTTCACACTCAGGATGGTTACGAGCAATACTTTGTGCAATGTTTTGCAGAAGCATTGTCTTACCCGCTTTAGGCGGAGCAACAATCAGACCACGCTGACCTTTACCAATTGGAGATGCAAGATCAAGAATACGAGCCGTAATATCTTCAGTCGCACCATTACCCGCTTCCATCACCATACGTTCGTTAGCGTGAAGAGGAGTAAGGTTTTCGAAAAGAATCTTGTTACGAGCGTTGTCTGGCTTGTCGTAGTTAACCGTGTTCACTTTAAGCAGTGCAAAGTAACGCTCACCATCTTTAGGTGGACGGATTTTACCGCCAATAGAGTCACCAGTGCGAAGGTTAAAACGACGAATTTGGCTTGGCGATACGTAAATGTCGTCAGGGCCAGCTAGGTATGAGCTGTCTGCACTACGTAGGAAACCAAAGCCGTCTTGAAGAATTTCTAGAACACCATCACCAAAGATGTCCTCACCACTTTTTGCATGCGCTTTAAGGATGGAGAAGATAATGTCTTGTTTTCTTAGGCGAGCTTGATTTTCAAGACCTAAGCTTTCGCTAAGTTTAACAAGCTCAGACACAGGTCTGTTCTTCAGTTCAGTAAGATTCATAGTGGTGGAAGTTTGTTTAGTCAAAATAGGATCTGTTTTCTTAAGTTAAGAAGGATTTGGTCACAGGATCGACCAAGAAGAGAAATTCGTTCAATTAACGTGCGATAAATTAGCACTAAAACTAAGACTAGTCCATAGCTTAGAAAAAACAAAACCGCGCATTTGTTAACTGCACGGTTTCTTTTCAAATGCTGACCCGATTAAAGGTTAGCGTCTAAGAACTCTTTAAGTTGAGTTTTAGACAATGCACCAACTTTAGTCGCTGCTACGCCGCCATCTTTGAAAAGAAGTAGCGTTGGAATGCCGCGAATACCAAATTTTGGTGGAGTACCAGCATTTTGGTCGATATTTAATTTACCGATAGTGAGCTTACCTTCGTACTCGTCTGCGATTTCATCAAGAATCGGCGCAATCATTTTACATGGACCACACCATTCTGCCCAAAAATCAACAAGAACAGGGCCTGCAGCGTTGATTACATCGTTATCAAAACCGTCATCAGTTAGCTGCAAAATCTTATCACTCATCTTCCACTCCAATGTATTTTTTAGAACTGGTTGGATGATAACCAGTAAATAGATGCCCTATTGGAATGTATTTACTTTCGTATTGCAAGCTTAAGCTGATATTCTATAGCAATGAAAAAGACGCATATCACAGAGCAAAAGTTCGCCGACTTGGATTTACTTCCGCAAGTCATTGAAGGATTGGAGAAAAAAGGGTTCGATTATTGTACCCCTATTCAAGCCTTGGCGCTCCCGGTACTGCTCACCGGCCAAGACATTGCAGGCCAGGCCCAAACGGGTACTGGTAAAACGCTTGCGTTTCTTACTGCTACTTTTAACCACCTGCTAAAAACACCTGAGCATGAAGGGCGTAAGCCTAACCAGCCACGTGCGATTATTATGGCACCAACGCGTGAACTCGCGATTCAGATCTACAACGATGCTGACTCTCTGGTTGAAAGCACAGGTATCAAGGCAGCACTTGCTTACGGTGGCGAAAGCTACGACAAGCAACTAGGTAAGATCGAAGAAGGCGCAGATATCTTAATTGGTACGACTGGCCGCATCATCGATTTCTACAAGCAAAAGGTATTTAACCTTAACCACATTCAAGCCGTTGTTCTTGACGAAGCTGATCGCATGTTCGATCTTGGTTTCATCAAAGACATCCGCTTCTTATTTCGCCGTATGCCTGAGCCAAAAGATCGTCTGAACATGCTGTTCTCTGCGACATTGTCTTACCGCGTACAGGAGCTAGCGTTCGAACACATGCACAACCCAGAGCATGTTGTTGTTGAGCCAGAGCGTAAAACAGGTCACCGTATTCAGGAAGAGCTGTTCTACCCGTCAAACGAACACAAAATGGCACTTCTGCAGACGCTAGTTGAAGAAGAGTGGCCTGAACGCGCTATCATCTTCGCTAACACTAAGCACAAGTGTGAGTCTGTTTGGGGTCACCTAGCTGCAGATGGTCACCGTGTTGGCCTGCTAACTGGCGATGTTCCTCAAAAGAAACGTGAAAAGATTCTTGAGCAATTCACTAAAGGTGATGTTGACCTGCTTGTCGCAACCGACGTTGCAGCACGTGGCCTACACATTCCTCAAGTAACACACGTATTCAACTTCGATCTACCTGATGACTGTGAAGATTACGTTCACCGTATCGGCCGTACCGGTCGTGCTGGTGCAAGTGGTCACTCAATCAGCTTTGCTTGTGAAGATTACGCAATCAACTTGCCACCAATCGAAGAATACATTGAGCACGCTATCCCTGTGTCTGACTACGATGCTTCTGCACTGCTAGAAGATCTACCAGCACCATTGCGTTTACGCACACGTAACCCGCAACAACGCCGCTCAAATAACAATGGCCCACGCAACGGCAACCGTAAACCAAACCAGAACCGTCGCCCACGCCAACCGCGTCATAACAAGGAAGCTTAGTCGCTTATGAGTCAAACAGTGTCACCACCGCTTTACGCTGCAATCGACCTCGGGTCGAACAGTTTTCATATGCTCGTTGTGCGTCATATCGATGGCAGCGTACAAACCATGGCTAAAATTAAGCGCAAAGTGCGTTTAGCTGCAGGCTTAGATGAAAATAATGCGCTTAGTACAGAAGCCATGCAGCGCGGTTGGGACTGTTTGAGTCTCTTTGCAGAGCGACTGCAAGATATTCCAAAAGAAAATATCCGCATTGTCGGTACAGCGACCCTACGTACCGCTATCAATGTGGATATCTTTCTTGAGAAAGCGAACCAGATCCTTGGTTACGACATCAATGTTATCTCCGGTGAAGAAGAGGCTGCGACTATCTATAAAGGCGTAGCACACACTTCTGGTGGCAGTGGCCGCCGGCTGGTTGTTGATATTGGTGGCGCAAGCACCGAGATGATCATTGGTGAAGGCTTCTCAGCGAAAGCACTAACCAGCCTAAAGATGGGCTGTGTTACTTGGCTTGAACGCCACTTTAAAGATCGCCAATTAACCGCAACCAACTTTAACAACGCTATTGAAGCGGCGAAGTCGACGTTGGCTCCTATCCTCGATAGCTACACTGATATCGGATGGGATGTGTGTGTGGGCGCCAGTGGTACCGTTCAGGCACTACAAGAAATCATGTTGGCTCAAGGCATGGATGAAGTAATTACTCATGCCAAACTTAAGCGCCTACAGAAACAAGCGATGATTACTGAGCGCTTGGAAGAGCTAGAAATTGAAGGACTGACTCTTGAACGCGCATTGGTGTTCCCGAGTGGACTTTCAATTCTTATTGCTATTTTTGAGCTGCTTGAAATTGATTCAATGACACTCGCAGGCGGTGCACTCCGTGAAGGCCTAGCCTACGAGATGGTTGATGAGTTGCGCCAAGAAGACATTCGTGCACGTACCATTAAGAGTGTTCAATCACGCTACCAAATGGACGTAAGCTACGGTGAACAAGTTGCTGTAGTCGCACAAACGCTGCTAGAGCAAGCAGGCGCCGAAGCGTGGGTTTCAGAACCTCAAGCTGGTGTGCTACTGCAAACGGCAGCTAAACTTCATGAGATTGGTTTAACCATCGATTTCAAAAAAGGCGGTGAGCACAGCGCATACCTACTGCAGAACTTAGACCTACCAGGCTTTACTCGAGCGCAAAAGCACTACTTGGGTGAGTTAACTCGTCGCTACCGTGAACAGTTAACCTCATTACCAGAGCAGCACGCTATCTCAGGCACCAGCAGCAAGCGTATTTTACGTATTTTGCGTTTAGCTATTTTGTTGACTCACCGTCGCAATCCAGCACTAGAGCCTGAGTTTAAGCTTGCAACCGATGGTAACAATCTGACCTTGACGCTTTCTAAGCAATGGCTAGCAGACAACCCGCTGACCGCTGCTGAGCTAGAGATCGAGTCGAATAGACAAACCGATATTGGCTGGCCATTGAATATTGAATGCCTCTGATATTAGTACCTGACGCTAGGAATTAAAAAAGCCCAAGTTAGTAGACTAACTTGGGCTTTTTCTTATCTTTGCATTAATGCGTTTCTAATCTGATCCTTAAACGTTCACGCCTGTCGCTTTAAAGTCAGGGTTCACAGCCGTTAGCTTTCTAACAATGTAGTTCAGAAGCACGCCGTACATAGGCACGAATAAACCTAAGCTGATGATAAGTTTGAATCCGTAATCGACTAAGGCAATCTCAGTCCAATGCTCGGCCATGAATGGATCTGGGCTTTGGTAGAAAGCAATCGCAAAGAACGCGATGGTATCAATAGCATTACCGAATAACGTTGAGCATGTTGGGGCAACCCACCATTGTTTAAGCTGACGTAGGCGGTTAAAAACATGCACATCCAAGATCTGACCAAGCAAGTAAGCCATGAAGCTCGCCGCGGCGATACGTGCAACAAACAGGTTGAACTCGCCTAGTTGGCTAAACCCTTGGAATGAACCTTCAAAGAATACCACTGACAAGAAATAAGAAACGGCCAGTGCAGGTAGCATCACTAAGAAAATGATTTTACGAGCAAGCTGCGCGCCAAAAATGCGTACGGTCAGATCGGTCGCTAGGAAGATAAACGGGAAAGTGAAAGCACCCCAAGTGGTGTGCATACCGAAAACGGTAAAAGGTAGCTGAACCAGATAGTTGCTTGATGCAATAATGACTAAATGGAACAAAACTAATAATGCTAGGGCTTTGCGCTGTTGCGCAGGGGTAAAGTTACTCATGCTGTACCTTTTTAGTTTGGTTTGGGGGTGAGGGAACCCAAATCGAGTCATTTCTTCGAATAATCTAAGAAAGCTCTTACCAATAATGTGAATTAAAAAATGTATCAAAAAATTGCTCTACTGAGCGGCGGGCGATTATACATTAATCAATATTGGCTGCAACGGTGAGAACAGACGCAAACGTTTATTCTCACTTTTATTGGTGAGCGAAGTTAAAAACCGCGTTTGAAAAGCGTCGCGAGATAATCAAACTCTTCTCGGCTTTCTTCAGCGTTTAGCGACTCAAACCAGATTGATTCACTGTAATGTTCAGACTTTAAAAACATCCGACAATCTTCAAAATCAATCAACCAAGAGTGCATGTCAGCGTCCCATTGTTTTTCAACCACAGAAGCGGACAGTAACGCCACCAACTTTTCACCTAACACTTCATAAGAATCAAAATCAAAACTTGGAGACGTAATCAATAAACGCCCTTCCTCAGCTAAATACTCTCTTAAGCCAAATTCTGTTTGTGTTGTCATGTCCCTATCAACCTTATTCTTTTTCTATGACCTAGTCGTTTTTAGAAGTTAAATGATTCTGCAAACTAACCGTGTGTAGTGATGTGTTCTTGAATCAAATCTAAGAATGGATCTGCGTACTTATCGAGTTTACGCTGACCAACACCGTTAACCGCCAACATCTCACCGTATGAGGTTGGCAGTACTTCGGCCATATCAATCAGAGTCGCGTCACTGAATACCACATAAGGTGGCAAACCATCTTCATCAGCAATCGACTTACGCAGCTTACGCAGTTTGGCAAACAGCTTCTTATCGTAATTCTTGCTACTCAGTTTATCGGACTTAGCATTGCGCACTGCCGTGTCTAAACGAGGCACTGCCAGCTCCAAAGACATCTCACCACGCAGTAGCGGACGGGCTTCTTCTGTTAACTGTAACGTCGAGTTACGGGTGATATTCTGGAACAACAAGCCCTTGTGAATTAACTGACGGAAGATACTGATCCAGTAGTCGTGGCTGTGATCGCGGCCAATGCCGTAAGTAGACAGCTTGTCATGACCATTATCGCGGACACGGATGTTCTGCATACCGCGCATCACTTCAACCACATAGCCCATACCAAACGACTGATTCACACGGTACACACAAGACAATGCCTTCTGCGCCTCTTGGGTCGCATCAAAATGCTTAGGTGGGTCGAGACAGATATCGCAGTTGCCACATTGCTTCTCACGATATTCACCAAAGTAGTTAAGCAGAACCTGACGACGACAGGTTTGTGCTTCAGCAAAGGCACTCATCGCGTTCAGCTTGTGCATCTCAACTTGTTTTTGCGGGCCTTCTTCTTTCTCATCCAACATACGACGCAGCCAACCCATATCAGCAGGGTCAAACAGCATCATGGCTTCAGCAGGCAAGCCATCACGACCAGCACGGCCAGTCTCTTGATAGTAAGACTCAATGTTGCGTGGAATATCAAAGTGCACCACAAAGCGAACGTTGGGTTTGTTGATACCCATACCAAACGCCACGGTTGCAACAACGATCTGGATATCATCACGTTGGAAGGCTTCTTGAACGTAAGCGCGCTCATCGGTGTCCATGCCTGCGTGATAACCCGCAGCACGAATACCGTTGTTACACAGCTTCTCGGTCACCATTTCTACTTTCTTACGACTACCACAGTAGATGATGCCGCAATTGCCCTTTTGTGTTTCTAAGTAGCGAACCACCTGTGACACGGGCTTATGCTTCTCAACTAGGTTATAGCGAATGTTAGGACGGTCAAAACTACCCAAGTAGGTATGTGGATCCACCAGCTGCAGGCGCGAGATAATATCTTTACGTGTTGCATCGTCAGCGGTTGCCGTCAGCGCCATATATGGCACATGCGGGAAATACTGTTTAAGTTGACCTAATGATGCGTACTCAGGGCGAAAGTCGTGACCCCATTGAGAGATACAGTGCGCCTCATCCACCGCAATCATCGAAAGCGGTAAACCTTGAAGACGTTCGATAAAGTCGCGCATCAACACACGCTCTGGCGACACATAAACCATCTTCAATTGGCCCGAATTCATGCGATTGAACACACTCATCAGTTGGTCTCGTGGCATTGAAGAGTTAATGCACTCAGCCGCAACACCGTTCGCCTTCAATTGATCGACCTGGTCTTTCATAAGAGAGATCAACGGTGAGATAACCAGAGTGAGCCCTTCACGAACCAAAGCAGGAATCTGGTAACACAGTGATTTACCACCACCGGTTGGCATAATCACCAAGCTGTCTCGGCCTTCAACGGCCAGGTCAATGACCTCTTGCTGACCATCGCGAAAGCTTTGATAACCAAACACATCTTGTAAGATGGTTTGCGCATCATTCGCGGGAGTTGGTATTTGCTCAGCAATCAGAGTGGCGGTCATTGTGGTTCCTAATCGAGGTATGAAATCAGCAAGCATCTTCGGCAAGCAAGTCGCACATTGTAGAGGGGAACGCTGGCGAATTAAACCGCAAATTGTTAGGTGAAAAGGGTTATCGCTCCTATACTGACCAACTCTCTTATAAATCTTATTAATAAGCACTCTGTGCTAGAGAAAGATGCATGACTCCAGAAGAACAACAACGTACGCGCCAAGGTATTTTGCTTGCTATCGGTGCTTACACCATGTGGGGTATCGCCCCTATATATTTCAAATCTTTAAGTGACGTTTCCCCGTTAGAGATCCTTAGCCACCGTGTAGTATGGTCTTTTTTCCTACTCGCTTTTTTACTACACATTGGCCGCAGCTGGCGTAAAGTGCGCGACACCTTGACATCAAAACCAAAAATGCTCTATTTGGTAGCGACCTCTACTTTAGTGGGTGCCAACTGGCTGATCTTTATCTGGGCGGTCAACTCCAATCACATGCTTGATGCCAGTTTGGGGTATTACATCAACCCGCTAATTAACGTGTTGCTCGGTATGCTCTTCCTAGGCGAACGCTTGCGTAAACTACAATGGTTTGCGGTTGGTCTGGCTGCCATTGGTGTATTAGTCCAACTGATTGCATTTGGCTCAGTGCCGATCGTCGCCATTGCCCTAGCCTTCAGCTTTGGTTTTTATGGTTTGCTACGTAAGAAAGTCAGCTTAGAAGCGCAAACGGGGTTGTTCATTGAAACTCTGGTGATGCTACCTCTCGCAGCTACCTACTTACTGTTTATTGCTGATAGCCCAACTTCAGACTTATCGATGAACCCGATGCAACTCAACCTATTACTGGTTGCAGCAGGTGTTATTACAACCATTCCACTACTGTGTTTTACTGGCGCTGCAACTCGCTTGAAGCTATCGACACTCGGTTTCTTCCAGTACATCGGCCCAAGTTTGATGCTACTGCTGGCCGTGCTGATTTATGGAGAAGCATTCACCCAAGATAAAGTAGTCACCTTCGCCTTTATCTGGGGCGCGCTGCTTGTCTTTACCTTTGATGCGTATCGAGCGAATAAAAAGAGTAAAAGGCAGCTCTAACCTCAAGTGTATAATCAACCTAAACATCAACTCAGAGCTTGGGGATCACGCCAAGCTCTCCCCCCTTTAGCTATAAACCCTGCTACAACCCATTCACCACAGATGACTCAAAGTAACTCCAAGTGACATTCATAGAACTGATCTATCCAATAAATTCATACATTTAGATGGCATTCCACTTCAACATTTCAATATGCAACACCGAGCATTTCATCGGAGTTTTCACACAGGTTCACACTCTCGGGAAGCCCTCAACTTCTAACTAGATTCATCTCCTTTTAGCAACTAACTCTTAATACACCCGAAATATAAATGGAAACCAGCTATTCATTTTCTGGGGACCACTATTTGGCTAGAGGAAATCATATGGATAACTTAACTCACCAACAGGCTTCTCGATTCTTAGACTTGGCAACCATGGGTGTTCGTCAATCCGAGCTAAATGCGTTTAAAGAACAAGACAATCGCTCTTATTGGATAGATCAACAAATCGGCACACCACATATGCGCCACCTTGATCGTACTTATCACCAAGCAAATCGTAGAAATCTCAGTAACCCAAATCAAGATTGCCGTGTCGGCGCATGGTTTGATATTGCATTATGGGACGAGGCGCAGCTTCGTCAACGCGTGGCCTTTGCACTAAGCCAAATATTTGTAGTCAGTGAAAAAGACGCCAATCTCGCCACCGATCCAGAAGCGTTAGCAAACTACTATGACTTGCTTGCCGACAATGCCTTTGAATCATTTGCTACGCTACTTAAGCGCATCACTCTCTCTCCTGCTATGGGACAGTATCTCACCATGAATGGTAATAAACCGGAAAGCGTGACCGGACAAGCACCCGATCAGAACTACGCCAGAGAAGTCATGCAACTTTTTACCATTGGGCTTTATGAGTTAAACCAAGATGGAACTCAAGCCACTTACCCGGATGGTAGCGTTATCGAGACGTATGATGATGTCGATGTTGAAGGAGCTGCAAGAGTCTTTACCGGTTGGGATATCACCAATAACAACACGCTTGAGCCCATGACAGCAGACAACTCACTGCATGACATGGATGAAAAATGGGTACTTGGTCAGTATTACCCTCCCGGCCAAACTGCTGAAGAAGATCTTGACCAATTTATTGCCCAAATAACCACCCATGCCAATGTCGCGCCTTTTATTTCAATAATGCTGATTAAACAGTTAACGACCTCCAACCCAACTCAAGCGTACGTTTCTCGCGTATCCGCTGAATTTATTAATTCAGGTGGAAATTTAGGCTCAGTGATCAAAGCAATTTTAACCGATTCAGAGTTACTCAAAACCAGTGATATCAATGTCACCAAAGTCAGAGAGCCTATCCTAGCGATGACTTATCTCTATAGAGCAATGGAAGCGTACGTAGGTGGCAGCGGAGATATTGTTTATGACCCAATGAACTATAAAGAAAGCTTTAATCAGTACCCACTTGGGTCTAATTCGGTATTTAATTTTTATCAGCCGAGTCACAGCCCACAAGGCGCGCTTGCAGATGCAGGCCTAACCGCACCCGAGCTAGAGATTATTGACTGGAATCAACTGATCGACATGAACAACATCTTCTATCGAACCTTACTGGATTTCGGTCAAAATCGAGGCAACAGCAGTAACGGTAAAGAGCTGTATATTGCCCCAACTGACTTAGAGGGTATGGCGAGAGCAGAAAGCAAAGACGAGCTACTACAAGCAATCAACCTGAGAATTTTAAATGGTCAAGCATCCCAAGAAGTCACCGCTCTTCTAACCGCTGTCTATAACGGACACGGCAATAAATATTACGCAGTACCCAAGATGCTGTTCATGGCGTTCATTTCACCCGATTTCATGGTTCAGGAGTAGATTATGTCAATTACACGCAGAAGCTTTCTCAAAGGTGCATCAGGTACAGCCGTATCAGGGATGGTACCACTCTCTTTATCTATTCCAGTCAGCAGTGCCTTTGCGAATGAGCAAGGTGGATATAAAGCGTTGGTCTGCCTTTTCTTACATGGAGGAAATGACTCGTTCAATATGATCGTGCCTACCGACGCTAAAAACAAAAATAACTACCGAGCCGCAAGACCAAATATTCAACTTGCTGACTCTGAAATCTTAGCGATTCCAAGTACTGAATCGGGTCAAGCTCTTGGTATCAATTCTCGTATGTCTAATTTAGCTAATATGATGAATTTGGGACAAGCAGCCACCGTAGTAAACGTGGGACCATTGGTTGAGCCCACCAATAAGTCTAATCTCTACGATGTGCGAAAGCCGTCTAACCTTGGGGCTCACAACAAGCAACAAGCCGCTTGGCAGTCGAGTTGGGGCGAAAATGGTTACCATAGCTATGGTTGGGCCGGGATGATGATGGATGTGCTTCGCAGTGAAACAGCAATCATTTCCGACTCCATTTCATTTGCTGGAAATGAACTATTAACTGGCGCAAACTCCAAAGATATCTCAATGTCTTCTGGTGGTGTGAGAGCTATGGATGCTCTTGGGCATTCAAGTGCAATAAACAATAACTTCATCAAATTGGTTAATGCACCTTACGGTTCACCGTTCAAACAAGAGTACACAAAACGGCTGAAAGGCATATTAGATTTTCAGCAGGAGATCCAACTCGTGCTCGATTCATACCCAGGAGACAGCTCCATTCCAAGTAGCTCACTAGGATCACAGCTTAGAATGGTCAGACGCATGATACAAGCATCATCGGATCTCGGTCATAGCCGTCAGGTGTTTTTCGTCAATATTGGTGGGTTTGATAACCACAGCAGTCAGAGAGGACGTCACGATGGTTTGCTTTCAACCATTGACCAAGCCGTTAGCGCTTTCCATGCCTCTCTTGCTGAACTTGGCTTGGAAGACAGTGTTGTGACATCGACCATGTCAGATTTTGGACGAACCATAGAAAACAACAGTAAATCAGGCACTGACCATGGTTGGGGAAGTAATCAGCTAGTGGTCGGTAATGCCGTCAATGGAGGTAACAGCTATGGGCGATACCCCGAATTTATCAAAGATGGTCAAGATGCTTGGGGCAATAAATTTATCCCGGGCCAATCCTCAGAACAGCTTGCTGCGACCTTATGCCGTTGGATGGGGTTAAGTGAACAAGGTGTGGATGTCATTTTCCCATCGCTTTCGCCAGCCAACAGCAACCCATTTGCTAGTCGATATCTTGGCGTTCTGGGAGACTATCATCAGGAAGCGCAGGAAACCGAACTATCCATTGCTAACGTCAGTGCTACGGAAACTCGCGCCGACCATACACCGCAAATGGCCGTAGACGGAGACAGTACAACCAAGTGGACGGCGAAAGGGCAAGGTATTCAATATCTAATTGAACTTAGCAGCGCTGCGAACGTCACTAAGCTCCTCTACTCCCAAGCTAAAGGAGATGTTCGACAATACCTATTTGATCTCGAAGTGAGTAGCGATGGCATTAACTTCGATCTGGTAACCAACGTCTTGACGCCTGGAACCACAACCAGTTTGGTGGAACAAGCCGTGAATAGAGCATCGGTTAAGTTTATTCGCCTCACTTGTAACGGTAATAATGGCGATGTTTCAAGCTTAGTTCTATGGAATAACTTCCAAGAACTCAAAGTGGTCGGTTATTAGTATCACGACACTTCAATAATCAGACAAAGCTTTTATTCTCTTTCCCTTTAAAGGATCGACCCTATAAAAACTCAGTCAGAAACCACTAGCACTGATCGTTTTTTACAAGACAATTTCGAAATACGAAGATAAGCTTGGTTGAATTGATGACTATTTAACCAAGCTTTTTTGTACCATGGATAAAGTCCACTATTACTCCACCCCAACAGATGATATCAGCCTGATCCAAGCTCAATACCAAGAGTTTGCCTTTCAGCGCCACTATCATTTGGACTTTCACATTGGTTTAATTACCCAAGGGCAGCAAAAATTCGCCTATAAAGGGACTAGCCATCATGTTGGCGCAGGCCAAGTTGTCATCATGCCACCCGATGAACTGCATGATGGGCATTCCAAACTCGATTCGGGTTATCAAGTCAGCGTGTTCGCAGTTTCTCCCAAGTGGTTTCAAGATCTTGCCGATCCCAAGCAAAATGGTCACACATTAGGCTTTTCTGAGTTGATCCTCTCCGATCAAGCTGCATTTTCACAATTACGCAACCTACACGGTCTGTTAATCAATCAAAACATCAGCCAACTCGCTCAAGATTGCTTACCATTCGAGGGATTCTCGACGATTGTCGATCGTTATGCGAAATTTGGATCCAAGAGCGACATCAAATTGGGTAATCAATCGATTGATACGCTAAAAGACTATTTGATGGCAAATTTGGATCAGCCAGTGCGATTAGAACAACTGTCTGAGCTGTGCGGCTTAACCACAACTCAATTCCAACGCCACTTTAAAAACAGAATGGGCATCACGCCATACGCATGGCTGAGCCGCTTACGTATGGAGCAGAGCATGCGCCTGATTAAATCTGGGATATGTGGTACCAAGGTCGCGTACCAAGTGGGCTTCTATGATCAAGCACACTTCTCCAAAGCATTCAAAACTACATTCGGCGTCCCGCCCTCACAAATCAACTAAGTGTTGATAATTTACAATTGCTCGATTTCAAATCACGGTAAGCTACGCTCAATACGATTACTTATTTAAAAATAGCGGCAGCGTTATTGAGAACTAACATGAATGAAGTCACCATACTGATCACCCTCGCCTCAATCCACTTCATCGCTTTGATGAGCCCCGGCCCTGACTTTGCGTTAGTCGTGCAAAATGCGACGCGTCACGGCAGACAAACAGGCTTGTACATCGCGCTTGGCCTATCTTGTGGGATTTTACTGCATTCATTGCTGAGCCTGACGGGAATCAGTTATCTAGTCCACCAGCAACCAACCATATTTGCCATTATCCAATTGGCTGGCGGTAGCTACTTGCTGTATTTAGGCTACGGTGCACTAAAAGCAACCTGGCAACTCATTCAGAACCACGACGATGACGCCGATACCGTCAATTCCAAAGATCTGATTCTCACGAATAAGCGTCAGGCATTTTCGAAAGGGTTTGCGACCAATATTCTCAACCCAAAGGCTTTGGTGTTTTTTATCAGCTTGATGTCGAGCTTAGTGCCTGCCGACATGTCACTTTCAGGCAAAGGGTTTGCACTGCTGATCCTGTTCGGCCTATCACTGTTCTGGTTCTCTCTATTAGCGTGGATGCTTTCTACGAAGGCACTACAAAAGAAACTGAGTGAAGCGACGGTCTACATTGATGGCTTATGTGGCGTGGTGTTCAGCCTAATTGGCGTCAGTATTCTTTGGCAGTCGCTGTCTGGTCTAATCGCTTAAATTCGAATCAAGATTACAATTCGTTAACAACGCACTGGCTATCTTATCTTTCCACTGCCAATCTAGCTCTGCATATGAAAAGGAGAAGATCATGCAGTGGAAAACAAAACTAACAACCCTCGCCACTTCTACCCTACTTTTTGCCTCTCACGTCAGTTGGGCAAATCAAGCTGCCGATTCCGTCGCTCCCGAACAAAGTAGTGGTTTAGAAACCAAACAGCTCGTTAAAGCTAACGACTGGATGGTCACCGCGGCCAACCCTCTTGCGACCCAAGCAGGTGCCGATGTACTTGCTCGTGATGGTAACGCGATTGATGCCATGGTTGCCGTACAACTGATGCTTGGCTTAGTTGAGCCGCAATCGTCAGGTATTGGTGGTGGCGCGTTCCTTGTTTATTTTGATGGCAAGGACAAGCAACTCAAAACCTACGATGGCCGTGAAACTGCACCACTTGATGCCACACCACGTCTATTCCAAGACGAAAACGGACAACCGCTTAAGTTTTACGAAGCTGTGGTTGGTGGTCGCTCTGTTGCTACACCGGGAACAGTCCAATTGCTGTGGGACACTCACCAGAAGTACGGCAAGCTCGAATGGGCATCACTGATTAAGCCTATTGCTCAGCTGGCTGAAGAAGGTTTTACTATTAGTCCACGTTTAGCGACCTTGATTGAACATGACCAAGAGCGACTAAGCCGCTTTGCGACAACTAAAGCCTACTTCTTCAATGCCGATGGCAGCCCGAAAACCGCAGGTACTCTACTTAAGAACCCAGAATACGCTGCAACGTTAAACGCTATCTCAAAGGATGGTGCTAAGGCTTTCTATCAAGGCGAGATTTCTACTGACATCATCAACACTGTGCAAACGGCTAAAGGTAACCCGGGCGTCTTGGCACAAAAAGACTTCGATGCGTATTCAATTAAGCAACGTGAACCGGTTTGTTCCGCTTATGAGAGTTACGATATCTGTGGAATGGGACCACCAAGTTCAGGCGCATTAACGGTTGGACAGATCTTAGCGATGACCGAGCAGTTTGACCTCAAATCCTGGGGGCCTAACGATGCGAGATCTTGGCAAGTGTTAGCGGACGCTTCTCGCCTAGCCTTTGCAGACCGTGGGATGTACATGGCAGACCAAGATTACGTACCAATGCCAACTCAAGGGTTAGTGAATACTGACTATTTGCAGGAACGTGCCCAGTTAATTACCGCAGGTAAGGCACTAGAGAGTGCGCCATCAGGCACCCCGCCGTGGGATCACGCAATGCTGCGCAGCCAAGATGTATCTATTGAACTGCCGTCCACCAGCCACTTCAATATTGTTGATAGCGATGGCAATGTCGTTTCGATGACTACCACCATTGAGAATGCCTTTGGCTCACGCTTGATGGTGAGAGGCTTCCTACTCAACAATGAGCTAACGGACTTCTCATTCAAGACGCACAACGATGGTAAGCCTATCGCCAACCGACTTGAACCGGGCAAGCGTCCACGCTCTTCAATGGCACCCACCATAATCATGCAAGACGATAAGCCTTACATGGCGATTGGTTCTCCGGGAGGCAGTCGAATCATAGGTTACGTGGCACAAGCAATCATTGCCCATACCCAGTGGGACATGGATATTCAGCAAGCGATCAACCAACCACACTTCCTAAACCGTTTCGGAACCTTAGATTTGGAAAAAGGAACATCAGCGGAAAACTTCAAACCTGAGCTAGAAAAGATGGGATTTGAGGTCAACGTTCGCGATCTTAACTCCGGTTTACACGCTATTCGTCTCACAAAAGATGGTCTAGAAGGCGCTGCAGACCCTCGTCGTGAAGGTGCAGCCATTGGTCAGTAGGGAATAATTCTCCCTTTTTACTCGCTGCCTTGTGCGAGATCTCTCACAAGGCAGTGAGTAAATATCGATATTTAACTGCGAAATTAAGTACCCATACACTGTAACCAATTGAAATTAAACAATACGTACATTTATCATTCAAATAATTATATAGAAATTCGCTTATGCACCATTGCTGATAAATAAGGAATCGGTAATATGAGTGGTGTCGGAAGGATGCTGACACGGAACAGGAAACGCCAAGGATTTGGTTATCTTCAGGATGAAGATTCGATTACTCAGGATGAATAATCGGCATGGATAGCGAAATGGACATTGAATGGACGCAATAGTAACTAGGATGGTTACTACTAAGGAAAGACAATGGACACCTCTGGATGAGGAAAGGACTGAACATCAGGATGATGTAAAGGACACCGCTCAAGGAACAAGTGACGCGCGCTAACGAGGATTGTTGGCAGATCAGGATAAGATCAAGGACACCGCTAGGAAGGCGACGAAAGGAATACGCTGAAGGATAACAGCACACTATCATGGATTTGATGCATGGAGCACACTTAGTAGCCGGATTGCTGCGAGTAAGACTATAGACCCCGATGAGCGCAAGCTCTCGGGGTTTTTCTTTATCTGTCGTCCCACCATCTCTTCCCCTAAAACAAACAAATCAAAGACCTTTGATTACAATTCTGACATTTAAACCATTCACTTCTTAACCACTTCCGAGTAACGTAAGTCTTACTAGGCTCAACTAGTTTCATAACCATAATTAAAATAAGGACAAATTCATGTCACACGTTACCTTCAAAGGCGCTGCTGTACCGCTAACTGGCACATTCCCACAAACTGGCGAACAGGCACCAAGTTTTGCACTGACTGCAGGCGATCTTTCTGAACTGACTCTTGCTTCCCTTGAAGGCAAGAAAGTGGTTCTAAACATCTTCCCAAGCATCGACACAGCCACTTGTGCAACGAGCGTACGCACGTTCAACGCAAAAGCGGCAGAGCTTGAGAACACGGTTGTTGTTTGTATTTCTGCTGACCTACCGTTTGCTGCGGGTCGCTTCTGCGAACTAGAAGGCATTGAAGGCGTTCAACACGCCTCAACTTTCCGTTCTCCTGCATTCGCATCAGACTACGGCGTAGCGATCGCTGAAGGCCCACTATCAGGCCTAACAACACGCGCAGTTGTCGTTGTTGATGAAAAAGGTGTGGTAACACACAGCGAGTTGGTTGCAGAGATCACTGAAGAACCAAACTACGAAGCGGCACTTGCTGCACTGTAAGTCTCCTTCCTAGGCAGAAATGCCTTAAGCTCGATTCAGCCTATTCAGCACAGTACCGAGCAATAAAAAAGAGCAGCCATTGGCTGCTCTTTCTGTTTTTATACGGATTACTTTTCAATGCTGAATAGTTTCAGATATCGAACTATTTTCTACATGCTGAAGTAGCAAATTACAACTGTTCTAAACGAGCATAAGCCGTTACTAACCACTTGATGCCTTCACCGTTAAACGCGACTTGAACTCGGCTCTGCGGGCCACTTCCCTCGAAGTTGATGATGGTACCTTCACCAAATTTAGGGTGCTTAACGCGAGATCCCAAGCTAAAGCCTGTTTCGTTGAAATTCTCTTTCACGGCAGTTTGGCTAAAACGCCCACTGCTTGCTGGACGGCTCACTTGCGCTTTCATACGAACTTCATCCAGACATGTCTCTGGTAGTTCACGTATAAAGCGTGATGGTTTGTGGTACTTGTCCTGACCGTACAAGCGACGCATCTCAGCGTAAGTGATATAAAGCTTCTCCATCGCACGGGTCATGCCTACATAGCACAAGCGACGTTCTTCTTCTAAACGCCCCGCTTCTTCTGCAGACATCTGGCTTGGGAACATGCCTTCTTCAACGCCAACCATGAATACTATTGGGAACTCTAGGCCTTTGGCACTGTGCAGGGTCATTAACTGAACCGCATCATCAAACTCATCAGCCTGACCTTCACCCGCTTCCAAAGCTGCATGAGTCAAGAATGCCGTTAGCATGCTCATTTCATCTGCTTCTTCTGGCTTCTCGAACTGACGAGTTGCCGTTACCAATTCTTCCAAGTTCTCAATACGCGCTTTCGATTTCTCGCCTTTCTCTTGCTCGTACATCGCAAATAGACCCGACGACTTAATCACATGGTCGGTTTGTTCATGCAGGCTAAGTTCTAGCGTATCATCTTCAAGCGCATTAATAAGCTCGATAAAGCGACTCAATGCACCCGCAGCACGACCGGGGAGCACTTGTTCTTCTATCAAAGCAACACTTGCTTCCCACATGGTTGCACCACGATCACGAGCTGCAAGACGAATCGTTTCTAACGTTTTATCACCCAAGCCACGCGTTGGCGTATTGACGACACGCTCAAATGCAGCATCATTACTGCGATTACTCATTAGGCGCATGTAGCTCAAAGCATCTCTGATTTCTTGACGCTCGAAGAATCGCATGCCGCCGTAGATTCGGTAAGGCAGACCACCTTGAATCAAAGCTTCTTCAAGAACACGCGATTGGGCGTTATTACGATAAAGCATTGCCGTATCTTCTAGCGCGCCGCCTTTCTCCTGCCACTCTTTGATTTTGCTGACCGTAAAACGCGCTTCATCGAGCTCGTTGTATGCTGAGTACACAGAGATTGGCTCGCCATCGTTACCATCGGTCCACAGCTCTTTACCCATACGTTCAGTGTTGTTCGAGATAAGCTCATTCGACGCCTGTAGAATGGTTTTGGTTGAACGGTAGTTTTGTTCGAGTCGAACCGTCGAAGCTCCTGGGAATTCATCCAAGAACTTCTGAATATTTTCGATCTTCGCACCACGCCAGCCATAAATAGATTGGTCATCATCACCCACGATCATCACACGACAATCCGGGCCAGCCATCATACGTAACCAAGCGTATTGGATGTTGTTGGTATCTTGGAATTCGTCGACAAGAATGTGCTTAAAGCGAGCTTGGTAGTGTTCGCGGATGTGTTTCTTATCGCGCAATAATTCATGCGATCTCAACAAGATTTCAGCAAAGTCGACCAAGCCAGCACGATCACACGCTTCTTGGTAAGCAGAATAGATCTTTAACCACGTTTGAGTTATTGGATCATGGTAGGCGTCAATGTGACTTGGGCGCAGACCTTCGTCTTTCTTGCCATTGATCCACCAAGAAGCTTGCTTGGCAGGCCACTGCTTTTCATCAAGGTTTTGCGCCTTGATTAAGCGGCGTAGCAAACGAATCTGATCATCAGAATCTATGATCTGGAAATCTTCTGGCAGTTTTGCATCGAGGTAGTGAGCACGAAGGATGCGGTGACAAATACCGTGGAAGGTGCCGTTCCACATGCCTGACGAGCTGCCCATCATCAGCTCTTCAATACGACCACGCATCTCTGCTGCCGCTTTGTTGGTGAAGGTAACCGACATGATAGAGAACGGCGATGCTTGCTCTACGCTTTGCAGCCAAGCGATGCGATGCACCAACACTCGCGTTTTACCACTGCCAGCACCTGCCAGAATAAGTAGGTTTTCTAAAGGTGCTGCGACCGCCTCACGTTGTTTATCGTTTAGGCCATCGAGTAAAAGCGAAGGATCTATCATTGGATATGCTCACTACTGGGTATTTATACATAAAAGCTGATTATAACCTAAACACTAGGCTGCGTTTAGGATAATAAGAAGAAAAAACAATCAAAAAATAACATCATATAATCAGCAACTTAATAGCTAACACATCATTAATATTGATATTTTTTATAATGCAGTGAAATTATTTCCGAGTTCTTCCTATCCTTTTTAGTAAGCAAGTTAACAACTTATTAACCTGCGATATAAAAATACTATTAAGTCCTAGAGGGAATGACTATGAAAAATTCTAATCTTGCTGTTACAGCTGCAATCACAAGTGTACTAGCGTTCGGCGGTGCAGTTCTTACATCAGCACCTGCGGAAGCAGCAGCGAAAGAAAAATGCTACGGCGTGGCAAAAGCTGGCCAAAATGATTGTGCAACCAAAACAAGCTCATGTGCAGGTACAGCAAAAGAAGACAACCAATCAGATGCATTCGTAGTCGTTCCTAAAGGACTATGTGGCAAGTTATCAGGTGGTAGCACCCAATCATCATAATTGAGCTGCTTAGTATGGTGGGCTGACATTCAGCTCACCTCCACTTCCAATTAGGAGAACCGTTGTGACTCAAACTCTTCACCCCAATGCAGGGGTTGGCCTTAGAACACCGCACTTAGATTTCTTTAGCCAAAATCCATCTCTAGTGAGTTGGTTAGAGGTTCACAGCGAGAACTACTTTTTAGCTCAATCACCGCAACGCCAACAACTCAGAGAAATTCGTAACGCACACAGCATAAGTTGCCACGGTGTTGGGTTGTCTCTCGGTTCTGTTGAGCGCATCAACCCAAATCACTTACTGCAGTTAAAAGATCTGATTGATGATATCGACCCCTTCTTGGTTTCTGATCATCTCAGCTGGAGTCAGACTGGCGGTCATTACTTCAATGACTTGCTGCCGCTGCCTTATACCGAAGAGGCGTTAGAAGTCTTTTGCCGTAATATCATCGAGGTTCAAGACAGCCTGCAACGCCCGATGCTGATTGAAAATCCATCGAGTTATCTAGCCTTCAAGCATTCAACCATCCCTGAGTGGGAGTTTTTGGCTGAGGTACAAAAGCGTACTGAGTGTCGCCTACTGCTCGATTTCAATAATATTTTCGTCTCATCTTTTAATCATGGCTTTAGTTGTGAAGAGTACTTAAGCGGAATACCTGCAGACAAAGTGGAAGAGATTCACTTGGCAGGTTTTACCAAAAAGAAGCTTGAACAAGGTGAGATCTGGATAGACACACACAGTAAACCTGTCTGTGACGAAGTGTGGAAACTCTACACTGACTGGGTAGCACAACATGGTTTGCGCCATACCTTGATTGAGTGGGATCTCGATATCCCAGAGCCACAAGTTTTATTGGCTGAAGCAACCAAAGCCAGTGACATCTTGTATCAACACGACAAGTTCAACCAAAGGAGTCGCGCATCATGAGCCACTCCCTAGCAGATGTTCAATTGGAATTTGCTAACGCCCTGCGCTACCAAAACAATGGTGAGCACTGCAACATAGTGAGCGACCATTTTACCGATGAACAGCGAATCCAGATTTACCGTAATAACTTTGTGATCAGCTTGAGCGAAGTTCTGGCAGCAACCTACCCACTCACTGAAATGTTGGTTGGTGAAGAGTGCTTCCAACAGATGGCTCGTCAACATGTCTTAAGTTATCCATCTACTTCTGGTGATGTGAGTGGTTACGGTGAACATTTTGAACAGACTATCAAAGCCTTTCCTGCCGTTATTGAGGCTGCACCTTATCTCGGTGAAGTGGCTTTGTATGAATGGCAGAAAGACAGTTTGATAAGGTGTACGTCACAAGCACATGTCGACCAGAGACCTCTTTCTTGTCTAGCAGATGTACCACAAGAACGACAAGGCGCTTTGGTCTTTCATCTCAAAGATTCAATAACACTGATTCATTCTAGTTACACGATTATCGCGCTTGAGCAGGCGATTTATCAGCAACAGCTCGACGGGTTAGACATCAACCAACCTGAATTTGGGATGTTAATCCGAGCTGAGAATTCACAGGTTGAGAGTCATTGTTTGACAGAAGAATGCCACCAACTATTAACTGAATTGCAATCGGATCAAGCGCTCGCTGAGATTGACCCTTCACTACTACAACATCTGAATACTGTCATGGCGCTTAACGTCATCTCAGGTTTTTCAATCGATGCCGAATTGGAGACATAATATGGATAACAACACAGTCACGAACATGATGGCTCAATACGACAATTTGATTGAGAAATCACAGGCACTTTTTGTTCCTGTCCTACTTCTGTTTTGCCGCCTATGGGTGGCGTGGGTCTTCTTTAACTCTGGGCTCACCAAGATAGCAACCTGGGATAGCACGCTTTACTTGTTTGAGTTGGAATACCAAGTGCCACTGCTACCTTGGGAATTAGCGGCTTACATGGGTACCGCCGCTGAGTTAATTCTGCCGGTGTTCTTAGCGCTCGGTTTATTAACACGACCTATGGCTGCGGTGTTGTTCGTTTTCAATATCATTGCCGTTGTGTCTTACCCTGTATTGTGGGCGCAAGGCTTCTACGATCATCAGCTTTGGGGATTAATGATTCTTATCGTTGTCGTGTGGGGACCAGGACCATTTTCATTGGATAGAATCTTAAAAAAGCAATTTAGCAACTAGTCCTCATCACTGGCCCAAAACGCAAAAAACCACTCAATTGAGTGGTTTCTTTTTAACTGGGATAAGCTTACTTATTCAGAAAAGCTTGTAGCTCTTCAGCAGAGATACCTTGCTCGGCTAGCTCTTTTGCTAGTAGCTGAACCTGCTCACCCTTACGAGACTCTACCACACGCTGAAATTGGTAAATGATGTCTCGTAAAGTATCGATTGGAACTTGTTTTGCCGCACTGCGAATACGCTCTTCACTTTGGTTGCCTAGCTCTTTAAGCAGTTTACCAAACATGACCTTTTCAGGTGCATCTTCCATTTGTTCTAAGACGCGCGCCATTTCGTAGGTTGTTAATGACATTACAGTATTTTCCGTTGGGGACTAACGTTTCAATGAGTGACAAATATACCATGTTTTAACGTTTCGCAAACCGCCATTTGTATATTTTGTCACCCTTGAGACTTACGCCTTGGCAAACGTCGTGTGCCACGACTTACCTGCTTTGCTCGCAAGCACTAATAATGCCGGAACAATAAGGAACATTTGCAGCGCAATCATCACTTGCGACGTTAAATCAAGACGCTGCATGGTACCAACAAGTAATCCTGAACCGCTCATCTGGAACAAGCCAAGCAACGCAGCTGCGGTACCCGCACGATCACCAAAAGGTTCAAGCGCCTTACCAGCTGCGGCACCGAGAATCCAAGCAAAGCCCACTGAAGATAAGAAGATTGGCAGCATGAATGCGATTGGGCTAGCGTGTTCTGCAAGCACTAACATAATCACGCCCGCTAAACCTAGCGTTGAGATACCAACGACCAGTGCTTTATAGGTACCAAAACGGTCCATAAATTTAGGTGCAGTAAACGCAGCTACGATGTTGATGGCTGCATTAACACCAAACCAGAAAGTAAACTCTTTCATGGTCAAGCCTAGATTCTCCATCAACACAACCGGTGCCGAGGTTACATAAGCTAGGATGACCGCCATCGCCATCAGACACAAGGTTGCGTGGAAAAGGAATGATGGTGTTTTCAATACTGACCAGTATCGCTCAAGCTTGAACACCGCAACCTTTTCTGTCGCAGGGTTGGACTCTTTCATTTGGAAGAATAAGATAGTGCCAACAACGACTGCGAAGCCTGCCATAAAACTAAAGTTCGAACGCCAACCAAATTGATGAGTTAACCAAGCACCCAGAATCGGTGCCAGCGCAGGAATAAAGCAAATTGCACCGTTAAGGTAACTGATCATACGGCCACTTTTCTCCGGGCCAAATAGATCGCGAACCGTCGCAAAGGCTGCTACAGAAGTCGCACAAGCTCCTAAGCCTTGTAGCAGCCGAGCTATTAGCATCATATCAATCGATTGAGCTGCCCACGCCAAGCAAGCACTCAATGCATAGATACTAACACCTCCCAATGCAACGGTTCGACGTCCTAACTTATCAGCCAAAGGGCCTGCAAATAATTGCCCGACACCCATGGCGAATAAAAACCAAGTAATCGTATCTTGTGCTAATGCGTGTTCCACGTGAAACGCTGTTGAAATTTGTGGCAGAGCTGGAAGATAAATATCTATAGCCAGAGGGCTAAATAGAACCAGCATTGCCAATAAAGCAACCTGCAGTTTACTAGGGGTTGGAAGCGCGTTAGAAGGCACAAGATTCTCCGAATGAGTTAATTTAGGTGCATAATAACCAACTAAAGATATGAACAAAAATGGCATATACTCATTAGCATTATTCCAAATAGGAAACTCACATGAATATCGAGAAACTATCACGCCTCGACCTCAATCTATTGGTTTGCTTGCAGGTGCTGATGGAAGAGCTGAGTGTCACTCGCACCGCACATCGATTATGCTTGAGCCAGTCTGCGGTGAGTAAGTCGCTAGCCAAGCTTCGTGAACAATTTAATGACCCCCTTTTTACACGAAGTGCTCATGGCCTACGACCAACACCGAAAGCTGTTTTCCTTAAGCCTCGGTTAGAAACGTTGATCAACCAACTTGATCTGATCACTCAGCCTGAGACCTTCATTCCCAACAACAGTGACCACAGTTTTCACATTGCGGCTGTTGAAAGTGTGTACCCGCTGATTCTTCCCCACTTCTTACCGGCTATATTTCGACAAGCCCCTAAAGTGAATATCAACACCCACGCTTGGACTGAGCAAACCTTTAAGAAATTACAGCTAGGTGAGCTCGATATCGGACTCACAGGTAGAGACATCGACATCAATGACGCGCGTTTAACCATGCTGCCGCCAGATGATATTTGCGAACAGGAGATCTACCGAGATGCACAGATGTGTGTATTAAGACGCAACCACCCTGCTCTGAGCGGTAAATGGGATCTGCAAACCTACCTTGCACAACGTCATGTACAAGTAAGATGTGATGGTAATGATCGTTGGTTACTAGACTACAAACTTGCTGACCTTGGTCACCAACGTGATATCGCTATTTCTGTTCCTGACTTCAACAGTGCGGCTAGCCTGTGCACCTACACTGACTTTGTGTTTACCGCACCAAGTCACTTCACCTACCTTGTCGCCAAGCAACTCGACTTAGTTGTTGTCCCTCTGCCAATGGAATTTCCACCGATGGCATACACTCTGTTTTGGCACCGAGATAGAGAAAATGACCCAGCACTAACTTGGTTGCGAGATATCATCAAAGAAAAAACTCTGCACCTTAGATAAAAATGGCGTACAGCGTTTGCAGCAAACGAACAAAAGCGCTAGCTTATTGACCTAATAAGTCCCCTCACATGTATATCTACTGTGAGTGTTAACAAGGACCCTAACAATAAGGATAAACACAGATGCACAATATCACTGCGGAACGCGTTACTGCGGTTCGAGCTTGGCTTGAAGCAAACCAACTAGATGCCGTTATCATCCCACACGAAGATGAGTACCTAGGCGAATACGTTCCAGCTCATAACGAGCGACTTCACTGGTTAACGGGTTTCACTGGCTCTGCAGGTGCAGCGGTTATCACTCGTGAAAACGCTGCTATTTTTGTTGATGGTCGCTATACCGTTCAGGTTCGTAAGCAGGTACCAGCAGAATTATTTGAGTATCGCCACCTTATTGAAGAGCCGGCTTTAGATTGGATCATCAATTCACTAGCACAAGGCAGCAAGGTTGCATTCGATCCACGTATGCACACAGCAGCTTGGTTGAAAGGCGCACAAGCGAAACTGGCTGATAAAGTTGAACTCACAACATTAACAGCAAACCCGATTGATGAGCTTTGGTCTGATCGTCCTGAGCCTGTTGTATCTGATGTTCGCCTAATGGCGACCGACGCCGTTGGTCAATCAAGTGACAGCAAACGCGCTGAAATTGCAGGCTTACTAAAAGCTAAAGGTGCGGATGCCGCTATCCTGACTGAACTAGACTCTATTTGCTGGTTACTCAACGTTCGTGGTTTGGACGTGTCTCGCCTACCGGTTGTATTATCTAATGCCATCATTCACGCCGATGAAAGTGTCGATTTCTTCTTAGACCCAGCTCGTATCCCTGCTGGCTTTGAAGCGCACGCTGGTAATGGTATTCGTGTTTCTCACCCATCTGAACTTGAAGCACGTCTTCAATCTTTAGAAGGTAAGAGTGTGTCAGTTGATTCAGGTACAAGCAATGCTTGGTACACACTTGTTCTACAAAACGCAGGCGCTCATATCATTGAAGCAGCAGACCCATGCTTAATGCCAAAGGCTGCTAAGAACGCAACTGAAATTGCCGGTATGAAAGCATGTCACATTCGTGATGGTGTTGCGATGGCCAAGTTCTTGTCTTGGATTGATGCTGAAGTCGCGCAAGGTAACCTACACAACGAAGCGGTGTTGGCTGACAAAGTACAATCGTTCCGCGAGCAAGACCCAACGCTGATGGACCTAAGTTTTGACACGATTTCAGCAGCAGGCGGAAACGCAGCTATGTGTCACTACAACCATGAGAACCAACCTGAACCAGGTCAGCTAGAACTGAATACTCTGTACCTAGTCGATTCAGGCGGTCAGTACTTAGATGGTACAACCGACATCACTCGTACTATCGCGATTGGCCAACCAAGCGGCGAAATGATTCAGCAGTTCACATTAGCGCTTAAAGGTCACATCGGCATTGCACGTGCACGTTTCCCACAGGGCACTCGTGGTTTCCAACTTGATATCCTAGCGCGTCAGCACTTATGGGCAGAAGGCTTCGACTACGACCACGGTACTGGTCACGGTGTTGGCCACTTCCTAAGTGTTCATGAAGGTCCGCAAAGCATCTCTAAGAAGCTTATCGACGTACCTCTAGTGGAAGGTATGGTGTTATCAAACGAGCCAGGTTACTACCGTGCCGATGAGTTTGGTATTCGTATCGAGAACCTAGAATTGGTTGTTGAGCTTCCAACTCAAGGTGACTTCTCAGTACTAACGTTTGAATCGCTAACACGTTGCCCTATCGATAAGCGCAACATCAACGTCGATCTACTGACACGACCTGAGCTTGCATGGCTGAACGATTATCACCAAAAAGTATGGAATGATGTTAGCCCACTGGTTGAAGGTGACACGTTAGAATGGCTACGCGAATCAACAACCCCATTGGTTCACGCTTAATACCTTGCTAGGTAGGTAACTGAGCCAAAACTAGTTGGCTCAGTTAGATATTAAAACGGCTACCTTTACGTAGCCGTTTTTGTTTGTCGATTTCACATCACAGATGTTTCACGTGGAACATCAAACAAGATGTTAGTTAGCCTGAGTAAGCGCTGTGCCAATCGCGCCACACTGGATCAAACCCGCGTTGACGAATCATAGCCTCAACATCAGCCGCACTTCGCTCATCACTTATCTCAAACTGTTCAAGCTCTTCCTCACCCGAAGCATAACCGCCCGGTTGAGTTTTTGACGCAGCAGACATGCTAGTGATACCTAGCGGCAACACGTTATCGCGGAAGGTTGCCGACTCACGAGTAGATAGAGATAACTCGACCTCAGGATTCAAGAGTCGATATGCGCAGATAAGCTGAACCAACTGTTTATCGTTCATGACCGACTTAGGCTGTAAGCCTCCACTAGACTCCCCACCTTCACACGGGCGAAGACGTGGGAATGAAATCGAGTAACGTGTCTGCCAATAAGTACGCTCCAGGTAATCTAAATGAGCAGCAACAAAGAAGCAGTCGGTTCGCCAATCTTCCAAACCAATCAAAGCACCAATACCTATCTTATCAATACCCGCCTTTGCCAAGCGATCAGGGGTTTCAAGACGATATTCAAAATCCATTTTATTGCCACGTAGATGATGCTCAGCGTAGGTCCTTGGTTGATAGGTCTCTTGATAAACCATCACCGCATCTAAACCGAGAGTTTTAAGTTCAGCGTAATCTTGTTGACCAAGTGGCTGCACTTCCATCGCAAGGTAATTAAATTGCTTTTTGATATTCGGCAACACCTGTCGAAAGTAATTCATCCCAACCTTGGTTTCATGTTCACCGGTGACCAACAAAACACTATCGAACTTCATCTTTTTGATAGCCGCACTTTCAGCATCAATTTCATCCAAAGTAAGCGTGCGGCGCTTGATACGGTTTTCCATTGAAAAACCACAATACGTGCACGCGTTAGCGCACAGGTTAGAAAGGTATAAAGGAATATAAAGCGACATCGTATTACCGAACCGCTTACGTGTTAGCGCCAACGATTGTTGTGCCATCTGCTCTAAGTAAGGTTCTGCTGCCGGAGAAATTAAAGCCTTAAAATCTTCTAAGTCACGTTTGGGTTTACTCAGAGCACGTTCAACATCCGCCGCCGTTTTACTAAAGATGGACATACCAATGTCATCCCAGTTGAGCTGTTTAAATCGATCAACAAACGTCATAGCAATACTACTCGTCTAGGAATGAAGTTAACGGGCTTGAAGCAACCGCATGAGACACTTTTCCTGCAAGTCCAGCGAGGTAAGCCATACGCCCCGCGTCAACTGCCAACTTAAAAGCAATCGCCATTTCAACAGGCTGTTGAGAAGCAGCAATCGCGGTATTCACTAACACTGCGTCTGCGCCCATTTCCATTGCACGTGCTGCATGTGACGGAGCACCAATGCCCGCATCAACAATCACAGGGACATTCGCTTGGTCGATAATGATCTCTAAGAAGTCTGCAGACGCAATACCCTTATTGGAACCAATCGGTGCACCGAGTGGCATCACAGCAGCACAACCAACCTCTTCTAAGCGCTTACACAATACAGGGTCGGCGTGGCAATAAGGCAACACAACAAAGCCATCTTTAACCAGTTGCTCAGCGGCTTTAAGCGTTTCAATAGGGTCTGGCATCAAGTACTTTGGATCTGGGTGAATTTCCAGTTTGAGCCAGTTTGTGCCCAACGCTTCACGAGCCAAATGCCCAGCAAAGATGGCGTCTTTTGCATTCTTCGCACCAGAGGTATTCGGAAGTAGATTAACGCCAGCATCAATAATTGGCTGTAAAATATCATCTTGCTCAGAACGAATATCGACTCTCTTTAGTGCCATGGTTGCCAGTTGAGAACCGGAAGCTTCGATAGCACTCGCCATCAAATGCTTGTTTGCGAACTTGCCGGTTCCAGTGAACAGACGTGATTGAAACGTTTTATCTGCGATGTTTAACATGGTTAGCCCCCTGCAATAGCTTGGAAAAGAGATATAGCGTCGCCTTCATTGACGACCGTTTGTTGCCACTGGCTGCGTGGGACAACCGCATTATTGATTGCAAATACACAACCCAAGTCAGGTAGTGATAAAGCGTGGATAATGTCCGTTAGAGACGACGAGTGCGCTACCTGTTCTGGTTGCTCGTTTATCGAAATCGTTATATGGCTCATTGGGTTTCTTCTTCTAAATGCTTAACTGCAGACGCACTGCACACGGGACATTCACTATCTTGAGTAACCATAAGGTTTTGCCAATTCATCGTCTGGCCATCGAACAGTTTGAGTTGATGTGTTGCGACCTGAAACTCACCACGAGTTAAACGTTGAATAGCAGCTAAAGCTTGAAGGTTACCTATGGTGCCAACAACCGGGCCTATGATGCCGCTATCGCTGCAACGAGTCGTTTGTTGATGTTGCTCAAACGGGAACAGGCAGTGGTAACACCCTTTCTGGTTCTGATAATCAAAGACAATAAATTGACCTTTCCAGCCGATTGCAGAACCCGATATCAAAGGTGTGTTAGCTTTAAAACAAGCTCGATTAACCTGCTGGCGTGACTCGAAGTTGTCAGTACAATCCAACACGAGATCAGCCAACATTACTTCTAATTCAAGTTGGCTTTCACTCATTCGTTGATTGATGGTCCTTATTTGGCTTCGCCCATTGAGCTCATTCAGTTGTTGTTTAAGTGCTTCGACCTTAGGTGAACCTAATTGGCTCTCCTTAAACGCTACCTGTCTCTGCAGGTTGGACGAATCAACACAATCATCATCGACCAACACAATTCTTCCCACACCAGAAGCTGCGAGATAAAGAGCAGCGGCATTACCCAAACCGCCGCAACCAATCACCAACACATGGCTGTTTAACAGGTTTCGTTGCCCTTGCTCACCAACCTCAGGTAATGCAATTTGTCGTTGGTAACGAATGAACTCAAAGTCACTCAGCATAGCTAGGCTCCTGCATAACCTCTTCTTTGGTAGTCGGAGGTTTAGGCGTCATCAGTTTTTCGAAAAATTCGATCACTTTTTGTGGGTCTTCCGCCAATGTAATCGCACGAACAACCGCTAAGCTCGATACACTACAATTCCAAACTTGCGCAGCTGTCGACTGGTCAATACCGCCAATAGCAACCGTCGGATAACCAGTAAGTTCTTCTGTGTATGGGATGGTATCAATTAGCTGTTGGTACAAAGATAAACGCACCAAACCTTGAGGTTTTGATGGCATCTGTTTCGTCGTGGTCGGAAATATATGGCCTAGTGCAATGTAGCTTGGATTGATTTGGACGATACGCAGCAACTCATAATAACCATGAGTCGATAGACCGATCTTAATGCCCGCTTGGCTCAGTTGGGAAAGGTTTGATTCTTCAATATCCTCTTGCCCTAGGTGCACACCAAAAGCACCATGCTTGAGCGCAAGCTGCCAGTAATCGTTAATAAAAACCTGAGCGTTATGCTCTAGACCAAGTTCGATCGATCGTGCGACTTGTTGCTCTAAATCGGCTTGTTGAGGGTTCTTAATACGTAGCTGGACGGTGTTGATACCAAGCTTCAGCAATCTTTCTATCCACTCAACGTCATCAACAACCGGGTATAAGCCGAGGCTATTTTTGCTCAACTCAGGGAAAGAAAGTACTGTCCCTTGGTTAGCCCAACCAACGCTGATATCCAGTCGTTCATCTTCTAGAACAGGGATAGGAAAATTTTGATAATGTGATGGCCATGTTCCACGTGAAACATTCGATGCAGCGCGAGCTAAAACCAGCGCGTCTTCCAATGGAAATTCCAACGACAATAAAGTAAGTAACCAAGCAAAGTGGCTACGACTATCTAACTCTTGATGAGCTGTAGTGTCACTCTTGATAACACGATTAGCATCTAAGTGTGACCAGATATCTAACACAGCTGAATCATCGGAGACTCCGATATGGACAGTGTTCGAAGCTTGAGTCAAAGCAGCACAAACATCGGTCAACGCAACTGAATTACTGTAATCAACAACATGGTTCAGTTGTGCTAACTGACACTCCGCCAATGAATCAATATCATGAGCAAAGCCAATAGCTAATACCTGTTGAGCATCAACGATAGAGAAGTATTGAGTTGAACTTACACCCAACTCAACTGCATCAGTTGCTAAACCTTGTCGTTTAGCAACCAATAGACAGTTTTGAACCTCCCCCGTTAGCTCGATGTATTGAGATGGGATGAGAATCTTCACTGCCATTATTCCTCTAATTGAGCTTCTTTTGCGCCTACAGCTGGGTGATAAAGTTCAGAGCCAGTATCACGGAACTCTTGTGATTTTTGACGCATTCCCTCCAACGGGTTATCTAGCATCTTAATCTCGATAGCCTGATCAGCGGCTACTTGTTCTGTGTCTTTCGCATACTCTCGAACTTCTTGAGAAATCTTCATCGAGCAGAACTTAGGACCACACATAGAGCAGAAGTGAGCAACCTTGCCCGACTCTTGTGGCAAGGTTTCATCGTGGAAAGAACGTGCTGTTTCCGGATCTAAAGCTAGATTAAATTGGTCTTCCCAACGGAATTCAAAACGAGCTTTTGATAATGCATTATCTCGGATTTGTGCACCTGGGTGTCCTTTGGCCAAGTCTGCTGCATGTGCTGCCAGCTTGTAAGTAATCAAGCCAGTCTTCACATCTTCTTTATTTGGTAAGCCCAAATGCTCTTTAGGTGTTACATAACAAAGCATCGCACAGCCGTACCAACCAATCATCGCCGCGCCAATACCAGAGGTAATGTGGTCATAACCCGGTGCGATATCTGTAGTCAGTGGACCTAATGTATAAAAAGGCGCTTCATGGCAGTGCTCTAACTGCTCGTCCATGTTCTCTTTAATAAGGTGCATAGGTACATGTCCAGGACCTTCAATGATCACCTGAACGTCGTATTCCCAAGCCACTTTAGTTAACTCACCTAGAGTACGTAACTCCGAGAATTGAGCCTCATCGTTGGCATCTGCAATAGAGCCAGGACGCAAGCCATCACCTAGTGAAAGAGCAACATCGTACTTCGCACAGATCTCGCAGATCTCGCAGAAGTGTGTGTATAAGAAGCTTTCTTGGTGATGTGCAAGACACCATTTCGCGATGATAGATCCACCACGAGAGACAATGCCAGTCACACGTTTAGCCGTCATAGGAACGTAACGAAGAAGCAAACCGGCATGAATAGTGAAGTAATCAACGCCCTGCTCCGCTTGTTCAATCAAGGTATCGCGCATCACTTCCCAGTTAAGGTCTTCGGCTACGCCATTCACTTTCTCAAGCGCCTGATACATAGGAACCGTACCAATCGGCACCGGGCTATTACGTAGGATCCATTCACGAGTCTCGTGGATATTACGGCCAGTGGAAAGGTCCATTACGGTATCGCCGCCCCAGCGAGTCGACCATACTAGCTTCTCAACTTCTTCTTCAATCGAAGAGCTAACTGAAGAGTTACCGATATTGGCGTTCACTTTCACTAAGAAGTTGCGGCCAATAATCATAGGTTCTGATTCTGGGTGGTTGATGTTCGAAGGGATGATAGCTCGGCCTTCAGCGACCTCTTTACGCACGAACTCAGGGGTAATTTCTTTAGGTAGGTTGGCGCCAAAGTTATGGCCAGGGTGTTGGTGATTAAGTTGTTCGTCAGCAAACTTCTGACGTCCCATGTTCTCGCGTATCGCAATATACTCCATCTCAGGAGTGATAATACCCTGACGAGCATAATGCAGTTGAGTTACACATTGGTCGCCAGTAGCACGACGAATTCTAGGCAGGTTTCCGTAACGAAGGTCGTCTAGGGTTTCATCTTCTAAACGTTCTTTGGTGTAAACAGAGCTTACATCATCGAGCAATTCCGTATCGCCACGCTCTTCAATCCATTGCTCTCGCAACTTAGGAAGGCCGCTATAAAGGTCTATTTCATGCGTAGGATCGGTATAAACACCGGAGGTATCGTAGACATGAATAGGCTCATTAGATTCAAATACAGGCTCTTTTTTGGTGCCACCGACAAGGCTATCTGCGAGTGATATTTCTCGCACAGGGACTTGGATATCTTCTCGAGATCCTTGGATGTAAGCTTTTTTTGAATTTGGATAGGGTTGTACGGATAAAGAATCAATGAAATTCTTCGCTTCCAGTCTTGCTTGTTTACGACTCGACATAGCATTTTTCCTTGGCTTTTAGCCATTATTTATTGGGATAAAAATGCTTGACGGATTAGATGCTACAAGAGGGATCACGGTAAGAAATACAGTTGTGATCTGGAGATAGATCTCTAGAAGGATTCTAGTTAGATATCTACTCTTGTTCCCTTCGCAGGTATTAGCCTGATCAGGTTCAACGGATCCCGAGTTAACGGTCTCAGCCATATGGCACTCCGACAAGTTCGATCGAGTATATAAAAACGGCTTGGATAAACCAAGCCGAGTTGTTAAAAAATCGTAAGAAAGTTTTAAGACTTTATCAAAAGTTGGAAGCCGATCCATGCTGCTGAAATACTGAGAACCACGTTGAGCAACACATTAAGCCCCATCTTAAAGAAAGCGCCCTGCTGCATAAGAAGCACGTTATCCATCGAAAATGTAGAGAACGTAGTCAGTGCTCCAAGGAAACCGAGGCCAATGATCTGTCTCCATGGTTCAGTCGCAATCATCTCATTTTCGAATGCGGCGATGAGCAAGCCCATAATCAAAGAGCCGATCACGTTAACGGTCAACGTACCGTAAGGAAAGCCACGCCCTAACATCACTACACATAACTCTGAAATCAAATAGCGCGAACAAGCACCAAATGCGCCACCAATGGCAATAAAACCTAAAATAGATAGCTGACCCATGAATCCTCCCAAATAACAGTCCCTATATTCTAGCTTTACCGCCGATAAAAGCGAGGGTAGAAACTAAGAATGCATGCGCAAAAATTAAACGTTACAGGTGTCACTTAACTTCAATATATCCCATTAGTCCCGTTTTCATGTGCTCAATGACATGACAGTGGTACATCCAACGTCCAGAGTTATCTGCAACAAACGCAGCTTTCGCTCGACCATTTTTCCCAAGTAACACAGTGTCGGTATGGAAGGGTTCTTCAATTTTTTTACCATCAAGTTCCAATACAGTAAATGTATGACCATGAATATGAATCGGGTGATGATATTGAGTGACGTTCTTAAGATCGAATATGTAAGTCTTACCTAACTCTAAAGTCGCCAACGGCTCTGGAATATTGTCTTTGCTCATTCCCTCCCATGCTCGCTTATTAGTAAGCCAAAACTTAGGCATGGACTTACCATCTTTAGATACTGGTGATACCGCCCCTTCCCACTCAAACACAAAATCGATTTCTTCTGCGTTGGCGAGATCTAAGTTAGGCACGGGATTCAGAGGCAATGAAGGAAGTGTTTGGCCTTCTATTAACGTTGAATCTACAACCTCAAACTCACACAAGGAGAACGGAAAACGCCCCTTCATTTGAAGGACACTCACTTGCTCGCCCACCTTAGGAGCAATCAGCCCAAGGTCGACACGCATACCTGGGCCAATTTTATGTTGAGTCAGCTTATAAGGTGTCTTTACAGGGTTACCATCAATGGCAATGACCCATGCTTCTGCCCCTTCAATAGCAATCGGATAGGTAATCGTGTTATCAACATTAGCGATACGGAGCCTAGTCGTTGCATGCTGCTTCAATTGATAGATAGGTTCATGTACTCCATTAACGCTACTCCACTCTCCTGGCGTGCCCATACGAGCGCTGAGGCGGGGAATCATTAAGTCTTTCCACTGACCTTGTTTGTCGATATGCCAATGTTTAAGCATCAGAGCATGCTCTTCATCGAACTGAACTGGCGCGCTCTCTTCAACAATAATAAGGCCGACTAAGCCCATACCCAGTTGTTTAACGCTGTTCATATGTGGGTGATACCAAAAAGTACCCGCATCTGGTGGGGTAAACTCATAGACAAACGTTTCACCGGGCATAATAGGAGGCTGACTTAAGAAAGGAACCCCGTCCATTTCGATTGGAATTCTCAGTCCATGCCAATGAATTGTCGTCGGTTCTGAAAGCTTGTTGGTAAATCGGATCGTTACCTTTTCGCCTTGTCGACAGCGAATAATCGGCGCTGGAATCTGTCCATTAAAGGCTAAAACATTAGTATTAAACCCCTTTACCAACTCAGCAGTTGAGGGCTCAGCAGTTAAGTCATAAACGAACTTTCCTTGCTCATCAACAGACTGCTTCATTGAACAAGCCGGCAGGACGGTTAGTGCAGATATAGCGAGAGATGATTGAATAAACTTACGACGGGAAATATCCATATTTGTTGCCTTTTAGTAATAACGACCAAAATGTAACAAAATATTGAGAATAATTCTCATAAAGAAGTTTGGTTTGTGCTATCGATTGTTTATAAAAGAAGCTGAGATAAGTAAGCACTTACACTTTTAAGGCTAAGTTCTGTTAAAGATAGGAATTATCGAATAAATAGAAAGCAAAAAGATTCCAAGTTTTCTGCGGAGACGCGTAGTCTGGAGCCTTAAATATGCCAGGGGCGCCTAGCTATCCCAACATTACTTTTCAGAAGCAACAGACGTAAAAAAGCCCCAGCATTTCTGCTGAGGCTTTAGTATATGGCAGGGGTGGAGAGAT
>NZ_VFEB01000219.1:0-145387 GCF_007858795.1 Vibrio sp. T20
TGGTGTTGTAGCTAAAATCTTTGCATAAGATTTGACGAACCACTAGTAAAAAGGGCATCATTTGATGCCCTTTTTCTGCGCTAAAAAAAGAGTTGGATGTTTTGACATCGATTTTTGCTCTTAGCAAAGAATTAAACGGTCTTTTTGACTAAAATGACTGTTAGATGTGTTGTTTTGCAACGCAAAGGAATGTGCCCTGCAACAGCGGGGTTATTGTCGTCTATATTTAAGACTTATCACAGGTTGGTTTTATGAAAGCAAACGCTGAAACTCCTGATAGCTCAGGTGCAGCAGATACAATGAAGTGGATTGTCGCTTTTGTTCTGTTGGCTGCTGCTGTTGTGGGTAATTACCTGTATGGTGAATTGTCTGTTGTAATTCGCGCTGCAGGTGTAGTTGTGCTGATTGCTGCCGCACTAGGCGTTGCAGCAACAACAACTAAAGGTAAAGCTGCGATCGATTTTGCAAAAGAATCTCGTATGGAGATTCGTAAAGTTGTTTGGCCTACTCGCCAAGAAACTATGCAAACTACATTGATCGTTTTAGCTGTATGTATTGTTATGTCTCTAGTGCTTTGGGGAATTGACGGCATCATGGTCCGTCTAGTTTCTCTAGCAACTGGAGTGTAGAGGGTTCTGATTCATGAGTGAAGCTCCAAAAAAACGTTGGTATGTAGTTCAAGCCTTTTCTGGCTTTGAAGGTCGTGTTGCACAGTCGCTACGCGAGCATATTAAAATGCACAACATGGAAGAACTATTTGGCGATGTGCTAGTACCTACTGAAGAAGTAGTGGAAATGCGTGCTGGGCAACGTCGTAAAAGTGAACGTAAATTCTTCCCTGGCTACGTATTAGTTCAAATGATCATGAATGATGAATCATGGCACTTAGTACGCAGCATTCCGCGTGTTATGGGCTTCATTGGTGGTACCTCTGATCGTCCTGCACCAATCACTGATAAAGAAGCTGATGCTATCTTGAACCGTCTAGAGAAAGCGAGCGAGTCTCCACGTCCTAAGACAATGTTCGAAGCGGGTGAAGTGGTTCGTGTGAACGATGGTCCATTTGCTGACTTTAACGGTACTGTTGAAGAAGTAGATTACGAGAAAAGCCGCATTAAGGTATCTGTATCGATCTTTGGTCGTGCAACACCGGTTGAGCTTGAATTTGGTCAGGTTGAAAAACTGGACTAAAACTCTGACCTTTGAGCAAGCTGTGGATAAATACTTCATAAGTTGTTCAAAATAAAAGAGTATAAAAAATCACCTTTTTAGGGTTGTTAAAGGCGCGAATTATGATTATAATTTCGCGCCTTTTTGCTTCTGTTGAAGCGAAAAAGAGTTAATTGAATTTATGGGGAGCTCGCCTTGCGGCTAGCGTATGTACCCAAAATATTAGGAAATATCATGGCTAAGAAAGTTGAAGCTTATATCAAACTGCAAGTTGCAGCTGGTATGGCAAACCCAAGTCCACCGGTTGGTCCTGCTCTAGGTCAACACGGCGTGAACATCATGGAATTCTGTAAAGCGTTCAACGCAAAAACAGAATCTGTTGAGAAAGGTCTACCTACTCCAGTAGTTATTACTGTTTACAACGACCGTTCTTTCACGTTCGTAACTAAGACTCCACCTGCTGCTGTTCTTCTTAAGAAAGCTGCTGGCGTTAAGTCTGGTTCAGGTCGTCCAAACACTGAGAAAGTTGGTACTGTAACTGACGCTCAAGTTCAGGAAATCGCAGAAACTAAAGCTGCTGATATGACTGGTGCTGACATCGAAGCAATGAAGCGTTCTATTGCTGGTACTGCTCGTTCAATGGGCCTAGTGGTAGAGGGATAAGATCATGGCTAAACTTACTAAGCGTATGCGCGTAATCCGCGACAAAGTTGACGCGACTAAAGAATACGAAATCAACGAAGCTGTTGCTCTTCTTAAAGAACTAGCAACTGCTAAATTCGTTGAGTCTGTAGATGTTGCTGTTAACCTAGGCATCGATGCTCGTAAATCTGACCAAAACGTTCGTGGCGCAACTGTGCTACCTCACGGTACTGGCCGTGACATCCGCGTTGCTGTGTTCACTCAAGGTGCAAACGCAGAAGCAGCTAAAGCAGCTGGCGCAGATATCGTTGGTATGGAAGATCTTGCTGAGCAAGTGAAAAAAGGCGAAATGAACTTCGACGTTGTTGTTGCTTCTCCAGATGCAATGCGTGTTGTTGGTCAACTAGGTACAATCCTAGGTCCACGCGGCCTTATGCCAAACCCTAAAGTTGGTACTGTAACTCCTAACGTTGCTGAAGCGGTTAAGAACGCTAAAGCTGGTCAGGTTCGTTACCGTAACGACAAGAACGGCATCATCCACACTACTATCGGTAAAGCATCTTTCGAAGCTAACCAGCTTCAAGAGAACCTAGAAGCTCTTCTAGTTGCTCTTAAGAAAGCTAAGCCTTCTTCAGCTAAGGGTACTTACCTGAAGAAAGTAAGCATCTCTACTACTATGGGTGCTGGTGTTGCTGTTGATCAAGCTAGTCTTGACACTCAAGCAAACTAATTTGCTTAGGCGCAGATTTAGTGTATACTTCTGCGCCTAATATTTGTGGTTGGGTGGTTTTGAAGCAATTTGAAATCATCTATCCCAAGACCGTAGGCGCTGTCGATTTTCATTAGATTATTGATAGCTTAATAAAACCTACGTAGGCGATGTTGTGGTTTGAAGTGAATTTATTCATTTTTAAATAACATCGTAAACGCTCATTACATTTTGTATTGAGTGCTGTAATCACAACCAGAGGTTAATCCAAATGGCTTTAAATCTTCAAGACAAAAAAGCAATTGTTGCTGAAGTCAACGAAGCTGCCAGTGGTGCACTTTCTGCAGTTGTAGCTGATTCTCGTGGCGTTGAAGTTGGCGCAATGACTTCTCTACGTAAACAAGCTCGCGAAGCGGGTGTTTACATGAAAGTTGTTCGTAACACACTAGCACGCCGTGCGGTTCAGGGTACAGACTACGAGTGTCTAGTAGACACTTTCACTGGTCCAACTCTGATCGCATTCTCTAATGAGCACCCAGGTGCTGCAGCGCGTCTTTTCAAAGACTTCGCTAAAGAGAATAAAGATTTCGAGATCAAAGCTGCTGCATTTGAAGGCGCAGTTACTGATGCTGAAGTACTAGCGACACTACCAACTTACGACGAAGCTATCGCACGCCTAATGATGTGCATGAAAGAAGCTTCTGCTGGCAAGCTGGTTCGTACTATCGCTGCTGTTCGCGACCAAAAAGAAGAAGCTGCGGCATAAGCCTTGCTTTTCACTGGTTGCTATTTAAACTTATTGTTGACTTAAAAGAGAATTGTTATGTCTATTACTAACGAGCAAATCCTAGACGCAGTTGCAGAAATGTCTGTAATGCAAGTTGTTGAGCTTATCGAAGCTATGGAAGAGAAATTCGGCGTTACTGCAGCTGCTGCTGTTGTAGCTGGTGGCGCAGCTGGCGGCGACGCTGCTGCTGAGCAAACTGAATTCGACGTTATCCTAACTGCTGCTGGCGCTAACAAAGTACAAGTTATCAAAGCTGTACGTGGCGCAACTGGCCTAGGTCTTAAAGAAGCTAAAGGTCTTGTAGACTCAGCTCCTGCAGCGCTTAAAGAAGGCGTTGACAAAGCTGAAGCTGAAGCTCTTAAAGCACAGCTAGAAGAAGCTGGCGCTTCTGTTGAAATCAAGTAATTATTACTTAATTTCTTAGCCGCAAGGCTAATGGCTGGTGGTTTATTAACCACCGGCCTTTTTGCGCTGTAGGGCTATGACGAATTTTCCGCTGTTTAACCGTCATAATCCGAGCAAAAAAACAGTCATTTTTTCGAAATGATTGTTCACTACAGTAAACAGCTGTTTGTCACCGCCCCCTCTTGAAGAGTGTTTTGGGTGGTTTGGGTCACTTATCAGCGAGCTGAGGAACCCCATGGTTTACTCTTATACCGAGAAAAAGCGCATCCGTAAGGATTTTGGTACTCGTCCACAAGTTTTGGACATTCCATACCTGTTATCGATCCAGCTTGATTCTTTCGACAAATTCATCGAACAGGATCCAGAAGGTCAATACGGTCTTGAAGCTGCTTTCCGTTCTGTATTCCCAATTCAGAGCTACAACGGCAATTCTGAGCTGCAATACGTTAGCTACCGTCTTGGTGAGCCAGTTTTTGACGTTAAAGAATGTCAAATCCGCGGTGTTACTTACTCAAAGCCACTACGCGTAAAACTACGTCTAGTTATCTTTGATCGAGATGCACCAGCAGGTACTGTAAAAGACATTAAAGAACAAGAAGTCTACATGGGCGAAATTCCGCTTATGACAGACAATGGTACTTTCGTAATTAATGGTACCGAGAGGGTTATCGTATCCCAGCTGCACCGAAGCCCAGGCGTGTTCTTCGACAGTGATAAGGGTAAGACCCACTCATCAGGTAAAGTTCTTTATAACGCACGTGTAATTCCTTACCGTGGCTCATGGTTAGACTTTGAGTTCGATCCTAAGGATAACTTATTCGTACGTATCGACCGTCGTCGTAAGCTACCAGCATCGATCATTCTTCGTGCACTTGGTAAATCGACTGAAGAGATCCTAGATCTGTTCTTCGACAAAGTGAACTTCGAAGTGAAAGACCAAACTCTTCTTATGGAGTTGGTTCCTGATCGTCTACGTGGTGAAACTGCGTCATTCGACATCGAAGCAAACGGCAAAACTTACGTTGAGACTGGTCGTCGTGTTACTGCTCGTCATATCCGTCAACTTGAAAAAGATGGCGTTGAGCACATCGAAGTACCAGTAGAGTACATCGTTGGTAAAGTTGCATCTAAAGATTACATCAATGAAGCAACTGGCGAGATCATCGTTGGCGCGAACCAAGAGATTAGCCTAGAAGCACTTGCTAACCTGTCTCAAGCAGGTCACAAGGCTCTACAAACTCTGTTCACGAATGACCTAGATCACGGTCCATTCATGTCAGACACTCTACGTGCAGATAGCACAGTAGATCGCATCTCTGCATTGGTAGAAATCTACCGCATGATGCGTCCTGGCGAGCCACCAACGAAAGAAGCTGCAGAGTCTCTATTCGAAAGCCTATTCTTCTCTGAAGAACGTTACGACCTATCAACTGTAGGCCGTATGAAGTTCAACAGCTCTATCGAGCGTGAAGAAGAAGAAGAGCGCGGTACTCTGGATGAATCAGACATCATCGAAGTGATGAAGAAACTGATTGGTATCCGTAACGGTATTGGTGAAGTGGACGATATCGACCACCTTGGCAACCGTCGTATCCGTTCTGTAGGTGAAATGGCAGAAAACCAATTCCGTGTTGGTCTAGTTCGTGTAGAACGTGCCGTTAAAGAGCGCCTAAGCCTTGGTGACCTTGATGCAATCATGCCTCAAGATCTTATCAACGCTAAGCCGATCTCTGCTGCAGTTAAAGAATTCTTTGGCTCTTCACAGCTTTCACAGTTCATGGACCAAAACAACCCATTGTCAGAAGTTACGCACAAACGTCGTATCTCTGCTTTAGGTCCTGGTGGTCTTACTCGTGAGCGCGCAGGCTTCGAAGTACGTGACGTTCACGTAACTCACTACGGTCGTCTATGTCCGATCGAAACGCCTGAAGGTCCAAACATCGGTCTAATTAACTCGCTATCTGCGTTTGCACGTTGTAACGATTACGGTTTCCTAGAAACTCCGTACCGTCGTGTAGTAGATGGTGTAGTAACAGAAGAAGTTGATTACCTGTCTGCAATCCAGGAAGGTCAATTCGTAATCGCGCAAGCAAACACCATTCTTACTGAAGAAGGTACGTTTGCAGATGAGCTAATCACAGCTCGTCAAAAAGGTGAATCTGGTCTTCACCCACGCGATCACGTTGACTACATGGACGTTGCGACAAACCAAGTAGTATCTATCGCTGCTTCGCTTATCCCGTTCCTAGAACACGATGATGCGAACCGTGCATTGATGGGTGCCAACATGCAACGTCAAGCTGTACCAACACTTAAGGCTGATAAGCCTCTAGTAGGTACAGGTATCGAACGTAACATCGCAGTTGACTCTGGTGTTACAGCGGTTGCTAAACGTGGTGGTCAAGTTCAGTCTGTAGACGCTTCTCGTATCGTAGTTAAGGTTAACGAAGATGAATTGGTACCTGGCGAAGCTGGTATCGATATCTACAACCTAACTAAGTACACGCGTTCGAACCAAAACACATGTATTAACCAACGTCCAACTGTACTTCCTGGTGAACCAGTTGCACGCGGCGATGTTCTTGCTGATGGTCCTTCAACAGACCTTGGTGAACTAGCTCTTGGCCAAAACATGCGTATCGCATTCATGCCTTGGAACGGTTACAACTTCGAAGACTCGATCTTAGTATCTGAGCGCGTAGTTCAAGAAGACCGTTTCACGACAATCCACATCCAAGAACTATCTTGTGTGGCTCGTGATACTAAGCTGGGTTCTGAAGAGATCACAGCTGATATTCCAAACGTAGGTGAGTCTGCTCTGTCTAAACTAGACGAGTCAGGTATCGTTTACATTGGTGCTGAAGTTAAGGGTGGCGACATCCTAGTTGGTAAAGTAACCCCTAAAGGTGAAACTCAACTGACTCCTGAAGAGAAGCTACTACGTGCTATCTTCGGTGAGAAAGCATCTGATGTTAAAGATACTTCTCTACGTGTACCAAACTCTGTTTCGGGTACTATCATCGATGTACAAGTCTTCACTCGCGATGGCGTAGAGAAAGACAAGCGTGCACTTGAAATCGAACAGATGCAGCTTAAAGAAGCTAAGAAAGACCTAACTGAAGAGTTCCAAATTCTTGAGGGTGGCCTTCTTAACCGTGTTAAAGCTGTACTTCTGTCTGGTGGTTACTCTGAAGCTAAGCTTGATACTATCGGTCGTAAGCAATGGCTAGAGCAAGTTCTAGAAGACGATGCGCTACAAACACAGCTTGAGCAACTTGCTGAGCAGTGGGATGAGCTAAAAGCAGACTTCGATAAGAAGTTTGAAACTAAGCGTCGTAAAATCACTCAAGGTGATGATCTAGCGCCTGGCGTTCTTAAGATTGTTAAAGTTTACCTAGCGGTTAAACGTCGTATCCAACCTGGTGATAAGATGGCCGGTCGTCACGGTAACAAAGGTGTAATCTCTAAGATTAACCCTGTTGAAGACATGCCATACGATGAGAAAGGTCAGCCTGTAGACATCGTACTTAACCCGCTGGGTGTACCATCGCGTATGAACATCGGTCAGATCCTAGAAGTTCACTTAGGTTTGGCTGCGAAAGGTATCGGTGACAAGATCAACCAAATGGTTAAGGAACAACAAGAACTGCATAAGTTCCGTGAGTTCCTACAGAAGGTTTACGATCTTGGTGATACTCGTCAGAAAGTTGATATTGCTGAACTGTCTGATGATCAAGTTCGTACACTGATCAAGAACCTACGTGGCGGTCTACCGATTGCTACTCCTGTGTTCGACGGTGCTTCTGAGTCTCTAATCAAAGAACTACTTAAACTGGGTGATCTGCCAGAATCTGGTCAGCTTAAACTGTTTGATGGTCGTACTGGTGATTCGTTTGAGCGTCCTGTAACTGTTGGTTACATGTACATGCTGAAACTGAACCACTTGGTTGATGACAAGATGCATGCTCGTTCAACTGGTTCTTACAGCCTAGTAACTCAGCAACCACTTGGTGGTAAAGCTCAGTTCGGTGGTCAGCGTTTCGGTGAGATGGAAGTATGGGCACTAGAAGCATACGGTGCTGCATATACTCTACAAGAAATGCTAACAGTTAAGTCAGATGACGTTAACGGCCGTACTAAGATGTATAAGAACATCGTAGACGGTAACCATAGCATGGAACCTGGTATGCCTGAGTCGTTCAACGTACTGTTGAAAGAGATTCGCTCGCTAGGTATCAACATCGAGCTAGAAGACGAAGAGTAATCCCTCCTCTTTTTAAAAGAAGATAGGATTATTTGGTAAAAGGGAGCTTGCTACAGCAGTGAGCTCCTTTAACTCCTTACAGGAGCTGAATGTGAAAGACTTATTAAACTTTCTAAAAGCACAGCATAAGACCGAAGAATTTGATGCAATCAAAATCGGTCTATCTTCACCAGACATGATCCGTTCATGGTCTTTTGGTGAAGTTAAAAAGCCGGAAACAATTAACTATCGTACGTTCAAACCTGAACGTGATGGTCTGTTCTGTGCACGTATTTTTGGTCCAGTTAAAGACTACGAATGTCTTTGTGGCAAATACAAGCGCCTGAAGCACCGTGGTGTTATCTGTGAGAAGTGTGGCGTTGAAGTTACACAAACTAAAGTTCGTCGTGACCGTATGGGCCACATCGAGCTAGCTTCACCAGTTGCTCACATCTGGTTCCTAAAATCACTACCGTCTCGTATCGGTCTACTAATGGATATCCCTCTACGTGATATCGAACGTGTTCTTTACTTCGAGATGTACGTAGTAACTGAACCAGGTATGACTGATCTAGAAAAATCTCAGATGCTTACTGAAGAAGAGTATCTGGATCGTCTAGAAGAGTGGGGTGACGAATTCACTGCTAAGATGGGTGCTGAAGCGATCAAAGATCTGCTTGCAACAATGGACCTTCATCAAGAAGTGGAAGAAATGCGCGAAGAGTTAGAAACAACTAACTCAGAAACTAAGCGTAAAAAAGTTACTAAGCGCCTGAAGCTAGTTGAAGCGTTCATTGCATCGGGTAACGATCCGCAATGGATGATTCTGACTGTACTTCCGGTTCTGCCGCCAGATCTACGTCCTCTAGTACCACTAGATGGCGGTCGTTTTGCGACTTCAGATCTGAACGACCTTTACCGTCGTGTGATCAACCGTAACAACCGTTTGAAGCGTCTTCTAGAGCTAGCTGCTCCGGATATCATCGTACGTAACGAAAAGCGTATGCTGCAAGAGTCTGTTGATGCACTTCTAGATAACGGTCGTCGTGGTCGTGCTATCACTGGTTCTAACAAGCGTCCTCTGAAATCTCTTGCTGATATGATCAAGGGTAAACAAGGTCGTTTCCGTCAGAACCTTCTAGGTAAACGTGTAGACTACTCTGGCCGTTCTGTAATCACAGTAGGTCCATACCTTCGTCTACATCAGTGTGGTCTTCCTAAGAAGATGGCACTTGAGCTATTTAAGCCGTTCATCTACAGCAAGCTAGAAACTCGTGGCATGGCTACGACAATCAAAGCTGCTAAGAAGATGGTAGAGCGCGAAGAAGCTATCGTTTGGGATATCCTAGACGAAGTCATCCGTGAACACCCAGTACTACTTAACCGTGCACCTACACTTCACCGTCTAGGTATCCAAGCGTTTGAACCAGTACTAATCGAAGGTAAAGCGATTCAGCTTCACCCACTAGTGTGTGCGGCATACAATGCCGACTTCGATGGTGACCAAATGGCGGTGCACGTGCCTCTAACTCTAGAAGCACAGCTTGAAGCACGTACACTGATGATGTCGACGAATAACATTCTGTCGCCAGCGTCAGGTGATCCGATCATCGTACCTTCTCAGGACGTTGTATTGGGTCTTTACTACATGACACGTGACAAGATCAACGTGAAAGGCGAAGGTATGTACCTTGCTGGCCCTGCTGAGGCTGAAAAGGCATACCGTACTAAGACTGCTGAGCTACACGCTCGCGTTAAAGTACGTATCACCGAGACTGTAGTAGACGAAGATGGTAACAGCACTACTGAAACGAAGATGGTTGATACAACTGTCGGCCGTGCAATGCTATGGCAAATCGTTCCAGCTGGCCTACCGTACAGCATCGTTAACCAAAAGTTAGGTAAGAAGCAGATCTCTACTCTTCTTAACGAGTGTTACCGTAAGCTTGGTCTAAAAGATACAGTAGTATTTGCTGACCAAATCATGTACGCAGGTTTTGCATACGCTGCACTTTCTGGTGTTTCTGTAGGTATCGACGATATGGTTGTACCTCAAGCGAAATACGATGAAATTGAATCTGCTGAAGAAGAAGTTCGCGAAATCCAAGAGCAATTCCAATCTGGTCTTGTTACTGCGGGTGAGCGTTACAACAAAGTTATCGATATCTGGGCATCTACGAATGACCGCGTTGCGAAAGCAATGATGGATAACCTATCTTCTGAAACAGTTATCAACCGTGACGGCGAAGAAGAACAGCAAGAATCGTTCAACAGCATCTACATGATGGCCGACTCGGGCGCACGTGGTTCTGCAGCTCAGATTCGTCAGCTAGCAGGTATGCGTGGTCTGATGGCGCGTCCAGATGGTTCAATCATCGAAACGCCGATCACAGCGAACTTTAAAGAAGGTCTAAACGTCCTTCAGTACTTTATCTCAACGCACGGTGCTCGTAAGGGTCTTGCGGATACAGCACTGAAAACAGCAAACTCGGGTTACTTAACTCGTCGTCTAGTAGACGTTGCTCAAGACGTTGTAGTACACGAACATGACTGTGGCACGCATGAAGGTATCGACATGATGCCTCACATCGAAGGTGGTGACGTTAAAGTTGCACTTTCTGAGCTTGCTCTTGGTCGTGTAGTAGCTGAAGACGTTCTTAAGCCTGGTACTGAAGATGTACTGATTCCACGTAATACTCTGATTGATGAGAAGTGGTGTCAAATCATGGAAGATAACTCAGTAGATAGCATGAAAGTGCGCTCTGTAGTTACCTGTGATGCAGACTTCGGTTGTTGTGCACAGTGTTACGGTCGTGACCTAGCACGTGGTCACCTAGTGAACCAAGGTGAAGCAGTTGGTGTTATTGCTGCACAATCTATCGGTGAACCGGGTACACAGCTAACGATGCGTACGTTCCACATCGGTGGTGCGGCATCTACTGCAGCAGCAGAGAACAGCATCCAAGCTAAGACAACTGGTACTGTGAAACTTCACAATGCTAAGTTCGTAGTTAACAAAGATAAGAAACTGGTTATCACTTCTCGTGCATCTGAGATGACGATTATTGATGAATTCGGCCGTACTAAAGAGAAGCACAAACTTCCTTACGGTTCGATGCTAACCAAAGGCGACAACGCAGCAGTTACTGCTGGTGAAGTTGTAGCTAACTGGGAAGCGCATACCATGCCAATCATCACTGAAGTGGCAGGTCGTATCCAATTCGTAGATATGATCGATGGTATTACAGTTTCTCGTCAAACTGACGATCTAACTGGTCTTTCTTCAAGTGAAGTTACAGACGCAGCAGCTCGCCCAGCAGCAGGTAAAGATATGCGTCCAGCTATCAAACTTGTTGATGAGCAAGGTAACGACGTAATGATCCCTGGTACTGATATGCCAGCTCACTACTTCCTACCTGGCAAAGCGATTGTAAACATCGAAGATGGCGCTGAAGTTGGCATCGGTGACACACTATCTCGTATCCCTCAAAAATCGAGCGGAAACAAAGATATCACCGGTGGTCTACCACGCGTAGCTGACCTATTCGAAGCTCGTAAGCCTAAAGAGCCTGCGATCCTTGCTGAGCACACAGGTACTGTGTCTTTCGGTAAAGAAACGAAAGGTAAGCGTCGTCTAGTAATCACTCGTGAAGGCGGTGACGCTTACGAAGAGATGATTCCTAAGCATCGTCAATTGAACGTGTTCGAAGGTGAGAAGATTGAACGTGGTGATGTAATCGCCGACGGTCCTGAAACTCCACACGATATTCTGCGTCTACGTGGTATCCACGCAGTAACTCAGTACATCGCGAACGAAGTTCAAGAAGTTTACCGCTTACAAGGCGTAAAGATTAACGATAAGCACATCGAGACTATCGTTCGTCAAATGCTACGTAAGTGTACAATCACTCATTCTGGTGACTCTCCGTTCCTACCTGGCGAACAAGTTGAGTACCACAATGTTAAGATTGCTAACCGTAAGCTAGAAGCTGAAGGTAAAGAACTAGTACGTTTCGAACGTGACCTACTAGGTATTACTAAAGCATCTCTTGCAACTGAGTCATTCATCTCAGCTGCATCGTTCCAAGAAACGACTCGCGTACTAACAGAAGCTGCGGTTTCTGGTAAGCGTGATGACCTTCGCGGTCTGAAAGAGAACGTAATTGTTGGTCGTCTGATCCCAGCTGGTACTGGTTTCGCATACCACCAAGAGCGTCAAAAGCAACGTGAAGAAGAGCAAGAAGGTCCTTCAGCTGAACAAGCTACTGACAATCTAGCAGCACTTCTAAACGCTGGTTTCTCTTCAGAAGAGTAAGCTCTACGAGTAGTCTCTAAGAGATAAGAAAAAGGCACCTTCGGGTGCCTTTTTTGTATCTGGCGCATAGGTGTTTAACGAGAGGCCTATCGTTCAGAATCAGATAGGTTTGATTGCTTTCTTAGCTGGTGGACTTAGTCGCGAGTACTTTCTCGAAGGCATTTTTGGGTGTTTGCAGGGAGATCATGAGGATGAAACTGGTGACAAGTGTTACGTCTGGTTGTCGCAAAATATCAGAGTAGGGACGAATCAATAGGCTCTGGTAGAAGAGTTGGATGTTTTAGGTAACGCTACAGACAAAACAAAAAGCTTGCACTGAGGCAAGCTTAGAAGGTGTTAAGCCATTACGCCCCTGGTGGAACCGCTAGACTGTCGGCAATTTGTTGTATCAGCTGGTCTTCAACCGCAAACCTCGCCTCAAGAATCTCACCAACGAGTGACAGCTCACTATCAAAGCTTTCTAATGTATCGGTCGCTTCAATGGCAGCGTATTTATCGGTGAAGTTGAGCAGTGGATCTGTGGTAAGAACGATATGACCATAAGATTGGTTGATTTCGTCTGTTGCTTTGAAGCCAGTAGACTGCCATTTGTCCATCACCATGTCATAGATTTTGAAATGACCTTCGGAGATGTAATCAACAAGATGTTGGCTGAATTTTTGGAGCTCTTCTGGAGAAGGCAGTTCGGTGATTGCAGTTGCTTTCGACGATGAAGGCTGTAGAGCGGCAAGCTTACAATACTCAACGATTAGAGACTGTCGAGTTTCGAGCCAATGATCGATGACCTCATTAGAGCCACCCCATTGTTCTTGTATTTGTTTGAATTTATTTAGCATGACCATGTCCTCATGATCTGATCACAACCTTGTGATCAAGTAATTGCCTAAGCAGGGTCCGTTTTATTGGTAGCTACTAAAAGTAATAGCTTGAAATATTCTCTGCTACAACTCTAGTATGAAATTAGATTGCCAGTAAAATGAACGAACTGCAAGCAATGAGGCATAGGGATGTTAAAAAAAAGTGATAACAAAATGACAGAGCAAGCTTATTGGTGCGTCGTTTCTGGTAGTGATATTTGGGTTAATAATGATCAGTTTCCGTTTGGCTCTGCTGAAGAGCTTGGGCTGAGTGTTGAGCATGCAATCTGTATTGGTCAGCATCAAGGTCGTAAGGTGTATTGGCTCAACGACTGTGATGTGGAGAATGAGCTGAGCATGGTCAGCCTAAGAGAGTTACTGCACTGGCCTGAAGCGAGTTTCTTGACTGCAAGCAAAGCCATCCAATATGGGCATATGACTCAAAGTATGCGTTTTTGCCCTCAGTGTGGTGGTCGAAATCATCTCAACCATAACCAGGTGGCGATGCAGTGTGGAGATTGCCGTACACTTCATTACCCTCGTATCTTCCCATGCATCATTGTCGCTGTACGAAACGACAACAAGATATTGCTTGCACAGCACCCAAGACATAAAACAGGTATGTATACCGTGATAGCGGGCTTCCTAGAGGTCGGAGAAACCCTAGAGAAGTGTGTGGCAAGAGAAGTAAAAGAAGAAACGGGTATCGATGTCGATAATATTCGTTACTTTGGCAGCCAGCCGTGGGCGTTTCCATCGAGTATGATGATGGGCTTTCTTGCAGATTATGCTGGTGGTACGCTTAAGCCAGACTACAGCGAGTTATCGGATGCTCAATGGTTTGACGTAACAAGCCTACCTGATGTTGCCCCTGTAGGAACCATTGCGAGACAGTTGATTGAGAAAACCGTTGATGACGCGATGAAAGATGCCGTTATGGAGCAGGTGTTAGAGCACTAATTTGCCTGTGATAGTATTTGGCCTATAAGTGGTCAAAAGCGAAAAAAAACCCTCCACAAGTGGAGGGGGTAAGTAAGATGTCGTTATGAGATGCTGAGTAGTGACTACTCAGATGTTATAATTGTAATTTTCGCTAGCGAACAAATTTTTAACATGCCCCCGCAATTGGGTGCAAATTAAGCATTGATTTAAAAGTTAATAACTTGATCTAGGTTGCAAAGCACACAGCTTTTACCCTTCAATCAGTGTTAGAATACTTGCCATCAAAACTAGACAAGATTGAATTGGAATTTAACGGAATGACCGAATTAAAAAACGATCGCTATTTACGCGCACTTTTAAAACAGCCTGTTGATTACACACCGGTATGGATGATGCGCCAAGCTGGCCGCTATCTTCCTGAGTATAAAGCAACGCGCGCTGAAGCAGGCGATTTCATGTCTTTGTGCAAAAACGCTGAACTGGCATCAGAAGTAACACTTCAACCTTTACGTCGTTTCCCGCTTGATGCGGCAATCTTGTTCTCAGACATCCTAACTATCCCTGATGCAATGGGCTTAGGTTTGTACTTTGAAACAGGTGAAGGTCCTAAGTTTGAGCGTCCTATCACGTGTAAAGCTGACGTAGAGAAGATTGGCCTACCTGATCCAGAAGGTGAGCTTCAATACGTAATGAATGCCGTTCGTCAGATCCGTAAAGACCTGAAAGGTGAAGTGCCACTGATTGGTTTCTCTGGTAGCCCATGGACTCTAGCGACATACATGGTTGAAGGTGGAAGCTCTAAAGCATTCACTAAGATCAAAAAGATGATGTACGCAGAACCACAAACGCTGCATCTGCTTCTAGACAAGCTGGCTGACAGTGTTATCGAATACCTGAACGCGCAAATTAAAGCGGGTGCTCAATCGGTAATGGTATTTGATACATGGGGTGGTGTGCTGACTCCTCGTGACTACAACCTATTCTCACTGCAATACATGCACAAAATCGTTGATGGCCTAATCCGTGAAAACGAAGGTCGTCGTGTACCAGTGACTCTGTTCACTAAGAACGGTGGCATGTGGCTAGAATCTATCGCAGCAACAGGTTGTGATGCGGTTGGTCTAGACTGGACAATCAATATCGCAGATGCAAAAGCTCGCATCGGCGACAAAGTTGCTCTGCAAGGCAACATGGATCCTTCAATGCTTTACGCTCAGCCTGAACGTATTCGCGAAGAAGTGGGCAGCATCCTAGAAGGCTTCGGCGACGGTGGTACAGGTCATGTATTTAACCTAGGCCACGGTATCCACTTAGATGTACCGCCAGAGAACGCAGGTATATTCGTTGACGCTGTTCACGAATTATCTAAGCCTTACCACAAGTAATTCTGAGTAAGATGATTGAAAGCGCTGTTGGGAAACCAACGGCGCTTTTTTATTGCCTGAAATTGGTATTTGATCGCGGTTTAATCTTGTTGTGTGCAGTTAATTAGGCATTTGGATCATGGTAGGCCAAATGCTCTGAGATATGTTTCCTGATATAGGGAATGACTTCACTTTCAAACCAAGGGTTCTTCTTTAGCCAGATATTATTGCGTGGCGAAGGGTGAGGTAATGGCAAAAACTCAGGCGCCCACCTTTGCCAATCTCGCACGGTTTCGGTCAGTGTGCTGGTGGTTTTGTTTGTTAGGTAATGGTTTTGTGCGTACTGGCCAATCAGCAGTGTCATTTGAATATTGGGTAGAGATTGCAGCACTTTGTTATGCCAAAGCTCCGCGCACTCTTTGCGTGGTGGCAGATCGCCACTCTTTCCTTTACCTGGATAACAAAACCCCATAGGCACAATCGCGACCTTTTGCTCGTCGTAAAAAGTATCGCTATCTATCCCTAACCATTCTCTTAATCGTTCGCCACTGGCATCATTCCAAGGGATCGACGACTCATGCACCTTGATGCCCGGTGCTTGACCTATGATCAGTAAGCGTGCGTTTGGGTGTGCTTGAATCACTGGATTGGCGCCGTGCGAGAGGTGAGGCTCACATGCTCGGCATTGTCGTATCTCTTTAAGTAACGAAGAGGACATCAGTAACCTTTATCAAAATCGATGACATGATTAAGTGTAAAACCATCTCGCCACTGTTTGTAATTCTCTGCGAAGATCTCTACCACTTGTCTTGGCTCACTGAGTGCAGCAATGTGTGGCGTAATCGTCACTTGCGGTAGTTTCCAGAAAGGGTGTTCCTGAGAGAGGGGCTCACTTTCAAATACATCTAAAAATGCGTGTTCTACCCATCTGTTTTTTATGGCTAGCAGCAAGGACTTATTGTCTAGGCATTCACCTCTACCGACATTGAACAGCAGCACATTCGAGCAGTAACCTAAGGTCGTTTGATTGAGTAATTGATAGGTTTCAGGCGTTGATGGCAAGGTATTCACCACAATATCGGCCTGCTTAAGGGCAGCCTCTATCTCATTGATGTGGAACGTCTCTTTAAAGGCTTCTTGTTTGGATGGGATACCCGTACGGTTGACACCTATGGTATGAATACCAAAAGCCGCCGAGGTTTTTGCCAAATGACTGCCAATTGACCCTGTTCCTAAAATCACCATAGTTTTGTCAGTTAGGCTAGTATAAAGCTGTGGCTGCCAGTTTCGTTGTTGTTGATGCTGATGGTAATGAGGGAAGTGTCTACAGTGACTGATTGTGTAACCCAACACGTATTCTGCGATAGCCGGGCCAAAGATGCCTTTGACGTTGGTTAGCGTATAGTCCTGACGCAGATCTGGCTGCGTGAGTTTATTGATTCCAGCATAGGTACTCTGTACCCAGTCTAGCTCTTTAAACTCGCCGAGGCGTTCTGCGATTAGAGGCGGTGATGCCAAGACAATCTGTGCTGATTTGGGGTTTTGAGTGATTTCTAGGTCGGGTAAATCCTGGTTTAGAATCAGTTGCGTATAGGTATCGTCATGCTCAGTAAGAATATAGAGCTTATTCGTAAAATTGTTCATCGGCTTACCTTTTCCCCCCAGGGTTTATCAAGTACACTTTCGCTGTCTTTTTCTGCAATTATTGAGTGACTATGCTTCAGAATCCACTGCAGGTTCGTCTTGAAAAGTTAGAACCTTGGCAACAAATTACCTTTATGGCGTGTCTATGTGAGCGTATGTACCCTAACTATGCCATGTTTTGTGAGAATACAGAATTTGCGGAAGCTCGAATCTATCGTGATGTTTTGGATAGCATTTGGGAAATCTTGACGGTTAAAACAGCAAAGGTGAACTTTGAGCGTCAACTTGAGAAGGTTGAAGAGCTATTCCCTAGCGGTGATGATTTTGATTTTTATGGTGTTTACCCAGCAATGGACGCATGCCAAGGCCTAGCAACGCTAATTCATGGCCTGCTTGACCGTGAACATATGTTGGAAGCGGTAATTAAAGTGAGTCAACAATCGGTGAAGACGGTTGCTGAGCTTGAGTTTGCTCAAGGCGCTGAAGAAGTGACCAACGAAAACCAGAAAGAAAACGAAGCGGTATGTGAAGAGTGGGACGTTCAGTGGGCCATTTTCCGACCTCTACGTGAAACGACTGAGCGTGACTTAGAGCTGATCAAAGATCTACGCCACGAACTGCGTGAAGACCCAGTCAGTAACATTGGTGTTGCGCTATAATTCGCAATTGCACCAAAGCATGAATAAAAACAAAGGCTCCCTAGGGAGCCTTTGTTGTATCTGACGGTCTCAAATTTAGATTAAGCGTCTTTTTTGTCTTCGTTCTGCGCTTTGTCTTTTGAAGCTTTATCTTTTGAGGCGTCGTCGTCCGTTGATTTTGCGTCTGAGGCATCGTTGTCTGTTGGAGTTTCTTCCTCTAGCTCGTCCTCTTCATCGCGGTTTTCGATAACACCGTGTGTCTCTTTCCACTTCTCCCAGCGTTGAAACGCCAGTTCTTGCATGTCGGTGGTTTTATCCGCTTCGTCGACGATCTCTTCACCTACAAGGTGCTCAAAGATATCTTCTAGGGTGATGATGCCCTGAATAGTGCCGTATTCGTCCACAACTAAAGACAGTTGCAGGCGGTTTGCCATCATCTGGTCAAAGGCCTTAGCCAAGCCCATGTTGTTCAGCAACACGTGGATAGGGCGCATTACTTCACCCAGAGCTTTTTCACCACAACCGGCTTGCTGCAATCTAAACAGCTCTAGGCGGTGAACAAAACCGATGATGTTGTCACTCTGCTCACTGTAAACCAACGGACGTGAGAATGGCGTGTCTTTATGTTGTTCTAGGAACGTATTCACACTCATTTCCGCATCAACACGGAATACCACTGGGCGCGGCGTCATTACCTGAGTCACGGGTACATCTTGAATACCCAGTAGGTTGCTCAGGATTTTTGATTCGCCTTCTGCAAACTCGCCACTCTCTTTTGCCAAGATCGCCATTGCAGATAACTCATCACGCATTTTTGGTGCTTGGTGGCCACGAGCAAGACGTTTGGTGATCTGTTCTGAGAACCATACAAACGGTGTTAGGAAGAACACCATCCAACGCAGCACGCTTGCCGAAGCAGGAGCAAGTTGACGCCAGTAGGTTGCACCAATGGTCTTTGGAACAATTTCAGACAACACCAAGATACCCAGCGTTAGCACGGCAGAGAAGACACCTAACCATTGGCTACCAAAAACGACAGCCGCTTGTGCACCTGCTGTCGCAGCACCGATAGTATGCGCGATGGTATTGAGCGTTAAAATTGACGCAAGCGGGCGGTCAATATCTGTTTTCAGTTTGTCTAAAGACTCTGCTGCAGGGTGCCCATTTTGTTTTAGTTGAGCAATGTAGCTCGGACTAATACTCAAAAGTACAGCTTCCAAAACAGAACAAATGAAAGAAACTCCAATAGCAATGGAGACGTAAATAGTTAGCAGCAGCATGTTTGCCCTTAAATTAAATTGTACGCTTTAGCAGCGATTCAGCGTGGATTATAGTGAAAAAGTAGTGGCTAGGTCATCATTAATTTTGCTCTCAGCCCCTTTTAAACAAGGGCTTGCTTAATAAAATCAGTAACAAATTGTGAGTTATTACTCATATTATGGCTAAAACTACGGCATTAGAGCTAAAGATCGACGACAAACCTTTGCCAGATGGGGCATTTATGTTTTAGAGTGAATTGAATTCAAAAATACAAAGAAGGGAAACCTAAAATGAACAAGACTCAATTAATCGACTTTATTGCTGAAAAAGCGGACCTTTCTAAAGCACAAGCTAAAGCTGCTCTAGAAGCGACTCTTGGCGGTGTTACAGATGCTCTTAAAGATGGCGATCAAGTTCAGCTAATTGGTTTTGGTACTTTTAAAGTAAACCACCGTGCAGCTCGCACTGGTCGTAACCCAAAAACTGGTGATGAGATCCAAATCGCTGCTGCAAATGTTCCAGCATTTGTTGCAGGTAAAGCGCTGAAAGATTCAGTGAAATAATCTAAACTGTACCGAGGTAGTCGTATTCCACCTCGGTACAGGTTTTTATGAAAAAAGCATTTCTTCTCGTTTCACTATTATCTACATTTCTTATTGGCTGTTCTTCAACAAGCCCTCGCAAAAACCTAGAGCAATTTGAAACTCACACCGGCGGCCAAGTCATGGGCGACGCGACAAGTTTCTACTGGGTTACAAACAAGCTAACACAACCTCATACTTCAGCTGACTACGTCACTGTCGGCGATTACGGCTGGTATCAAACTGACTATGCTTGGTCAGAAGGCGTGCTTCGTGAATTTATTCGTGAAGGCGAGCAGCGTAATTCTTCGAATGAGCTTGTTCCTTATCGTGTCCATGTGCGTTTCAATAAGTCAGGCGAAGCTGTGTATCAACAGTATCGTATCGACAGCAAAATTTTACCTATCCAAGCTAAGCAACTTGAAAACTATCAGAAAGAAGCTAAATCGGTTCTAGAAACTACGATGAAACAGGATGACGAAGGGCTCAGACTGGTTCAAGGGTATTGGAATGGCAGCTCTTTTGAAACGTGCGCTGGTGGTGAGTTTGATCGCTTTGAATTTAACCAGACCTTACCAAGCTTCGTGATCAACCGACTAGCAGCTGTGGAAAGTTATGCAGCGTTTCTTGGCAGTGATTCACTGGGTAAGATGAGTGTGGAAGAGTTGCTGATGCTAGCTGAAGACAGCCATGATTGTGTCGTTAGGCCATCATTGTTGAAAGAATAGCGATCAATTCAAGGGTTGAGAGTGTTTAGCCTACTGTAGGCCAAATGCTGATTTGTCTGTACAGGTACAGATTCTTAGTAAAGATTGAGTAATAAAAAAGGCGCCTATTGAGGTGCCTTTTGCTGTTATTCGCTTACTGTTATTGGAAAGTAAGCGAGTAACAAGATTGATTACTGCTCTTGCTCGCGCGCAATCGCACGGTAACCAATGTCATTGCGGTGGAACATACCATTCCAGCTAACTTGCTTAGTTAACGCGTAGGCGCGCTCCTGAGCTTCAGAAACCGTATTACCCAGTGCCGTTGCACAAAGTACACGACCACCGTTTGTCACCACATCGCCAGCTTCGTTATTTGTCGTACCCGCGTGGAAAACCTTTTGGCCTTCAACTTCACTTGTTGGTAGTGAAATAACGTCGCCTTTTGCGTAGTCAGCAGGGTAACCGCCAGCGGCAAGAACAACACCGATAGAAGCACGAGGGTCCCACTTAGATTCCGCTTCGTCCAGCTTCTCGTCGATAGCCATTAAGCAAAGCTCAACAAGATCTGATTCCATACGCATCATGATAGGCTGCGTTTCTGGATCGCCAAAGCGGCAGTTGTATTCGATAACTTTAGGTGTACCGTCAGCATCGATCATTAGGCCTGCGTAAAGGAAGCCCGTGTAAGGTGCGCCTTCTGCGTCCATACCACGTACCGTTGGGTAGATAACTTCCTCAAGAATACGGTTGTGGATTTCTGGCGTTACTACTGGCGCTGGAGAGTAAGCACCCATACCGCCAGTATTAGGACCTGTGTCTTTGTCGCCAACACGTTTGTGATCTTGGCTGGTGGCCATAGGAAGAACGCTAGAACCGTCAACCATTACGATGAAGCTTGCTTCTTCGCCTTCAAGGAACTCTTCAATAACTACGCGGCTGCCAGCTTCGCCAAATGCGTTGCCTGCTAGCATGTCTTTGATTGCGTCTTCTGCTTCTTCAAGTGTCATCGCAACGATAACGCCTTTACCCGCCGCAAGACCATCAGCTTTAACAACGATTGGCGCGCCTTGCTCGCGAACGTAAGCGATAGCTGGCTCAATCTCAGTGAAGTTTGCGTAGTAACCCGTTGGGATATCATGACGAGCTAGGAAGTCTTTAGTGAATGCTTTCGAACCTTCAAGCTGTGCTGCTGCTTGAGTAGGACCAAAGATAGGTAAACCCACTTCGCGGAATGCATCAACCACACCAATAACCAATGGCGCTTCAGGACCAACGATAGTCAGTTCGATTTTTTTATCTTGAGCAAACGCCACTAAACCTGCGATGTCTTCAACACCGATGTTTACGTTCTCAAGTTTCGGCTCAAGTGCAGTACCTGCGTTACCTGGCGCGATGAATACTGTTTCAACGTTTGGGTTTTGTGCTGCTTTCCAACCAAGTGCGTGCTCACGACCGCCGGCACCAATAATTAGTACATTCATGTTTTAAACCTTCAATCAAAATTGATAGTAGTAGAACTAGAAAATGTCTGAGCAACACTAAATGAGAGTGTTGCTCATCTCGGAGCGCAGCGTTCCCGTTTCTCGTAGCGAAGCGCTCTCGTATCTTTTCTTTCTAGTGGCGGAAGTGACGCATGCCTGTAAAGATCATCGCCATGCCGTGCTCGTCTGCTGCTGCGATAACTTCGTCATCACGCATAGAGCCACCCGGTTGGATAACACACTTAATGCCCGCTTCTGCTGCCGCGTCGATACCGTCACGGAATGGGAAGAATGCATCTGATGCCATCACACAACCTTCAACCTGTAGACCTTCGTCTGCAGCTTTGATGCCTGCGATTTTCGCAGAGTAAACGCGGCTCATTTGGCCAGCGCCTACACCAATAGTCATGTCGCCTTTCGAGTAAACGATAGCGTTAGATTTAACGTACTTCGCTACTTTCCAGCAGAACAGTGCATCTTTTAGCTCTTCAGCTGTAGGTTGACGCTTAGAAACCACTTTAAGGTCGTCTTCAGACACCATGCCTTGGTCTCGGTCTTGAACTAGCAAGCCACCATTAACGCGTTTAACGTCAAAACCAGTGGTTTTAGTTGTCCACTCACCACACTCAAGTAGGCGAAGGTTTTTCTTAGCCGCTACGATTTCTACTGCTTCAGCAGAAACAGAAGGTGCAATGATAACTTCAACGAATTGACGCTCAGTGATAGCCGTTGCTGTTGCTGCGTCTAGTTCACGGTTGAATGCGATGATGCCGCCAAATGCAGACGTTGGGTCTGTTTTGAATGCACGATCGTAAGCTTCTAGGATGTCTTCACCTAGTGCCACACCACATGGGTTAGCGTGCTTAACAATCACACATGCTGGCTGGTCGAACTCTTTCACACACTCAAGTGCTGCGTCAGTGTCAGCAATGTTGTTATAAGAAAGCGCTTTACCTTGGATTTGGCGAGCAGTAGAAACAGATGCTTCTTCAGGGTTTGCTTCAACGTAGAATGCGGCTGCTTGGTGGCTGTTCTCACCGTAGCGCATGTCTTGTTTTTTCTCGAACTGTTGGTTGAACGTGCGTGGGAATTTGCTTTCTTCATCACCTTCTTTGTTCTCGCCGTAGCTAGGAACCATAGTGCCGAAGTAGTTAGCAATCATGCCGTCGTAAGAAGCCGTGTGCTCGAATGCTGCGATAGCTAGGTCGAAGCGAGTCTCTAGTGTTAGAGATTTCTCGTTAGCGTCCATTTCAGCGATAACGCGCTCGTAGTCGTGTGCGTTTACAACGATAGTTACGTCTTTGTGGTTTTTCGCTGCAGAGCGAACCATTGTTGGGCCACCGATATCGATGTTCTCAACAGCGTCAGCAAGGGTACAACCTTCTTTAGCAACGGTTTCTGCGAATGGGTATAGGTTTACAACAACCATATCGATAGGGTTGATACCGTGAGTTTCCATCACGTCATCGTCTTGGCCACGACGGCCTAGAACACCACCATGAACTTTTGGGTGCAGAGTCTTAACACGGCCATCCATCATTTCTGGGAAACCAGTGTAGTCAGATACTTCTGTAACAGAGATGCCTTTTTCAGCAAGCAGGCGAGCAGTGCCACCGGTAGATAGAATATCTACACCACGGTTAGCAAGAGCTTGTGCAAATTCAACGATACCAGTTTTGTCTGATACGCTGATTAGAGCGCGGCGAATTGGACGAGCGTTATTCATGCTTCCATCTTCCTCAAATTCATGGGGTTAAAATAAAGATATTTGCCAAAAAAGAACTTGTTTCTATCTTCTTACTCAAACAGATTTCGCTAAGAGTCAGAGATAAAATATTGGCCAGTTTTGGTAAAGACCTTTGGGTTATGCTTATATAATCTTAATAAGATAACCAACTCCAAATTTGATGGCGCAGATTCTAACTAATTTATTACAAAAAAGCTCGCGCAATCGTTTGGCATCTCAAAATTAATTATGAAAAGTGCCATTTCAGCCTGAAAAGTAACGATAAGGTTAATTGTGGAATGGACGAAACAGTAGGAAAAAACATGTTTCAGATCGGTGAATTAGCGAAACGATGCGGTGTGACAGCCGATACCTTGCGATTTTATGAGAAGAATAACCTGATCGCGCCAGCCAGTCGCAGTGAGTCGGGTTATCGCCTATATGATGAAAATAACCAGAAACAGGTGACATTTATTCTCAAATCTAAAGCGTTGGGGCTGAGTTTGGACGAGATTAAAGAATTGCTTGAGATTCGCCTCGAGGCCACACAGCACAGTTGCGCTGAAGTGAAGTCGATTACCTCAGCAAAGCTAGAGATGATTGATGAGAAGATTACCGAATTAACTAAGATTCGCACCGCACTTAAAAAGATTAATGATGCGTGTTGTGGCCATGTAGACGACGATGCAAGCCATTGTTCGATTCTGGCAGCCTTGGATTCCGCAAACGTCGACAAAAGGCGCTGCTGTCGCACTGGGGAGTAGTCAGCCACTGAGCAGGGCTATACAAGCCAAAAAAAAGCCAAACTCAAAAATGAGTTTGGCTTTCAATTCAATAAATTACGAAAGAATGATTAGTTCATGCCGTATTTTTTTAGTTTCTTGCGAAGAGTACCGCGGTTAATACCCATCATGGTTGCTGCGCGAGTTTGGTTACCGCGAGTGTACTGCATGATAGTGTCTAGTAGTGGCTGTTCAACTTCAGCTAATACTAATTCGTATAACTCGCTGACTTCTTGACCGTTTAATTGAGCAAGGTAATTTTTCAATGATGCTTTAACTGAGTCACGTAGTGGCTTCTGCGTGATTTGGTCTTGTGATGTAACTGTAGTTACTGTCAATGCTTCTGAAGTCAGATTTTGTTCGAACATATTCGGTCTAGCTCTTCTCGTAATTATGGTGCAACGTTATCAAAAAAACCTTCTAGCGCTTCAAGCTGCAGATCACCTGCTTCGAATGCGTTGAAGGTACGGCGAAACTCACTCGCTTGTTCATGCTCTTTTAGATACCAACCCACATGCTTACGAGCGATGCGAGGGCCTAAAAACTCTCCATAAAATTCATGTAGAGCGTGCACATGACCAAGCATGATGTCTTTCACTTCCGAAATCGGGAGTGGGTCCATCGTGGTGCCGTTTTCCAAATAGTGTAGGATTTCGTTAAAAATCCAAGGACGTCCTTGGGCAGGTCGACCTATCATTAAAGCATCAGCACCGGTGTACTCCAGCACAAACTTCGCTTTTTCCGGACTATCGATATCACCGTTAGCGATAACCGGAATAGATACTGCTTGTTTCGCTGCTTTAATGTGTTTGTATTCTGCCTCACCTTTGTACATACAAGCGCGAGTTCTCCCGTGAAGGGCAAGTGCCTGTATGCCGCAGTCTTCGGCTATTTTCGCGATTTGGACACAGTTTCTATTGTCTGTATCCCAGCCTGTGCGCGTTTTCAACGTTACTGGAACGTCGACAGCATTTACCACCGCTTTCAGAATGTCTTCAATGAGTTCTGGATGCTGCAGTAGGGCTGAGCCCGCAAGCTTCTTATTCACTTTTTTGGCTGGACAACCCATGTTGATATCGATGATTTGCGCACCGTTATCGACATTAAATTGAGCAGCCTCGGCCATAAGCTGTGGATCTGCACCAGCGATTTGTACTGAACGAATGCCCGATTCGCCTTCATGTACCATACGCTGCTGAGACTTTGACGTTTTCCAAACCTTCGGATTGGAGGACATCATTTCACTGACTGCCATCCCCGCACCGTAGCGAAGACACAACTCACGGAATGGTCTATCCGTTACGCCAGCCATAGGAGCGACGATTAGATTGTTCTTAAGTTGATAATTTCCGATTTTCAAAAATGTCATCACAGTTCTGTACCAGCAAGGGCGCGCATTTTACGCATTTTTTCGCTGCGTGAAAAGACTAATATTTGAGCATTTACAAATTGTTTTTGTAATTTGTTTAAATTTCAGTCAATTAGCGCCCAAAGTCTTGTCTAGCCTTGCTTGCGACCTGAGATTCGACACCATTCTTGTTGCTCAATGATCGGATCAATGTGAAGCTCATCACGATAATAAGTCGCAACATCTTCTGCTTGTGTATCTAAAACACCCGACATCGCAAGCACACCATTTGGCTTAACTAGGCCTTTGATGATGCCAGAAAGGTCGCGTAATGGACCGGCAAGAATGTTGGCAACAACCACGTCAGCTAGCAAACCTTCCGGTTGATCTTGTGGCAAGAACACCTCTAGTTGCTCAGCAACGCCATTGCGTTGTGCGTTGTCTTTTGATGCAAGCAGAGCTTGAGGATCAATATCGATCCCGATAACTTTTGCCGCGCCTAGTTTGATCGCAGCGATCGCTAGGATGCCTGAGCCACAACCGAAGTCGATCACGGTTTTGCCGGTTAGGTCTAAGCCTTCAAGCCACTCAAGACACAATGCCGTTGTCGGGTGGGTACCTGTACCAAATGCAAGACCTGGGTCTAGCATTACGTTGACAGCGTCAGGTTCAGGGATATCGCGCCAGCTAGGGCAGATCCATAAACGCTCACCAAACTTCATGGGGTGGAAGTTGTCCATCCATTCACGTTCCCAATCCTTGTCTTCAATTTGCTCTACTTTATGAGCAAAGTCTGCAGGGAACATGTTGCTTGCTTTAATCTGCGCTAGAACGACACTAGTATCAGTCTCAGCGTCGTAAAGCGCGAGAATGTCAGTATCACCCCAAAGGCGAGTTTCGCCCGGCAGAGGCTCAAATACAGGGGTATCTTGTGCATCCAGGAAAGTTACAGAAAGAGCACCAGTCTCTTCCATTAACATGTCGCCGATTTGTTCGGCATTTTCATTGGTAGCATTAAGCTTGATTTGAATCCAAGGCATGGCTGCATCTTCTATATGAGAAAAATTGGATGGCGAGTCTAGCAGAAAATATGAGCAAATTCACCAAAACCCCACGGAATATAATGGGGATTAAAGATTGATTTTTTCGGCGGCTCAAAAACAAAAATGCTCACCGAAGTGAGCATTTTGACTGTTCTTAAACGAACGGGTTATGACAAACCAAGTTTCTTCTCAAGGTAGTGGATGTTTGCACCACCGTGTTGGAAGTTTTCGTCGTTCATAATAGACAATTGAAGCTCGGTATTAACGTTAATACCTTCAACAATCATTTCACCCAATGCGTTCTTCATACGAGCGATAGCAACATCACGGTTCTCACCGTAAGTGATCAGCTTACCAATCATTGAATCGTAGTGTGGTGGCACTGTGTAACCCGTGTAGATGTGAGATTCCCAACGTACGCCCATGCCGCCCGGTGCGTGGAAACGTTCAATCTTACCTGGTGAAGGTAGGAAGCGAACTGGATCTTCAGCATTGATACGACATTCGATTGAGTGGCCGCGCAGCTTAATATCATCCTGAGTGAATGATAGAGGCTGACCAGCTGCAATACGTAGCTGTTCTTTCACTAGGTCGATACCCGTTACCATTTCAGTAATCGTGTGTTCAACCTGGATACGAGTGTTCATTTCGATGAAGTAGAACTCACCGTTTTCGTATAGGAATTCAAATGTACCTGCGCCGCGGTAACCGATCTCAATACATGCACGAGTACAGCGTTCACCGATGTACTTACGCATCTCTTCAGTGATACCTGGAGCTGGTGCTTCTTCCACAACTTTCTGGTGACGACGCTGCATTGAACAGTCACGCTCACCTAGGTGGATAGCATTGCCTTGACCATCTGCAAGCACTTGTACTTCAATGTGACGTGGGTTTTCTAGGAATTTCTCCATGTAAACCATGTCGTTGTTGAAACATGCTTTTGCTTCAGCGCGAGTCATCGCGATAGCTTCTGTTAGTTCTGCTTCAGAACGAACAACACGCATACCACGACCGCCGCCGCCGCCAGATGCCTTGATGATAACTGGGAAGCCAATGCGCTTAGCGTGTGCTTTGTTTTTCGCTTCGTCATCGTCAAGAGGACCGTCAGAACCTGGTACACAAGGTACGCCAGCTTTCTTCATTGACGTGATAGCTGACACTTTGTCACCCATCATACGAATGGTTTCAGCTTTAGGGCCAACAAAGATAAAGCCACTGCGCTCTACCTGTTCTGCAAAGTCTGCATTTTCAGATAGGAAGCCATAGCCAGGGTGGACAGCTACTGCACCTGTCACTTCAGCTGCGCTGATGATACGAGGGATGTTTAGGTAGCTATCGATACCACGAGCTGGACCGATACAAATGGTTTCGTCTGCAAGCAGTACGTGCTTAAGATCACGGTCAGCAGTTGAGTGAACCGCTACCGTTTTAATGCCAAGCTCTTTACATGCACGCAGAATACGTAGTGCAATTTCACCACGGTTCGCGATTACTAATTTATCTAACATAATGAGTGCTCTCTATTATTCGATAATTACTAGAGCTTGGTCGAATTCTACTGGTTGACCGTCTTCAACTAGGATAGCTGTTACAACACCAGATTTATCAGCTTCGATTTGGTTCATCATTTTCATTGCTTCAACGATACATAGAGTTTCGCCAGCAGTTACAGATTGACCAACTTTAACGAATGGTTTTGCGTCTGGGCTTGGAGCGCCGTAGAAAGTACCAACCATTGGAGAAAGAACTTGGTGACCAGCTGGAACTGCAGGAGCCGTTGCTTCTGCTGCTACAGGTGCCGCCGCAGGAGCTGCTGCCGCTGCTACAGGTGCTGGAGCTGCTGCATATTGAACAGGTGCTACAGGTGCAGTGCTGTTACGACTGATTCGTACTGACTCTTCACCTTCAGAGATTTCTAGCTCAGAAATACCAGACTCTTCAACCAATTCGATTAGCTTTTTGATTTTGCGAATATCCATTGTTTCTTTCTCTTTATCTGTTAATTGAACTTACTCTTTGACTGAGTAGGTTAGTAATAGTTCGTTGTTTATGTTTACTTTGAGTTGAGCTTGCTGAGCGCAGCGGTCAAAGCAAATTGATAACCTTGGGCACCTAAGCCACAAATCACACCTTCTGCTTTATCAGATAGGTAAGAGTGGTGACGGAATGGTTCACGTGCGTGAACATTCGATAGGTGAACCTCAATAAAGGGGATTGCAACTCCAAGTAGTGCATCACGCAGTGCCACACTGGTATGTGTAAAGGCTGCTGGATTGATAATAATAAAATCAACATTTTGGTATGCACTATGGATAGCTTCAATCAGTTCATACTCACGATTTGACTGTAAATGAGATAGCTCAACATCGTGTGCTTTCGCTTGCTCGGTCAATGAGCTAATAATCTGGTCAAGTGTTTGAGAACCGTAGTGTGCCGGCTCTCTTAGGCCTAACAGGTTAAGGTTTGGGCCATTTAAAACTAGAATGCGAAACTTTGTAGACATCGTGGGGCTATCTTCCTTTATCGTGTTTACGAACGTGAATGTTGCCATTTTATTGAAAATTTGCGGTTAATTTCTAGTGAGAAAAACCCAAATTTAAAAATTAGAACCAGATTATAGCTAATTCAGCGCAAATCGCAGCAATTTACTGGTCTAATCTCCTATTGATACAGCGTGGAATTGTTACCAACTTAACAAAAAAGCGCCTTAGCCTTAATTTGGGGCTGGATATTTGAGATCAAGATCAGCCATAAAAAAACCGCCACATAGGTGACGGTTTAGGTAAGGTCTGTTTTAAACAGTAATTCAGGGTGTGACCGGTTGCTTATGCCAGTTCTGCTTTCTCGGCAATCAGCTTATCAACCACACTTGGGTCTGCCAAAGTAGAGGTATCACCTAGGTTACCTGTATCACCGGTAGCAATCTTACGCAGGATACGACGCATGATTTTACCTGAACGAGTTTTCGGTAATGAGTCAGTCCAGTGCAGCACATCTGGCGTTGCGATTGGGCCAATCTCTTTACGTACCCAGTCTTTCACTTCTTTATGAAGTTCAGCAGTTGGGAACTCGCCATCATTCAGCGTGATGTAAGCGTAAATCGCTTGGCCTTTAATATCATGAGGGATACCCACAATCGCGGCCTCTGCGATCTTATCAAACGCGACTAGAGCCGATTCAATTTCTGCAGTACCCATACGGTGACCAGAGACGTTAAGTACGTCATCAACACGGCCAGTAATCCAGTAGTAGCCGTCTTCATCACGACGAGCGCCATCACTGGTGAAGTACATGCCTTTAAATGTAGAGAAGTAAGTCTGTTCAAAGCGGTCATGATCGCCATGAACGGTACGCATTTGGCCCGGCCAAGAATCTAGAATCACTAGGTTGCCGTCTGTTGCACCCTCAATGATATTACCCATGTTATCAACTAACGCCGGTTGCACACCGAAGAATGGACGCGTCGCTGAACCTGGTTTTAGATCGGTTGCGCCCGGTAGCGGTGCGATTAAGATGCCGCCCGTTTCAGTTTGCCACCACGTATCGACAATTGGAGATTGCTCATTACCAATTGTTTTGTAGTACCATTCCCACGCTTCTGGGTTAATAGGTTCACCCACTGAGCCCATGATTCTTAGGCTGTCACGAGAAGTACCTTCAACGGCTTCGTTGCCTTTCGCCATTAGTGCACGAATAGCCGTTGGCGCAGTATAAAGAATATTCACTTGGTGCTTATCGACCACTTCACTCATGCGGCTGGTGTTCGGGTAGTTCGGCACGCCTTCAAACAGAATGGTTTTTGCACCATTAGCTAGCGGCCCGTATACAAGGTATGTGTGACCCGTAATCCAACCCACATCCGCTGTACACCAGAAAGTCTCGCCTTCTTGATAGTCGAATACGTATTTGAATGTCATTGCTGCATAAACAAGGTAGCCACCAGTGGTGTGCATAACCCCTTTAGGTTTACCTGTTGAGCCTGACGTATAAAGGATGAATAGTGGATCTTCTGCATTCATCTCTTCTGGTGGGCAATCTGCAGATACATTAGCAATAGCATCGTGCCACCACACATCACGGTGTTCATGCCAAGCAACATCGCCACCAGTACGTTTGAATACCACAACTTTCTCGATGTTCTTAACTTCAGGGTTAGTCAGAGCTTCATCGACGTTTTTCTTCAGTGGAACCGCACGGCCGCCACGCACGCCTTCATCGGCAGTGATAACGACTTTAGAATTTGAATCGATAATACGACCAGACAGTGCTTCTGGTGAGAAACCACCAAATACTACCGTGTGCACCGCACCGATACGGGTACATGCCAGCATTGCTACTGCTGCTTCTGGCACCATCGGCATGTATAAACAAACCACATCACCTTTGCGTACGCCTTGCTCTTTCAGAGCGTTTGAAAACAGGCACACTTCTTTATGTAGTTCATTAAAAGTTAGAGTTTTATCATCAGCCGGGTCATCGCCTTCCCAGATGATAGCGACTTCATCACCGCGCTCAGCAAGGTGGCGGTCGATACAGTTAGCCGAAACGTTAAGCGTGCCATCTTCAAACCAGCGAATATCAATGTGGCCTGGGTCGAAAGAAGTATTTTTTACCTGTGTGAAAGGTTTAATCCAATCAACGATTTTTCCGTGTTCACCCCAAAAGCCTTCAGGGTCAGAAACAGATTGCTGGTACATGGCTAGGTAAGTGTCATTATCCGCGTGTGTGGTTGATTTAATATTTTCTTTTACCGGATAAACGTGGGCTTCACTCATTGCATCTCTCCTTGTGCCTACATTCCTAATGAACTGGCAACTTCCTTTGTGTTCAGTTTCTAGGTCTATTACAGAACCGTCTTTGTGTTATCACTCTCGGCTAGGACGGCGATTTCCACAATTAGACTTTAGGATGAGACGCTGCTTTTCACTTACAAAATAGCGAGTTAAGTTCATTTTTGAGATGTTGCTCTCTATGTGAAGCGCCAGTGGTTGAATTAAGAATAAGAAGAGTTGAAACGGGGCAGGTCACCATGTTTTAGGCGCACAAAGATCAGCGCAGCGGAGATAGCGTCTTGTAATGCATCATGTTTATTGACCGGAATAGGTAAATCGAGCTGGCGACAAATGGCGTCCATACTGAGATCAAAATAGGCATTGGGCAGCTGTCTTTCGAGCTTATCTTGATAGAGTTGGCTCACTTCGACTAATCGGTTAGGCAGTGGAAATCCAAGCTGTTTTAAACAGGCGCGGTCGAGAATTTTTTTATCATAACGGATGTGATAGCCGACTAAAGGACGATTTCCAATGAAGTTCAGTAGCTCAACTAAAGCCTGTTTTTCTTCGATACCGTGCTTTAGGTCTTGATGACGAATGCGGTGGATTTTTATTGAATTGCAATCGAGCGATTGAGGGGCGCGCAATCGGACTTCAAAAGGTTGGCTGGTAATGATTCGGTTACCGATGATCTTGGTCGCGGCAATAGTGACTAATTCTGCCTGATTGGGGTCTAGGCTGGTGGTTTCACAATCGAGTGATACATATTCATGATCAATAGGCGCAGTAAACAGAGGCTGATAGAGAGAGCCTTTGAGCTTGTGATGCCAGTAATAGCGAACCAACCTATTCATCGTTCAATGGCCTAATCCCGTATCTGATAGTGGTAGCCGAGCCATTGCTTGAATTTCTTCACCACGTGCAGGCTATGACGAAGCAGATCTCTGTCTGCTCGCTCCATCAGTTTGACGTCGATTTTATTGCTGCTGTGCTGTTGCGATAGGCGCTGTGATAAGCGCCACTTAAAGAACTGCTTGAGCGCTTCATTGAGGTTATCCGCGGTGCTTTGCTCTAGTACCTTTTTGTTCACGAGGTGCTCAATGCGTTCAAAGGTGTTATTGACTGTCACACCATGTTCAAGGCTTAGCGCTCTCACACCGTGAACAATTGGGAAAATACCGCCTTGTTTGATGTCGAGTCCTGACTTGGATTGTTTCACATTACCAAACAGGGTCAGGGGAACCGAGAAGTTCAGAGCAGGGCGGCAGAACTCGGTCAGAATCAATTCTTGTCCGAGCATCAAATCACTCAAGTGCTGCTTGACCGGTTTGAGTAGTTCCCTGTTACCCGCCACAGCGTGTGCGTCCGCCATGATGGCGATATCCATCACTGTCTCTGGCGTGGCTTTTCTTACCCAACGGGTGAGGGTTTGTTTCCACTCTTGCTCTGAATGCACCCATTTCGGGTTGTTGACCATCACGTTGCCCGGGCATAACGGGTAACCCAATTGTTGAAGGGTATGGGTGAGGTCGTTCATGGCACTTTGGCATTGGTGCCATTCCAAACCATCTTGAATAATCAGAGCGTTGTCTTGATCGGTTTTGAGGATTTGCTCCCCGCGCCCTTCAGAACCCAGCACGATCAGGCAACAATGATTGTGCAGTGCAGGTGGGATAATCAACTCAAAAGCCTTCTCAATGATCTGTTCGTTGACCGCAGAAATTAGCTCCATGATAAAGCGTGTACGAATGCCATTACTGAGTAGGCTTTCGACCAATTGACGCTGTTTGTTGGAAGCCATTGCCAATTCTTCAACGCTGGTGGCACGAGCAATACGCAAAGTGAGAACGTGAGAATGTGTGGAGAATGCACTCAAAATCTGCGTCATATCCACCATACCAACAGCATTTGTACCATCACAAACCATCAGCCTTTTTACGCGATTTCGGGTCATGGTGATCATGGCGTTAAACAAGAAGTCCCCTTGATTAACGTGCAGTACCGGGAACGTTGCTATCTCGCCAACCGCGGTATCGAGCGGATGATTATCGAGCATCACCGCATGTAACAAATTGGTCCGTGTGACGATTCCATACGGAAGGGTACATGATGATCCAAAAGCTTTTGGATCATCATGTTCTAAATGAACTAAGGCCGAGTCTAACCCTTGTTCTTTAAGGGTTTGAGTGACTTGGTTGATAGGTTGGTCGGGTTCCAGTATCAGTGGAGGGTGACAAATAGAGCCGTCCACTTTGGTCAGTATGAACTCGGCAAGATTCTGTTGTTGCTGAGCGGCTTCAATCAATGCTTTTCGGGTCGAGAGGTTGCTATCAAAGTAAGCGGCAAACTGGCCATTGGCGTGGTAAAGCTCGAGAAAGATATCGGTTGGCAGTAGATAACTTAGGGTATCTTCAAGCGCGATATATTGGTGTTTGGTGTGAGGCTCAAACTGACTGCGTACATCGAAGATATCGTCATTGGCATAATGTGCGTAAATCTCGCCGTCACTGCTGGCGCGTTCTTCAACGGCTCCTTTGATCAGGATGTGCAGGTGTCTGTTCGGCCTATCAGCTTCCAGTATCACTTCTTGAGAACGGTAATACACCACGTCTAATGAAGATCGCAGCTTCAACTGTTCGATGTCGGACAGGCTATCGAAGGGTGGGTGCTGCATATTAAATTTGTCAGGCATAAGCATCACAAGAAGAAATGGGAGTCTTTAATCAGTTTGACAAAATACCAGCGAAGCTCCAGACGACTTTAGTCTAAATCCTATATCCAAACTAATTGAATATAGGAATACTATCCCCGTAATTATTCCCTTTTTCATCGTATGTGAGATAGGCATAATTGGTGCTGCCTTTTTCTGCACACTTTATAGGTTATTTATGTTTAGCCCTTCACCCTATGGCTGGATCTCTCAGTATTTTCTTGGTTTCTTTTTTGCGTATGGCGTGTACTTGCCATTTTGGGCGCTGTGGTTTGAAGACCAAGGCGTTTCTGCAGGAGACATTGGTGTCTTAATTGGTATCGGTTTTGCGACGCGTTGTGTGGCAAACCTCGTGATTACGCCTCGTCTCCATAAAGTTGAACACTTGATGCCGGCTCTGCGTTGGTTGAGTTTTGCGGCCCTGCTGTTTGTTGGCTTCCACTTTTTCACTGGCGGCAGCTTTATATTGATGCTGTTGGCAACGGTGCTGTTTAACCTCTGTTATGGGCCGATCATCCCGCTCTCGGATGCGATGGCTAACCACTACAGTCGTCTTAATATGCTCGACTACGGACGAACTCGTTTATGGGGTTCGATTGCCTTTATCGCAGGTTCGACTGTGGTGGGTTACTTGGTCGCGCAATTTGGCACGGACATGATCTTGTACACGGCGTTTGCCGGTGTGCTGGTGTCATTAGTGTTGGCGATGAGAAATCCGAACGTGATGCCGGTGACACACTCTCAACAACAGGCCGTTCGCCCTAAGCTAGGTGAACTGCTGCGAGAATCTTCTGTTGTGAAGTTCTTGGCCTTAATGGCGTTGTTGCAAGGTAGCCATGCCGCTTATTACAGCTTTAGTGCGATTTACTGGAAAGAAGCGGGGCACTCTGAAGCCATCATTGGTTACCTATGGAGCTTGGGTGTGGTTGCCGAAGTCGCAGTATTTGCTCTGAGCAAGCGACTGTTTTCTGGGCTGACGTTACGTACTTTGTTTGTTGTGGCGGCATTAGGTGTGATGGCTCGTTGGGGTATCACAGCATCAACCACGGCCATTGCTGCTCTGATTTTAGTGCAACTACTGCACGGTGTGACCTTTGCGATGGCACACATCGCTGCGATTCAATACATTCAATCTGAAGAACAGAACAAGATGGTGGCATTACAAGCTCTGTACAACGCAATTCCGTTAGGCGCATTCATTGCTCTAATGACAACACTAAGTGGTTGGGGCTATGAGTTGTGGGGTGCCAATATCTTCTGGGCGATGGCTGCGATGGGTGGACTGGCACTGTTCATCAAACTGGATGAAAGAAGCTCCGTGGTTGAGATTAATCAAACAGACGCGGAAAACTCGGATTCAAAGCAATCTGAAGCACATAGTTAACGGCAACGGCTGATATTTAAAGCCCAAAGCACAGAATTTAAGCGATGCGATTGAGTTAAACGCACTTCCCTAGTTAAATGAAACCTCTCCCTTATGGAGAGGTTTTTTTATGGATGAAGAAAGGGTTTTCAATGCAAGGATGGGTAGTAATTCCAGTCTCTTTAGCTTACTTGGGCGTGTTGTTTCTGATCGCGTGGTATGGAGACCGGCAGGTTCGTTGGCTATCGCGTTGGCGCCCGTGGATCTATAGCCTTTCGATTGCAGTGTATTGTACCTCTTGGACTTTCTATGGAACGGTCGGGCAGGCGAGCAATAATCCTTGGTCCTTTTTGCCCATTTATCTCGCGCCGATTCTGGTCTTTACACTAGGGTGGCGGATCTTGGCGCGGTTGATCTTGATTGCGAAGCGTGAACACATCACCTCCATTGCCGACTTTATCGCGGCTCGTTACGGAAAATCTCAGGGCTTAGCGGTAGCAGTGACCGTTATTGCAGTGGTCGGTATCCTTCCCTATATCGCTCTGCAATTGCGTGGTATCACCATGGGGCTGGATATTGTTGCGCCAAACCTAGCGGCTGATTTCGGTTATCAGGACTATCACGTATCTTGGTTCGTGGTCGGTGCTTTGGCCATTTTTACCATGCTGTTTGGTACAAGGCACATTGATAACACAGAGCATCACCGTGGCATGATGATGGCGGTAGCGTTTGAATCCATCGTTAAACTGGCGGCGTTTTTGATTGTTGGCTTATTCATCATGTATCTGGCGTTGAGCAGCGATAAAATTGATTTGCTTGATGTGGCTGCTTCCACCTACGAATCGCCCAATATTCCGACATTAATTATTCATACCGTTTTAACCATGTTGGCGATTGTTTGTCTGCCGCGTCAATTTCACACCATGGTGGTAGAGAACGAACGTCCGCAAGATTTGCATACCGCTCGCTGGTTATTTCCGCTTTACCTGATTTTGATGGGACTGTTCGTGCTGCCAATTGCTTGGGCAGGGCAAGGGCTACTTACTGGCATGCCTGCGGATACCTACGTGATCAGTGTACCAATGGCAGAAGGCGCTAATCACATTGCATTGTTAGCTTTCCTTGGTGGTACTTCTGCGGCGAGTGGCATGGTGATTGTATCGACCATTGCACTGGCGATCATGGTATCGAATGACTTAGTGATGCCATTGCTACTGCGCCGTATGCGTCTAACCCAAAGAACACATCGACACTTTTCTGGCCTGTTATTAGTGATTCGTCGCGGGCTAATTTTACTGCTGTTACTGGGTGCTTGGCTGTTTTATCAGGCTCTCGATACCATTCATTCACTGTCAGCGATTGGTTTTCTTTCGTTTGCTGCGATTGCTCAATTCGCGCCAGCATTGATTGGTGGTTTGTACTGGCGCCCGGGTAACCGCAAGGGTGTGTACGTCGGCTTAATGGTGGGCTCGTTGATTTGGCTTATCACCCTAATGAGTCAAACTAGCATGTTGGCAGGCGACAGCCAAAGTAACCTTTTACTGTGGATTATCACGCCACCAGAGTTGCTCAGCAGTTGGGATATCAGTAGTTCAAACTGGGGAATTGTGCTGAGTATTGTGCTTAATACCTTGTGCTATGCCGTGGTTTCGATGTCGACAAGACCAAGCCTAAGTGAGCGCTTACAATCAGCAGCATTTGTTGGTACACCGCTGCCTGAGAATGAAAACATCAGCCTTTACCAGAATCGTGTGACGGTTGCGGAACTAGAGATGTTGGCATCACGCTTTGTCGGTCGAAAGCGAGCGAAAAGCGCCTTACACAGCTATTGGCAACAACACGGACAACCGCTGCTTCCCAATCAACAAGCACCTGCGAGTTTGATTCGACATGCAGAGCGCGTACTCGCGGGTGTATTCGGTGCCTCTTCCGCTAAGTTAGTACTTACTTCTGCTTTACAGGGCAGAAACATGCAGCTTGAAGAGGTCGCGACCATCGTTGATGAGGCCTCTGAGCTGTACGATTTTAGCCGTGGTTTACTACAAGGTGCGATTGAACACATTGGTCAAGGCATCGCAGTGATCGATAAGCAAATGAGGCTGGTGGCGTGGAACCAACGTTACTTAGAACTGTTTGAATTTCCTGCGGGTTTGATTCAGGTAGGGCGACCCATTTCAGATGTGATTCGTCACAATGCCGAGCAAGGTTTGTGTGGTCCGGGTGACCCAGAAGATCACGTTCGCCGCCGTGTTTATCACCTTGAACAAGGCACTAGACACACCTCTTCTCGTATTCGTCCTGATGGTCGAGTGATTGAGGTGCAAGGTAACCCGATGCCAAGTGGTGGCTTTGTAATGAGCTTTACCGATATCACGGTATTTAGGCAAGCAGAGCAAGCGCTAAAAGATGCTAATGAAAGCTTGGAGTCGAGAGTACATGAGCGAACTCAAGAGCTCGAAAAACTGAACCATCGCTTGGTAAAAGCAACTCAGATTTCGGATCAAGAATCACAATCCAAGAGTCGTTTTCTAGCCGCGGTAAGCCACGATTTAATGCAGCCGCTCAATGCTGCGCGCTTGTTTGCTTCGTCACTTTCTGAGGTGGCAAAAGAGCAAGAGGTGAAGCAGTTGTCATCTCATATCGAGAGTGCGTTAGGGGCCGCAGAAGATCTGATTGGCGACTTGTTGGATATCTCTCGCTTGGAGTCAGGGAAATTAGAAACCAACATTCACGCGATTGCCGTGCACGATGTGCTAACCAACTTGAACGCGGAATTTAGCGCGTTAGCGAGACAACAAAAAATTGAGTTTCAGATGATCCCATCGTCATTGTTCATTCACTCAGATCCTAAGTTATTGAGGCGTGTGATTCAGAACTTTTTGACCAATGCTTTCCGTTATAACCCTGAAGGAAAAGTGGTCCTGGGTGCAAGGCGAGTGAACGGCCAGGTACGAATCGATGTGTGGGATAACGGAACCGGTATCGATGAAGACAAGCAACAAGAGATCTTCGAAGAATTTACTCGTGGCAGCCAAGTGCGTTCTGATCAAGGGTTGGGGTTAGGGTTAGCCATCTCCAAAGGTATTGCTCATGTACTTGGTCATCAAATTTCGATGCGTTCATGGCCGGGCCAAGGCAGTGTTTTTTCCATCACCTTAGCTCGAGCAGAAAAAGTGGCTCCAGTTGTGCAAGCTTCAACGCCAATGGCGACCAGTGACATCGAACATCTGAAAATATTGTGTGTCGATAATGAGCGCGAGATTTTGGTCGGGATGGAGAACCTGATTGGTCGTTGGGGCTGTGAGGTTAAGACCGCCGTCGACTTAGTCGAAAGCTTGCAGTGTCTCGATGATGATTGGCACCCGGATGTGATTTTCTCGGATTACCGCCTCGATAATGGTCGAACTGGACTCGAAGTGTTGCAGCAATGCCGCTTACGTCTTGGGGACTCTTTTGAAGGGGTCATCATCAGTGCTGATAGAACCGATGACATGCTGGCAGCGATAAAAGCCAATAGCTTCAGCTTTATCGCTAAACCCGTCAAGCCGCTAAAACTCAGAGCGGTCTTAAATCGGGTGAGCTAATTAATGAACGGATGTAGAAAAGGCCTCGGATGAGGCCTTTTTTGTTTCAGTAAGGATTGTTAATGCCTATTCGCTTTTTAAGTAACTAGCTAACCAGCAATACCACCCTGTGTCAGTGTGGTCGGATTGAGCAGTTTGCTGAGTTCTTCTCGGCTAAGATCGGTTTCTCTTTCTGCCACATCAAGAATCGGTAAGCCTTCTTTGTAGGCCTTCTTGGCAATATCTGCTGCTTTTAGGTAACCAATCACAGGGTTGAGCGCTGTCACTAGAATTGGGTTCTTTGACAGTGCTAAATCGAGATTGTCTTGGCGCACGGTGAAGGTAGCTATCGCTTTATCAGCCAGTGCGACTGAGCTGTTTGCTAACAACTCTATGCTTTCTAGAACGTTATGAGCAATAACCGGCAGCATCACATTCAATTGGAAGTTACCCGATTGGCCAGCAATCGTGATCGTGGTGTCATTACCAATCACTTGCGCCGCCGCCATGGCTGCAGCCTCTGGAATCACAGGGTTGACCTTTCCTGGCATGATAGACGAGCCCGGTTGCAGCGCTTGTAACTCAATTTCCCCTAAGCCAGCCAGCGGGCCTGAGTTCATCCAGCGAAGATCGTTTGAGATCTTGAGGATCGCAACTGCTGCAGTTTTAAGCTGACCAGAAAACGCAACGATCGCGTCTTGACTGCTGAGGTTAAAAAAGAAGTTTTCACTCGAGGTAAAACTGATCTTTGTCGATTGAGACAGGTTACTCGCAAACTTATCGGCAAAGCGTGGGTCGGCATTGATGCCCGTACCTACCGCTGTGCCACCTTGAGCAAGCGCCTTGATTGCTGGCAAACTGCTTTGAATGGCTTGCTTGGCGTGTTCAATCTGGAACTTCCAACCACCAAGCTCTTGAGCAAAGGTAATGGGCATCGCATCCATTAGGTGAGTACGGCCTGTTTTTACTACCTCAGCCAGCTCTTGCTGTTTAACGGTAAGTGCTTCTGAAAGGTGAGTTAATGCCGGTAGCAGTTTGTTTTCAGCCATAAGGGCGACACTGACTTGAATTGCGGTTGGTACCACATCGTTGCTGCTTTGGCCCATATTGACGTGATCATTCGGATTCACGTCCCCTTGCAAACTTCTTGAAGCGAGTGTTGCAATCACTTCGTTGGCATTCATGTTGGAGCTAGTACCAGAGCCAGTTTGGTAAACATCGATCGGGAATTGATCGAGGTATTTACCATCGATGATCTCTTGGCTCGCTTCGGCAATCGCATTGGCAATATCACCTTCCAATAAACCCAACTGAGCGTTGGTGTCTGCGGCGGCCTGTTTAATGAATGCCAATGCTTGAATGAAGCTGGTGGGCATCTTGTGTGAACTAAAAGCAAAGTTATCTGCAGCACGTTGAGTTTGTGCTTGGTATAGCGCATCAGTAGGGACTTTCACTTCGCCCATGCTGTCTTTCTCAATTCGATATTGTAGGGTCATCTTCTATCCTTGTTAGCCAAGTGGGGCTTGGACTTGTTGTAGTGTTTGGCTGAGATTCAAAAAACGCGCTTGGCCTTGAGGCTGCTGGCAGTAATGGCGTTTTAGATAAAATAGTGGTGAGTGAATAGAGTCTAGGCAGATATGACGAAAGGCGAAACTGCGCTCAGGAGACTCAATCGCTTCAATCAAATGGAAGAAAACTTGGCGCAGGTACAGCTCGCACAACAAGATGTTTTCTTGGGCGGCGTGCTTTTCATAGTAAGCGGAAAGCGTCAGTGCGCACTCGATGTAGTCTCGAATCACAAATGGCTCATGGCCTTGCACTTGTTCTAATGAAACAAAGCGATCTTGTGCTTTGTAAAACCTCGAATAGAGACCCTGCTGTTCTTTCATCATCATTTGCATCTCTTTATTGGATGTTAATGATAATTATTATCAAATGAGATTTTAAAAACAACCCTTTGTTTGTCTTTTTATAAAATGAAACGGGAAAAGAAAAAGCCGATACATAACGTATCGGCTTTCTGAGATTCAGTACCTAATCCCTACAATGTAAGTACTGATTCATTTTTTGCTAAACATCTTTATTTAGTGGTCGTGCTTAGTGGTCGTGAGCTTCACCAGCACCTTTCGGGTATCGGATGTTCTCAACCATATCTTGTACGTCTTGTGGTACTTCAGCTGTTACTTTGTTTACAGCAATCGATACTACGAAGTTTAGACACATACCTAGCGTACCGATGCCTTCAGGGCTGATACCAAACCACCAGTTTTCAGGTGTGCTTGCTGCTGGGTTGATGAACTTGAAGTAGATGATGTAGCTTGCTGTGAAGGCAATACCTGACAACATACCTGCAATTGCGCCTTCCTTGTTCATCTTCTTGTAGAAGATACCTAGGATAATCGCTGGGAAGAAGGATGCTGCGGCTAAGCCGAAGGCAAACGCTACTACCTGTGCTACGAAGCCTGGTGGGTTAATACCCAAGTAACCTGCACCGACAATCGCGACCATGGCTGCCAAACGAGCGGCTAACAGCTCCTGCTTGTCGGTCATGTTTGGTCTGAAGCCTTTCTTCAACAAGTCATGTGAAATCGATGTCGAGATAACTAATAGTAGGCCTGCGGCAGTTGATAGTGCGGCTGCTAGGCCACCTGCTGCTAGTAGTGCTACAACCCAGTTTGGTAGTTTCGCTAGCTCTGGAGAAGCCAGTACGATGATGTCACGGTTAATCTTCATCTCGTTGCGTTCATCGCCCGAGTAGAACATTTTGCCATCGCCGTTCTTATCTTCCCAACCCACTAGGCCAGTGCTTTCCCAGTTTTTGTACCAGCTTGGTGCATCTGCTGCTGCGACACCTTGCATGTCAGGGCCGTTGATTGTTTCGATCATGTTTACACGAGCGAAGGCTGCAACACCTGGTGCTGTTGTGTATAGCAATGAGATGAATAGTAGAGCCCAACCCGCTGAGATACGAGCATCACGTACTTTTGGTACCGTGAAGAAACGAATGATTACGTGTGGAAGACCTGCAGTACCGACCATTAGAGCCGCACAGATGAAGAATACATCCACCATGCTCTTGTTACCTTCGGTATAGGCGGTAAATCCGAGTTCTTCTGTGAGTCCATCCAGTTTATCAAGTAAGTAAACATCTGTGCCTGATAGCGTAGAACCCATACCAACTTGTGGAAGTGGGTTACCTGTCATCATAATTGATGTAAAGATTGCTGGAACAAGGAAGGCGAAAATGAGGACACAGAATTGAGCTACCTGCGTATAAGTGATGCCTTTCATGCCACCAAGTACTGCGTAGAAGAACACAATACCCATACCAATGATGATACCTAGGTTAATGTCGACTTCTAGGAAACGAGAGAATACAACACCCACACCACGCATCTGACCTGCAACGTACGTAAACGATACAAAGATTGCACAGAATACCGCTACCATACGTGCTGTTTTCGAGTAGTAACGCTCACCGATGAAATCAGGAACCGTAAACTGACCAAACTTACGTAGGTAAGGTGCTAAACATAGTGCAAGTAGTACATAACCACCTGTCCAACCCATTAGGTAAACTGCACCGTCGTAACCAACGAATGAGATGATACCTGCCATTGAGATGAATGATGCTGCCGACATCCAGTCAGCTGCAGTCGCCATGCCGTTTGCTACTGGGTGTACACCACCGCCAGCAACGTAGAACTCACTAGTAGACCCTGCACGAGCCCAGATTGCGATGCCGATATATACCGCGAAAGTAATACCGACGAGAATAAACGTCCAAGTTTGAATATCCATGTTCTAGCCTCTAGTCTTCCTGTACGTTGTATTTTTTGTCGAGCGCATTCATGCGAACAACGTAAATAAATATCAGCGCCACGAAGGTGTATATCGAACCTTGCTGAGCGAACCAAAACCCTAGCTTGAACCCGCCAAACTGAACGGTATTGAGGGCATCCACAAATAAGATGCCAGCGCCGTAAGACACTGCAAACCAGACCGCGAGCAGTGTTCCCATAATTCCCAAGTTTTCCTTCCAGTAGGCTTGAGCATGTTCCGTAGATTCGAACGCCATTGCCTTCTCCTTTATTTCGTTTCCGTAGAAACTGTTTCTGTAGAAAATTACCGTGTTAACGTAATGTTACGATTTAGAATGTAGCAAGGATAAGTAAAGTGATCTGTGCAACTTTAGTCGGGACGCTATTAGCGCTAATCCACTGAAATATGGGAGTTAGAAGGCATAACCATAGAAAAATGTGATGTTGCAATGTTGTTAAATTAGCCTAAGGTCTAACAAAAACGTATGAATTAGGCGGCGAGTCATAAAATTTAACAACTAAATGACCGAGAAACGGTATTTAGTCCTGCCTATGACACGAAGCGAAACATAAGTTTGTTATAGTAACTACGGTACTTTCACCGGCTGTGACTTGCTTAACGGCATAAGATCAACAAGCTAGTGGCAAAAGATCAACAGGCTTAAAGCTCGAGTTTTATTCTTTGGGGGAACGAATTGGACGCAATAACCATTAATCACTTATTTTTGACTGGTGCCGTACTCATCGCCATCAGTGTACTTTTCTCACAAGTGTCCTCTCGATTGGGCGTTCCTATTCTTTTGATCTTCCTTTTCGTTGGCATGTTAGCCGGTGAAGATGGGCCCGGTGGCATCAATTTCGACGACTACTCCCTCACTTACTTGGTGAGTAACCTTGCGCTTGCCGTGATCCTGCTTGATGGCGGTATGCGAACTAAGGTCGCGAGCTTTAAGGTCGCTTTTTGGCCGTCGCTCTCGCTGGCGACGATAGGTGTCGCATGTACTGCAACCCTAACGGGCTTAATGGCGGCTTGGCTGTTCGATCTGTCATTGATGCAGGGTATCTTAGTTGGTGCGATTGTGGGTTCGACCGATGCAGCTGCGGTATTTTCTTTGTTGAAAGGGCAGAGCCTCAATGAACGTGTTGGCTCAACCCTAGAGATCGAATCCGGTACCAATGACCCAATGGCGGTGTTCCTGACGGTGACCTTAATTGCGCTGCTGGGCACTCCTGATGCTGAAATGGGGATGAACTTCCTACTGAAAAGCTTCGCGATGCAGTTTGGTATCGGCACTCTTATCGGTCTTGGTGGGGGCTGGGTGCTATGGAGTCTTATCAATCGAGTGCAACTGGCTGATGGTCTTTACTCTATTCTGGTGCTCAGTGGCGGTGTGGCTCTGTTTGCGTTCTCTAACATGCTTGGCGGCAGCGGTATCTTATCGATCTACCTCGTTGGCTTGTTCATTGGTAATCGTCCAACTCGCTCTCGACACTCTATCCTTAATGTTCTTGATGGCATGACGTGGCTAAGCCAGATCGTGATGTTCTTGGTTCTGGGGTTATTGGTGACGCCATCGACATTGATGGACATTGCACTTCCTGCGTTAGCATTGGCTTTCGGTATGATCTTGTTTGCTCGCCCGTTGTCTGTTTGGTTGGGTTTACTGCCGTTCAGAAGCTTTACCACCAAAGAACGTTGGTTTGTTTCTTGGGTAGGTTTACGTGGCGCTGTGCCGATCATTTTGGCGGTGTTCCCGATGATGGCTGGCCTGCCTAATGCCCAGCTTTACTTCAATATCGCCTTCTTCGTGGTTATGGTTTCGCTGATTGTTCAGGGCGGTAGCTTGATGAAAGTTGCGAGGTTGGCTCAGGTGACCTTACCACCGACACCAACCCCAATTTCTCGTACCGGCATGGAGATTTATCCGACCAGTGAGTGGGAGATGTTTGTCTACAAGCTGAAAGAAGAGAAATGGTGTGTGGGCGAACCATTGAAGCGCTTGTCTATGCCTGAAGGAACGCGCATTACTGCACTGTTTAGAAAGGATGCCTTGCTTCACCCATCGGGCAGTACCGTGCTAGAGGCGAACGATATCTTATGTGTGCTTGGTCAAGATAAAGACCTAGATAGCTTAAGTGCGCTATTCAGTGAGGCTCCTCTAGCTGAAGAGACCGCTCGATTCTTTGGTGATTTCTTCTTGGATGTCGAACTATCGGTTGCAGCGATCAGTGATTGTTATGGTATTGAACTGGGCTCGGAAGAAGAGCGAGAAATAACGCTAAAACAATTGGCTGAGCGAGAGCTTGGTGCACATCCTGTATTAGGCGATAGTTTTGTGTGGCATGACATTACTTGGGTGGTTGCAGAGATAGATGATCATAAAGTCGTCAGGTTGGGTTTATGTTTACCAAAGACGACTTTAGAAGAGGATATCAGTGAAGCTTAGTTGTGGACTTCTTGTAGCAAGATAACCGCCTGAGTTCGGTTTTTCACATCCAGTTTACGGAAGATGGCTGTCATATGTGCCTTGATGGTCGCTTCCGAAACATTCAATTCATACGCGATTTGCTTGTTCAGCAGGCCGTCTGAAAGCATCCCTAATACCTTGTATTGCTGAGGCGTCAATGTGGAAAGCTTTTCCGCAAGGTCGCTACAGGCTGCATTGTTGGTGATAAGCCCTTCAGGAAAGAACGGGTCGCCATTCAGCACTTGATTGAGTGCGCTGACCAATTCACGCATATCACTCGACTTAGGAATAAAGCCAAAGGCACCATGGCTCTTCACTTGAGTGACAACGCTGGCATCCTCGCTGGCAGAGATCACTACAATCGGTAAATCTGGGTATTCAGCTCGCAGTTGAATTAAGCCAGACATCCCATTGGCACCCGGCATCTTAAGGTCGAGCAGCAGCAGGTCTGGTTCATCTTCTTTCTTTAGCAGAGTCAGTAAGGCATCGAGGGAATCAGCCTCAAGCAGGTTCGCACCACTGATCGCCATATGAACTGACTGAAACAGGGCGTTGCGAAAGAGAGGATGGTCATCAGCAATGATGATGGTATAGGTCGAGTCCATGACGTTCATACTTTTAACAATTTAGTTAATATTTATTATCATCCTGATTGAGTATGTGGACAATATCTATGCATTAAAAGTCTGAACCATATCGACTTTTATCCCCGGAATAAGAAAGCGTTACTCTGAATAGCAAAAAAGCCGCACTGCCATCTCGTTACGGAGGGGCGGTGCGGCTTTCGATTCGGCTATATTTTAGTGAACATTACCGTTATAGCTGGTGGTTTTGCATGTGTTTTAAGAATACATCGGCAGGCATAAAACCGGTTACACGAGCATTTGGAACATGGTTACCCTCACCATCCCAGAACTCAATCGTCGGTAAGCCGAGCACCTGTAATTGTTTAAGCAGTTCAATGTCTTGAGGCATGTTTCTCGTTACATCCGCTTGTAGCAGTACGAAGTCAGAAAGCTTGTTTTCCACATCAGCTTGGTGGAAGGTGTACTTCTCAAACTCTTTACACGCCACACACCAATCGGCGTAGAAGTCGAGCATCACAGGCTTACCGAGTTTCTTGGCTTCGATGAGCTGGATTTCTAATTCTTCAACCGTGTTGATGCGTGCAAATTGGATTTGCTGTTCAACCATCACGCTCTTTTCTGCAAACCAGTAATTCAACGCAGGTTGCGCAGAAGCGAATAGGCCGAGCATTGCGATGATGCCCACTGCGCTCTGTTTCCAGCCGCCAAATGGCAGTGCATTTTTGCTGTGGTAAAGCCAACCAAAGGCGATGAAGCCAAGGCCAGACCAAAGTACCGTCGCCCATAATTCAGGAATAATTCGCTCTAGCAGGAAGATAGGCGCTGCCAGCAAGATAAAGCCGAATACGATCTTCACCTTATCCATCCAGCTGCCTGCTTTTGGCAGTAGCTTATTACCAAATACCGCAACCAAGAGCAGCGGGATACCCATACCCATAGCTAACGCATACAGAGCAATCGCACCGGTAAATAGGTCGCCACTCTGAGCTACATACAGCAGCGCACCTGACAATGGCGCCGTGGTACAAGGTGAACATACCAAGCCAGAGATAGCGCCCATCGCGAACACGCCCAAGCTATTGCCACCTTGCTGCTTGTTGCTTTGATTGTTAAGCCAAGTTTGGATGCTGCTTGGCAGTTGCAGGTTATAAACGCCAAACATTGACATCGCTAACGCCACGAACAGAACACTCAGCGCGATCAGCACGTAAGGGTGTTGCATAGCAGCTTGGAACTGCATGCCTGCAGAAGCAACCACTAAACCTAATAAGGTGTAGGTCAACGCCATGCCTTGCACATAGATGAAGGACAACATCAAAGCGCGACCTTGGCTGAGCTTGCCGCCACCCAATACGATACCCGTCAGAATTGGGTACATAGGCAGAACGCATGGCGTAAAGGCTAAGCCAACACCGAGTGCTAAGAATAATAATGGAGTCCACCAACTGTCACCGAGTTTATCGGCTAGGCTCGCTTCTTTTGAAACGGGTGCGCTTGATTGTGGTGTCGTGTTATTTGCCACATCTGCTTTTGGAGAAGCAACTTGTGGTGCGGTGTTCGCTTGGTTGCTGGTAGTGTCGGCAGCAGTGTCGCTTGAACCCGTTGCTTCAAACGGCGCTATGTCGATTACTCGAGTTTCTGGTGGGTAGCAGAAACCAGCATCTGCACAGCCTTGATACTTAACGACCAGCTGTGAGCCATCTTGGTAACTCTGTAGCGGAACTTGCACGAATAACGGCTGAGTATAAATGCTCACCTCACCGAAGAATTCATCTTGGTGTGGTTGGCCATCTTCCATTTCAACGTTGCCGATAGCGAGGTTTTGGCCAGTGAACGAGAGGCTATGTTGATAGAGGTAGTAGCCCTCTTTTACTTGCCAGTCGAGAAGGACCTTGCCGTCTTGTTGGTAGTAATTGAAAGGGAAAGCTTGGTCTACAGGGACAAAACCGTTGTTATTGCCTCCGAAGCTTGGCTCGGCGTTGTCGTTTCCAAAAAGCGCCCACGCAGGCTGGGTGAACAGGGAAACGCAAACAAAAAGTAATGTGGCAAGTCGTCGCATACTATTTAGTCATCAAAATGGAGTTGAAGGTATCTTAACTCAATCAGACCGTAATAGTTTGTGATTAGTTTCATCGACCAGCAAATATCCGCTAGGGCGGGTGAGCCACTTTCTTAGGCAGTCGAGAGAGGGTTAGCTGCGCAACTGCAGTGAACAGCCCTTGCCAATAAGACATTTAGGCAACACCTAAGCGTGCTCTTACTACTTGTTCACAAGCATCAATGTTCATCGTGTCTTTCGGAATAATGAGCACGGTGTCATTGCCGCCAACCGTACCGATAATCTCGGTATGTGGGTCGATATCGACTAATCTTGCGACCAACTGTGCGCAACCAGGGTTTGTTTTTACAATCACCATCGCTTGGTTGTGAGTAATTAATTCGATTTGTGATGAGATTGAGGCATCGACACGCACAGGCGCGCTTTCAACCGTGATGCAGTAAACCTTTTTGCCACAGGCATTCTGAATTTTGACAACGCCAAGCTGTGACAAAATGCGAGAGACGGTCGATTGGCTAATGCCTGTATAGCCAATGTCGACGAGTTTCTCGCGCAGTTGATTCTGGGTCGAGAAGCTTTGTTGTTGTAGTAAGCGTTTGCACGCGGCAGTCAGTGTTTTATCTTCAGCTGAATACAAGCAACCGTGCTCAGTGATTTGGTTCATGAACAACTCCTTAAGGTCAACGTGTTGATATCGCTTGTCCATAGCGCAGAACGCACTCCCAAAGCCGTAGAGTACGATTGTTAATTAGGGCTTACCGATGAACCCCGAAATAAGAGGGAGGGTATGCGAGATGTATGATCATCTATGCATTGAGTCTACCACTAAAGGATAGTTATCTTTTTGAAGGTGATCACCAAACAAAATTCTGGTTAATTGCTTTTATTGTGGAGTTTTATTCTTTGGTTAAATGGATATTTATTCCGTGTTGGGAATAAATATCCATAAACTATAAAGGGCTTTTGTTGCGGAGGTAATAGCGCTAAGGGTTAGCGAATTTCACTCATGATCTCGCGAGAGAATACTTTTTCACAGTAGTGACATTTTAACTGTACGTTTTCGTGTTTTAGCTGCACTTTAAAGCTACTTTCGACAGGTTCACCGTGTGAAATACAGTTGCTATTTGGGCAGGCGAACACACTGTTGATTTGTTCTGGCAGCACAAGTGTGAGCTTGTTGACCACTTTGTACTCTTCAATCTGATTCACTGTCGCTTGTGGGGCGTACAGAGCCAATTGATTGGCTTGTTCCTTGGTCAGAAAGATGTTCTCAATCTTGATTAGGTCTTTGTTGCCGAGCGCTGATGATGGCAGGTTTAGCCCCATCGTGATGCGTTGCTCTGTTTTATGCAGCTTGAACAGTTTGAGAATTTTAATCCCAAGATGAGCAGGGATGTGGTCAATGACGCTGCCGTTACGGATCGCTTCTACTTGTAGCTGAGTTTGTTTAACCATGACTGTATCTCCTGCTTATAAAGTGTCGTTTAGAACTAGGGCTAATAAAGCTTCACGTGCATACACGCCGTTTTCAGCTTGTTCGAAGTAGTAAGCGTGTGGCGTTTTATCAACGTCAGTGGTGATTTCGTCGACGCGTGGCAGTGGGTGAAGCACCTTCATGTTTTGACGAGCGTCTTTCAATGTATCGGCGGTTAGGATGTAAGCCGACTTCATGTGCGCGTATTCCGATGCATCGAAGCGCTCTTTCTGTACGCGAGTCATGTACAGGACATCCAGTTCAGGCACCACTTCTTCAATGCTGCTGTGGGTGCTGTATTGGATACCCATCTCTTCCAGTTCTTCACAGATGTAATCAGGCATCGCTAACACTTCTGGCGCAATAAAGAAGAAACGTACGTTATTGAATTTTGATAGTGCTTGCGTCAATGAGTGTACGGTGCGGCCATATTTTAGGTCACCAACGAATGCCACATTGAGGTTGTCGAGCGTGCCTTGCGTTTCGTAAATCGAGAATAGATCCAACAAGGTCTGCGTTGGGTGCTGATTGGCACCATCGCCACCATTCACAATTGGCACACCGTTAGAGAACTCAGAGGCTAAACGTGCTGCGCCTTCTTGTGGATGACGCATCACAAAGGCATCAACGTAAGAAGAGATAACTTGCACCGAATCGGCAAGTGTTTCGCCTTTTTTCGCCAATGACGTGTTACCGCCATTATCAAAACCGATGACAGTGCCACCTAGGCGTTGAACTGCGGTTTCAAATGAAAGGCGAGTTCGAGTTGAAGGCTCAAAGAAGCAGCTCGCAACCACCTTATTTTTCAGCAGCTCTGGGTTTGGCTCTGCTTTGAGTCTTGCTGCAGTATCGACGATAAGCTCCAGTTCATCACGAGAGAGCTCTGGAATGGAGATGATGTGCTTGTTAAATAACGAATGCGCCATAACGGGTCTTCCTTTTTCTATGCATACAGTCAAATTGCGGACAAAAAAAAGCCCCCTAAAAATAGGAGGCTTCGAAACGATCAATAGAGCAAAATAAAAATGACACTAACGCCACTCTTTGGCGTGTAGTTTGACAATTATGTGCGACAGAACTGCGGTTCATTTTTTGCTCTCTTTAGACAAATTGCGGAGGATTATACTCAGATAAAAAGGCCATGCAATACTTTCTGTAAAGTATTCATTTAATGGATTTTTATGCGAAATCACGTCCGTTTGGAACTTCCATTTAAGCCTTTGTCGGAACTGCGAATCTCAGGATTTTTCAGGTAATAATCTTTTTTAGTACATGAAAAAAAATGCGGGTTTTATCCAAGGTCAAAATCCCAAGAATGCCACCCGCATTTCCCTGTTATTGCACTTAACTTGTCAATGTCTTGCGAACAAGTGAGTGCTTAACTTTTTAACTTCGTAACTTTTTAATTTATTAGCTGCCTAGTGTCGCAACCATGACTGCTTTGATGGTGTGCATGCGGTTTTCTGCTTCATCGAATACGATTGAGTATTCAGACTCGACTACTTCATCTGTCACTTCTACGCCATCTTTAAGTTGCGGATATTCAGCAGCAAGTTGCTTACCGACTGTTGTATCTTCGCCGTGGAAAGCCGGTAGGCAGTGCATGAATTTCACATGTGGGTTGCCTGTTGCTTTGATCATTTCCATGTTCACTTGGTAAGGCATCATTAGGTTGATACGCTCAGCCCATGCTTCTTTCGCTTCGCCCATGGATACCCAAACGTCGGTGTATAGGAAGTCACAACCTTGCACGCCTTCTTGGACATCTTCTGTTAGCGTGATTTTGCCGCCAGTGTGTTCTGCGATTTCACGACATTGAGCTAGTAGCTCTTCTTGTGGCCAGAATTGCTTTGGAGCTACAAGGCGGATGTCCATACCCATTTTCGCAGCGCCAACCATCAGAGAGTTGCCCATGTTGTTGCGAGCATCGCCTAGGTAAGCAAAGCTGATTTCATGTAGCTGTTTACCACGGCCGTATTCCGTCATGGTTAGGAAGTCAGCCAAGATTTGAGTTGGGTGGAATTCGTCAGTCAGACCATTCCATACCGGTACACCAGCGTAAGCGCCTAGTTCTTCAACGATCTCTTGACCGAAGCCGCGGTATTCAATGCCATCGTACATACGGCCAAGAACGCGAGCGGTATCTTTCATAGATTCTTTGTGGCCAATTTGAGAGCCAGATGGACCTAAGTAAGACACGCGAGCACCTTGGTCGAATGCCGCGACTTCGAATGCACAGCGAGTACGAGTTGAGGTTTTCTCAAAGATAAGTGCAATGTTTTTGCCAGTCAGTGTCGGCTGTTCGTAACCGTTGTACTTCGCTTTTTTTAGCTCCATAGAAAGATCTAACAAGTGTTGAATTTCGCGTGGAGTGAAATCTAGTAGTTTTAGGAAGTTACGATTGCGTAGGTTAAAAGCCATGATGTATTCCTTCTTAGATTTAGGCGCTTTCCTGTTACAGGGAAAGAAAATTCAAGAAAGCGCGATTCAATTTTTGTGTATTAATTTCAGTTCAAACGGTGATTCAGTTTTCTCGCAAGGCTTGAAAAGCTCGCGAGTGGATTAATCTTTGGTGATATTGGTGCCCGCCAGGCCTTGCAGGATTTGCAAACCATCTTCGAGCGCACCGATACCGACGACCTTGCCGCCTTGTTGGATGAATTCGCACGACGCTTCAATTTTTGGCCCCATTGAGCCTGCATCAAATTCGAATTGCGCCAGTTCACTTGGTGTAGTGCTACGCAGTGCGTGTTGAGTCGGTTTGCCCCAGTCAAGGTAAACAGCGTCAGCATCGGTCAAAATAAGCAGCGCATCCGCATCCAGTTGTTTCGCTAAGAAAGCCGCTGACATGTCTTTGTCGATAACCGCTTCAACACCGACTAATTTGCCGTTTTCTTTTTTGACTGGGATGCCACCGCCGCCAGTACAAATCACTAGGTGGCCGGCATCGATAAGTTGGGTGATTGCTTCGTGCTCAACAATGCCTGTAGGGCGTGGGCTTGGCACCACGCGACGGAAGTGTTGGCCGTCTGGTTTAACGATCCAGTGGAATTTCTCTGCCAATTCACGCGCTTCAGCTTCTTCGTAGATCGGGCCAATCGGCTTGGTTGGATCTGCGAACGCAGGATCGTTTGGATCAACTGTCATTTGCGTCAACATGCATGAGATGTTGCGGTTAGGCAGATAGTTTTTGAACTCCTGCATCAACATGTAGCCGATCATGCCTTGAGTCTCACTGCCCAACACATCCAATGGATACGGATTTACTTTTTTGTATTCCAAACCTTGCAGAGCAAGTAAACCAACTTGTGGGCCATTACCGTGAACTAAAACCACGTTGTACACTTTCGCGATTTCAGAGATGGTTTTAACAGCTGTTTCAATATTACGGCGCTGAACATCGGCTTCTAACGGCTCACCACGACGAAGTAGGGCGTTTCCACCGAGTGCGACAACAACAGTTTGCTTAGTCATAATTGTGTTCTCTCATTTGGCCAAGCTGAGATTATTTAAGGTCGTTCAACTTGGCCGTTTCGTCTTAGTGATTAGATACCATCACGCTCAATTGGGCAGCTCATGCAGCGTGCGCCACCGCGACCGCGGCCAAGTTCATCTCCAGGGATAGGAAGAACCGTGATGCCTGCTTTGTCGTATTTTTCGTTGGTGTATGTATTGCCTTCGTAGCCAATAACAACGCCTGGTTTAACGGTAAGAACGTTGTTCGCATCGTTCCACTGTTCACGTTCTGCATGGAAGTTGTCACCACCGGTCGTGATTAGGTTTAGCTTGTCTACGCCAAGTGCTTTTTCGATAGCCGTTACGAAGTAGCCCTCTTCTTTCACTTTCACTGCGCCAGACTCATCGCCAGTTAGGTTCCAGCACTGCACGTCTTTACTTACAACTTCAGGGTAAACAGAGAAGGTATCTTCGTTCATGTGAGTCATAACGGTGTCTAAGTGCATGCAAGAGCGGTGTTTTGGTAGTTGCATTGCGATAACTTGTTTCGCTTGACCGTGTTTGAATAGGCTAGACGCTAAGTGCTCAACACCTTGTGCTGTTGTACGCTCAGACATACCGATAAGAACTGTGCCACGACCGATAACAAGAACGTCACCACCTTCAATCGTTGAGTTGTCGTAGCTGATATTTTCTTCATCACCAAAGTATTTAATGAAGTCTTGGCCTGCGAATGTTGGGTGCCAGCGGTAAATAGCGCGAACGTGGTTGGTTTCACGTTGGCGAGCAGGTTTCGCCATCGGGTTGATAGATACGCCACCGTATACCCAGCAAGATGTGTCACGAGTAAATAGGTGATTTGGTAGCGGTTCGATAATGAAGTCGGTCGGTGCGTGCATGCCTTGCATCATTGAAGATGATTTCATTGGCATTTCAGCGTAAGACAGACCGCCCGTTAGGATTTTTGCTAGCTCTAAGTTCGGTAAGTCGCCTAAGTAGCAACGCACGTCGTTAGCAAAAGTTTTACCTAAGCGGTAATCAGAAACTTGATGATTCAAAAGCCAATCTTTCGCTTCTGGCACTGCTAGTGTGTCTGCTAGTAGGTCAGTAAGAAGAAGAACTTCAACACCTTGATCACGTAGCGTTTTAGTAAATGCATCATGCTCTTTACCTGCGCGCTCAACAGCCAGTACGTCATCAAATAGCAAATCGTGACAGTTAGAGGGTGTTAGGTGAGTCAGTGCGCGTCTTGGGCGGTGAACTAGAACGCGGCGTAATTGACCTATTTCAGAACCAACATAGAACTTACTCATGATCGTCTCTCTCTTATATATTTGAATTACTTTTATCGCTAAGAGTAATTATTTATTTTCAGTTGAGATGAATGGATTATTTATTCACATCTCTTGTCTGGAATTAATATTACGCCTGCTAGTCAGGTATTCTTAGAGATCTATCACAAATCGTTTTTTATCCCGCAGCCCTTTAAAATTAAGGGTTTTAACAAACTTTATGCACTTTTAGTTATGAGTAATACATTCTAAATAGTTAGCTGTTTGGGAACTTTATGCACGCTTTTTTGACGAAACTTACTAGAATCTAATTTACGAGGGATTATATGCAGAATATTTTTATTGATAAGAGTGTACTTAGCTTGGAAGTATGCAGTGTTTTTATTTAGATATTTAATTTTGGATCTGGAATTAATTATTTATTAACAAAGTAAATGCGAATAAAGCTGTTGTGATCACATTTTAAAATCGTCTGTTTAAGTGTGTTTTTTGATAAAAAATGGCATTAACTATCGTTTGTCTATTAGTATGTAAATTACTTTAAATATAATTAACGCTAATAAGTGACTAACTATTTGTTTAAACATCACAGTTGAAAATAGAGTGTTATTTCCTCAAGCTAATTTGATGTTTAAAAGTCGGATTGATTCTTCTATTGCGAGTGCTTTGGGTTTGGCTGAGCTTTGCTACGAACAGAAGATAGCTTGAATATCGCGTGTATGGCTTTGAGGAGCTGTTTTAGTAGCAGAGGGTTACATTGGGAGAGGAAGCAATAAAAAAGCCGCTGTGAGAAGCGGCTTTGGATGAGAAAGGAGTGAAGTGCTGTTAGTTAGATCAGCGCACCAATACTCAGTACAACAATACAGAACACCATCAAGATACCGACTAATGGCATCACCCATTTAACCCAGCGTACATAAGGGACGCGAGCAATCGCCAAGCCGCCCATCACCACCGCAGAGGTCGGGGTGATTAGGTTGACCAAGCCGGATGCAGATTGGTACGCAGTGATAACCAAGTCGCGACCTACACCGGCAAAGTCAGCCAGTGGTGCCATGATTGGCATGGTCAATACTGCTAGACCAGACGTCGATGGAACTAAGAACGACAGTAGAATCTCTAAGAAGAACATCACGTTAATGAAGATAACTGAAGAAAGCCCCGTTACCATTTGCTCTGCAGAGAAGAGAATTGTATCAGTGATCATACCGCGGTCCATCACCACCACGATACCCCGTGCAATACCTATGATAAGCGCAACGCCAAGTAGGTCGCGGGCACCATCAATGAAGCTGGTGGTAAACTCTTCTTCGCTCATACGAGCCACAATACCGACGATGATGGTTGCTGCTAGGAACATTGCTGAGATCTCTGCCATCCACCATCCAGCAACGGATACACCGTAAATCATCACAGCGAACGAGCCACCAAAAATGGTCAGAATCAGTTTGCGAGTCGCGGTGAATTCAAGTTTCTCTCCGCTCGCATTACCTAAGAAGTGCGCTTTGTTCTCTTCGTATTTATCGTAGACAATTGATGTTGTTGGATCGGCTTGAACCATTCTTGCGTAACGCATCACGTAGGCAACACAAATACCCCAACCAATAATCAACATCGCAATACGCAACACGATACCGTCTGTAAATGGAATACCAGAGGCGTTAGCAGCGATCACGGTTGCGAATGGGTTAATTGTTGAACCCAGCACCCCAATGCCTGCGCCAAGCAGTACGGTTGCAGCGGCAACTAGAGGGTCAAAGCGAGCAGCCATCATTACAGGCACTAGCAATGTATAGAAGGGGAGTGATTCTTCCGCCATGCCGTAGACAGTACCGCCAGCGGCAAACAGTGCCATCAGGATTGGTATCATCAACTCTTCTCGCCCTTCTAAGCGGGCGGTGACGCGCTCGATACCCGCATCAATAGCGCCAGTTTTGGTTACTAGTCCTAAGAAGCCACCAATGATTAAAATGAATAGTGAAACGTCGATTGCGGCCGCTTCATAACTATTATGGTCGTAGAAGCCATCAATAGGCGCTAGCAGTACATCAATCACGCCTTGAGGGTTACCTTCTACCGCTTGATAGGTGCCGGTTACGGGTACTTCTCGACCTAGCTCTTCATTCATTGCGCGGTCGTATTGGCCTGCTGGAACAATCCAGGTAAGCAGAGCGACGAACGCAATGAGAATAAATAGAATGGTGTAGGCAGAAGGGAATTTAAAGTTGGCAAAGAAGCCGCCCTTTTTTTTCTCGCTTGGTATCGTTTGAGTTGTCATGGCTATCTCCTTACATCATCTTAAATAGAAGTGATGTGAATTAGCGACTAATGATTTATAGATTGTAAATACATTGACACTTATAAAATATCCAACGATATAAAGTTGGATTTTTTAAATTAATGTTTTTATATTTACCAATCCAAATGAAGTTAGATTTATTTTAGCTGCGGTTATTTTATTCCTTACGTTGGAATTTAAGTTTGGTGCTGTTCACAAAAATAATGGCCAATGAATGGGTTAGAAAATGGTAAAAAAATGGCAAGGTTTTTTGGTTAGTTAGCTTGGATTAATATTCGTTGTGGATTAAGGGTAAGTGGGGGATGATTGATTTGGTAGGTGTTGTTTATGAACGGTTAGAATAATCTTGGAATTTTATTCAAACTTTATTTTTAAGCCGTTTTTAAATTTTATAATGGTTATTTGATGCGTATCAAATAATACATTGAGTAGAAAACAAAAAAGGAAGCCGAAGCTTCCTTTTAAATGTTCAATCGCCAGCGTATGTTAGATAAACAGACCGCCGAATGCGAAGCCTAGTGCTACCGCAGTACTGATTGTTACCACACCTGGAATGAAGAATGGGTGGTTGAATACGTAGTTACCGATACGTGTTGAGCCTGTGTCATCCATCTCAACTGCCGCTAGTAGCGTAGGGTAAGTTGGCAGTACGAACAGAGCACTTACCGCAGCAAAAGAAGCAACGGCTGTTAGTGGTGCTACGCCAATTGCTAGTGCTGCAGGCATCAGTGCAACCGTTGTTGCGCCTTGAGAGTAAAGCAGCATAGAAGCGAAGAACAGAACAAGAGCCAGCATCCATGGGTAATCAGCCAGTAGAGCGCCTGCTACGTCTTTGATTTCAGCAACGTGTGCGTTCACAAACGTTGAACCTAACCAAGCCACACCAAGTACACAAACACACGCTGTCATACCAGAGCGGAACGTTGGCGCTGAAGAGATCTTCGCTGCATCAATCTTAGTGAACATCACGATAGCCGCTGCCGCTGCCAGCATCACAGACATGATCGCTTCGTTACGACCTAGCGCTGGGTTTTCAATTAGGCCAACAGAGCTAGAGATAGCCGCTGCGTAACAAACCACGAAACCAATCGCAGCTAGGAAGATGTACGTTGCTTTCTTCGCTGTTGGAAGTATTTCGCGTTTCTCTTCTGTCGCCAGTTTGATTAGACCTTTCTCTAGACGTTCTTGGTAAACAGGATCGTCTTTCAGTTCGCTACCCATGTAGTTCGCAACAACAGCACCAACCATACAAGCGATGAAGGTTGTTGGGATACAAACCATCAATAGCGTTAGGTAATCAACACCAAATGGTGCCAGCATTGCTGCGAAAGCCACAACCGCTGCCGAGATTGGTGAAGCTGTGATGGCAATTTGAGAAGCGACAACTGCGATAGACAGTGGACGCGAAGGACGAACACCTTGGCCTTTCGCTACTTCTGCAATAACAGGAAGCGTAGAGAATGCTGTGTGACCAGTCCCCGCCATTAGTGTCATTACAAAGGTCACAATCGGCGCGTAAAAGGTGATGCGTTCAGGGTGTTTACGCAAAAAGTTTTCTGCAATTTGCACCAACCAGTCCATACCGCCAGCAACTTGCATTGCAGCAATAGCGGTAATAACCGACATGATGATCAAGATTACGTCGATCGGGATGAAAGATTGGCTTGTTGGAACGCCAAGAATAAGTGAAAGGGCAATAACACCAGCACCACCGGCAAAACCAATACCGATACCGCCAATTCTGGCCCCCAAAAAGATAAAGAGCAGGACGATAAATAGTTCTACTGCAATCATAAGTAACACCTCATTTAGATTTTATTATGTGAACATTCGCCGATGGAATGTTCACATAATAGTTCTATGGTTTAGATTCAATTTAGCAAAAACGCAACCAATGGAAATCCACATAATAAGCAGGGTTAACCGTATTGGAGCCTAAAAAAGGGCTCCGCTTGGAGCCCTTTTTCGCTAACGTTATTCGTAGCGTTTTGCTTTATACTGAGGATGCATTAAATTTTCAACAGAGAAAATGTCATCAAGCTCTTCTTCGGTTAATAAACCGCGCTCTAGAACCACATCACGTACACTCTTACCTGTTTCAGCACAGATCTTACCGACAATGTCACCCTCGTGGTGGCCAATGTATGGGTTTAGGTAAGTTACGATACCGATAGAGTTAAATACGTGTGATTCACATACTTCTTTGTTTACAGTAATGCCGTCTACACACTTGTCGCGTAGATTCACACATGCGTTTGTTAGGATGTCTAGAGACTCAAACATGCTTTGTGCGATTACAGGTTCCATAACGTTCAGTTGCAGTTGACCACCTTCTGCAGCGAAAGAAACCGTGTTGTCGTTACCTAGAACTTTAAAGCAAACTTGGTTTACTACTTCAGGTACAACTGGGTTTACTTTAGCAGGCATGATTGAAGAGCCAGCTTGTAGTTCAGGTAGGTTCAGTTCGTTCAGGCCAGTACGTGGGCCAGAAGAAAGTAGACGTAAATCGTTACAGATCTTAGACAGTTTAACCGCTAGACGCTTAAGTGCGCCGTGCGTCATTACGTATGCGCCACAGTCAGACGTTGCTTCGATTAAATCTTCAGCCGCGACACATTCAAGACCAGTTACTTCTGCTAGGTGTTTCACTGCAAGACCTTGGTAGCCTGGTGCTGCGTTTAGACCGGTACCGATAGCTGTTGCGCCTAGGTTTACTTCAAGCAGTAGTTTTGAAGTGTATTCTAGGTTTTTGATTTCTTCATTGATGGTTACTGCCCAAGCATGGAACTCTTGGCCAACCGTCATTGGAACTGCGTCTTGAAGTTGAGTACGACCCATCTTCAAAATTGTATTGAATTCTTGGCTCTTAAGCTCGAATGCGCCCTTTAGGTATTCGATAGCGTCGATCAGTTTACGAACGCTGTTGTAAACAGAGATACGGAAGCCAGTTGGGTAAGCACAGTTTGTCGATTGGCTGCGGTTTACATGGTCATTTGGGTTGATGAACTCGTATTGGCCTTTTTCTTTGCCCATCAGTTCAAGTGCCACGTTCGCAATAACTTCGTTCGCGTTCATGTTTACAGAAGTACCAGCACCACCTTGGAAAACATCCGATGGGAACTGATCCATGCACTTGCCTGTGTCTAGGATTAGGTCACAAGCTTGGATGATGTATTTAGCCACTTCGCTTGGGATTACACCTAACTCTTTGTTTGCTAAAGCCGCCGCTTTCTTGGTCATTACCATACCGCGAACGAATTCAGGTACATCTGAGATCGTTACATTTGAGATGTTGAAGTTTTCAACTGCGCGTAGAGTGTGGATGCCGTAGTAAGCATCAGCCGGAACATGACGTTGACCTAATAGATCTTCTTCGAGACGAGTAGCTTGAGGAGCTTCAATTTGAGCTTCTGATTGAGTAGCCATAACAGGATCCTTAGAGAATTATTCTGATTATATAGTTAGTTATTAGCCTATTCTGTGTGCAAATACTCCGTTCGCTAGAATATTGGGCTGATAAATCCGTCCTGACTTATGTGGCACATGATACTGTACTTAGCGCATAAAAATATTAAGTTGATCACCTTTTTCGGTTTTGTTTCGTCAATATTCAGCAAACTTATTCCGGGTCAATAAACACGCTCATTTACAGGATAAATTTGAGATTGGTAGGGCTTTCAGCGTAAACTGCAAGTAACAAAGGAGGGCGTGTGTTTCCTATCTTATTATTACTATTTATCTTCGTACCCATCATTGAGATTGGGCTATTTATTCAAGTTGGTGGCTTCTTAGGATTGTGGCCAACTATTGCGTTGGTTTTGATTACTGCATTTGTTGGTGCATCTCTTGTTCGTAGCCAAGGTATTCAGACACTTATGTCTGTTCAAGGTCGATTGCAACAAGGCGAAATGCCGGCACAACAGATTCTTGAAGGCGTGATGCTTGCGGTTGCAGGCGTATTACTGCTGACTCCGGGTTTCATGACAGACGCGCTGGGTATGTTGGTGTTGCTACCAGCACCAAGAGCGATGATTGCCAAGAAAATGATGGAAAAAATGGTGGTTAAAAATATGTCTGGTGGTTTCCATGCGGGTGGGCAAACTGGCTTTGGTCAGAGTCCTTTTGGACAAGACCCATTCAATCGTGACCCATTTGACCAGTCAAAAGATGGCAACACCTTTGAAGGTGAGTTTGAGAAGAAAGACGACGATAATGATCGTAACCGACTAAACTAATCCACTTTCCCTCTTCTTTATATAGAGGGAAAAACAGAAAAGGCTGTTACCTTTATCCTTCGTCAGAAAGTGATAACGGTAACAGCCTTTTTTATTGAGTATTACTTACTCGTGATATCAAGTAATAAATAACAGGGCGGATGAGCGGTTATTTACTGCGATTGGCATTATACCGCGCCTTCAAATCCCATTTGTCGCCATGCTTCAAACGCGATGATTGCTACAGCATTTGATAAGTTCAGGCTGCGTGCGTCTGGCATCATTGGAATGCGAATACGTTGTTCCATCGGCATGCTTTCGATGAACTCAGCTGGCAGGCCGCGTGTTTCTGGGCCAAACATCAACACATCACCTTGTTGGAATTTTGCATCAACGTGGTGACCTGTTGTTTTAGTGGTACAAGCAAAGATGCGGAAACCACCCTCGCGCTCATTTTCTAGATACTCAAGGAAGGCTTCTAGGTTCTTGTGACGTTTAACTCGCGCTAGGTCGTGGTAATCCAAGCCTGCACGACGAACTTTCTTCTCTTCAAAATCAAAGCCAAGCGGTTCGATAAGGTGAAGGTTTGCGCCGCAGTTAGCACATAGGCGGATGATGTTACCCGTATTGGGTGCAATTTCTGGTTCGTATAAAGCGATATCAAACATGTTGGTTCACAAGAATAATCAAAGATAGCCAGAGTATACGGTGGCAAGCTGAGTGAGTACAGTTCGCCACCATCAGCTTACGCGTTGTTCGCTAATGCTTGTGCGTAGTTTTCTGATACTGCATTCCAATTCACCACGTTCCACCATGCATTGATGTAATCAGGACGACGGTTCTGGTAGCTGATGTAGTAAGCATGTTCCCAAACATCGAGCGCGAGAATCGGCTCACCATCGCTGGCAACTGTATCCATCCAAGGATTATCTTGGTTTGAGGTTGAGATGATCTTCAGTTGTCCTTCTTCTACTACTAACCAAGCGAAGCCAGAGCCGAAGGTGTTGATTGCCGCTTGAGCGAACTGATCTTGGAATGCTGCAAAATCTCCAAATGTGCTTTTAATCGCCTCACCAAGCTCGCCAGTTGGTTCGCCACCGCCGTCTTGAGACATGCAGTTCCAATACAAGATATGGTTGTAGTAGCCGCCACCATTGTTGCGCACGGCGGGGCTGTGTTGAGAAATATTAGCGAAGATTTCAGTGAGAGATTGCTGTTCAAGCTCGCTACCAGACACCGCAGCAACAAACTTGTCATAGTATGTTCTATGATGCTTGCTGTAGTGCACTTCCATCGTTTTTGCATCGATGTAGGGTTCTAGAGCATCGTAGGCGTAGGGCAGTTCAGGGAAAATGTGAGACATGGTAAATCCTCCTTAATTAGAGGATTCACCATAATGATAATAACAATCATTATCAACTGCGATCTTTGTGGGGGTATTACAGTGGCAGGATAGGAAGAGTAATTTCGAGCTGTAATCCACCGAGTTTACTGCGGCTCGCGGTAATCGCTCCACTATGTTGACGAATCGCACTTTCGGTAATAGTCAGCCCAAGCCCAGTGCCACCAGAATTACGGTCACGAGCGGTAGAAACACGGTAGAAAGGTCTGAAGATAGAATCCAGTTCATCCTCTGGTACACCATCACCATTATCATTGACGCAAATTGTTAGCTGATCCTGAACCACATGGAATTGCACATCCACTTGGTCTTTGCCGTAGTAGATCGCATTGCGTGTAATGTTGTCTAGCGCGCTCATCAGCAGCTTAGGGTTACCCGAAATAGAACGCTCAGGGATCTCTGAGAACGTCAGTTGTTTGCCCATCTGTTCGGCTTCAAACTGTGCGTCTTTCAAGATCTCTTCCCATAGGCTCGAGATAGGCTGAACCTCACGAGTAATGTGGCTGTCGACTTGCATACGAGATAACGTCAGTAGCTCACTGATCATCTGTTCAAGACGTTGTGCTTCGGTATCAATACGTTCAAGTTCTTGGCTCTCACCTTGTTTACGAATTGCCAGCGCATTCGCCATGCGCAGACGAGTCAGTGGTGAGCGGAGTTCGTGTGATATATCAGAGAGTAGTCGCTGTTGCCCCGAAATCATCTGGTTTACCGCTTCGACCATTTGGTTAAAGCTTTCACCCGCTTGTCTGAATTCAGAGGTACCTTTTTCAAGTGTTGGGTCTACCTCAAACTGGCCTTTCGCTACACGTTGCGCAGCGCGTTCTAGCCTGCGAGCTGGTTGACTCAGTGCCCAAGCTAGCCAAAGTAATAGCGGAGTACTCGCTAACATGACAGCAAGCAATAGCTGTAAAGGTCTATCAAATAGGCGTAACAAGAATGGCGGTGGTTGATTCCATTTCACTCCGGCATACATCAACAACTCTTCACCTGCCAGTTTGATCGGTACTGGACCGGCCACCATGTAATGTCCGTAGAGCTTTTGTTTCGGCACTTCAGGGTTCTCAATTGAGGTCACAAAGTTGCGAATTGCCTTCAACTTGTAGTCTGAATGTCTCTTAGAGGTAAGGACGGCTCCTTCAAGGTCGGTTAAGTAGATGCGAGCTCGTGAGTCCTTGCGGCTACGTGGTGCCTCAAGTTGGAATACAATTTTGCCCAGATTCGGTTCTTTGGCGTAGCGTTTCTCTGTGAATTTAGCGATACGCTCTAATTTATTGAGATGATCCGCGGGTACATCGCGTGCTACACGCGGGTCTAAATGGGGAAGCGACAGTACCGACAAAAGCACCAGTAACATGGTGAACCAAAAGATAGCAAAGATACGTCCATATAAGCTGGTGATTTTAGGGATACGCATTAATCTTCCTCTACCAATAAGTAACCACGGCCTCGTAAGGTTTTGATGCGAGGTTTGGCGTCACTGCGTTCAGGAATTTTTTTACGCAGGTTGGATATGTGCATGTCTATCGCACGGTCAAATGCTGCTAGTCTTTTACCGAGCACATCTAAACTCAACGTTTCCTTGGTGATCACTTGCCCCGGGTTCTGGATTAGGTGGCTCAGCAGGGCGAACTCGGTAGTGGTGAGGTCGATAAGCTGGCCATTACAATAAGCTTCTTGTTTGCCAGGGAATACCTCGATGTCTTGATATTGAACCTTATCGCTGGTGGTTTTAGGTGCCGCAGTGGTCTGCGTTCGGCGCAAGATAGCTCGAATACGCGCTAACAATTCGCGGTCACTGAAAGGCTTAGGTAGGTAATCATCCGCGCCAAGTTCAAGGCCAATCACACGGTCGATCTCTTCGCCTTTTGCGGTCAGCATGAGCACGGGTGTTTCCCAATTTTCTCTCAGCTTCTTTAGTGTTTCCATGCCATTAAGACGCGGCATCATCACATCCAAAAGAATCAAATCAATCTCATCATTGATCGCCTCGAGCCCCGCGTAGCCATCATTGGCTTCGGAAACAGTGAAGCCCTCAAAGCTCAGAATGTCTTTGAGTAAGCTGGTTAACTCGGTGTCGTCATCAATAAGAAGAATGTTCGCCATTGGGAAGCCTTAATCATTTAGTTGGGTTAATAATACTGCTAATTATTCGTCAACTTTCACTCTTTACGATTCTTTACGCTTTCTAAACGTCACTTTACGAGGGAAAGACTAATCTATATTCAAGCGCTGAGAAACAGACGCAACACATGACTTATTATACCGAATTGAGGCAACAATTATGAAAATGACTAAGAAACTTGTACTAGCAGCTGCGGCACTTCCACTAATGTTTGGTACAGCAAGCGCGTATGCTTACGGTGGTGGTGATAAAGGCGACCACAAAGGTATGCACGGCAAATGTGGCGGCTTCGATAAGAAAGTGATGCGTCAGCTAGACCTAACGGATGCTCAAAAAGCAAAACTAAAAGAGATGCGTGAAGCGAATCGCGCTGAGATGAAAGCAAAACATTCAGGCAATAAAGCTGACAAGATCGCGCAAATGAAAGCGCATCACGAGAAAGTTCAAGCATTGGTACTTGCAGACAACTTTGACGAAGCGGCAGCAAACGACCTAGCAAGCCAAATGGTTGAGAAGCAAACTGAGCGTCGCGTAGCAATGCTTAAGAAACAACATCAAATGATGAGCGTACTAACACCTGAGCAAAAGACTCAACTGAAAGAAATTCAGCAAGAGCGCATGGCGAAGTGTGCGGACAAAATGGAAAAACGCATGAACAAAAATCAGTAATTCATGGTTTGAAAAACCTAGTTGAATGAAGGTGTTTGCAAAGAAGCGGCTGTGTGCCGCTTTTTTTGATCCTTAAAAATGAATATTTTACATCATGGCTGTCATATTCAATCGGTTGTTTGCGGGTTATACTTTGTGCTATCAGTCACTTTATAGCCAATTTATGAAACAAAAATATGCACGTTTAGTTACGCTCGCCGCTTGGGCAGCCACCATCATTGCTACCATATTATTGGTTGTGAAGGTTGCAGCGTGGTGGGTGACAGGTTCAGTCAGTTTATTAGCTTCTGTTGTTGATTCACTGTTGGATATCGCCGCTTCTGTAGTCAACCTCGTCGTCGTTCGCTACTCTCTGCAACCCGCTGATAAAGAGCATACCTTTGGCCATGGTAAGGCTGAATCTCTTGCCGCATTAGCACAAGCGATGTTTATTTCTGGTTCCGCTTGTTTCCTTATTCTCAATGGTATAGAGCGTTTCTTCCGACCACATGAGCTGAATTCTCCAGAAGTTGGTATTTATGTCAGCTTGTTCGCGATTGTAATGACCTTTGGTTTGGTTCGATTCCAAAAGTACGTTGTGAGCCAAACAGGTAGCCAGGCGATAGCTGCCGATTCTCTTCATTATCAGTCTGATCTTTATATGAATGCGGCGATCATGCTGGCATTGGCACTTAGTTGGTTTGGCATCGGTCAAGCAGACGCAGTATTCGCGATTGGTATCGGTATCTACATTCTTTACAGCGCTTATCAAATGGCGATGGAAGCGATTCAATCTCTGCTTGATAGGAAGTTGCCTGATGAAGAGCTCAAGCTAATTAAAGAGACATCGTTGAGTGTGGAAGGGGTATTGGGTGTGCATCAACTAAGAACGCGCCGTTCAGGGCCTGTTCGGTTCATTCAATTACATTTAGAACTCGAAGATAATATCCCACTTATTGAAGCGCACCGCATTTCTGACGAAGTAGAAGACAAGCTTATCTCTGTTTTCCCTGATGCTGATGTATTAATTCATCAAGATCCATACTCGGTCGTATTTGGACCAGAGAAGCAGCAGAAATCCCACTCATGGTAAGCGTGCTAAAAAATGGGTAGCAAATGGTAAGTGAGTGGCTTTTGAACTAAAGTGAGTAAAAATTGCTAGCTCTTTGGTGAGACAAAATACAGCTGATAACAATTAATGTTGATTCTGATGTGAATCAACAAAGTTATTGAGTAAAACTGTAATACTCTTACAGAAGTAGAAATGTTACATAAATTTACGCGATTTAAGTGCTATTCCCTTTGAGGAAATGTAACATAAAGCACAAATATAGATTTAAAATCTTGTTGATATACAGTCAGCAAGCAAAAGAATTGAATAATAGATTCCCAAAAATCGAGGGTGAGCATGATTAAGAAGATCGGTGTTTTGACCAGTGGTGGTGACGCTCCAGGCATGAACGCAGCAGTTCGCGGCGTAGTTCGTACTGCACTATCAGTTGGCATTGAAGTTTACGGCATTTACGATGGCTACCAAGGCCTTGTTGAAGATCGTATCGAAAAGCTTGACCGTTCAAGCGTATCTGACGTAATCAACCGTGGTGGTACTTTCTTAGGTTCTGCACGTTTCCCTGAGTTCAAAGACGTTGCTGTTCGTGAGAAAGGCATCGAGAACCTTAAGAAGCACGGTATCGAAGCACTAGTTGTTATCGGTGGTGACGGCTCTTACATGGGTGCTAAGAAACTGACTGAAATGGGTTACCCATGTATCGGTCTTCCAGGCACAATCGATAACGATATCGCGGGTACTGACTACACAATCGGCTACCTAACAGCGCTTAACACTGTTATCGATTCAATTGACCGTCTACGTGACACGTCTTCTTCTCACCAACGTATTTCTATTGTTGAAATCATGGGCCGTCACTGTGGTGACCTTACGCTTATGTCAGCAATCGCGGGTGGTTGTGAGTACATCATTACTCCAGAGACTGGCCTAGATAAAGAACAGCTTATCAGCAACATCCAAGATGGTATTGCTAAAGGTAAGAAGCACGCAATCATCGCTCTAACTGAGCTAATGATGGATGCGAACGAACTGGCTAAAGAGATCGAATCTTCAACTGGTCGTGAAACTCGTGCAACGGTTCTTGGTCACATCCAACGTGGTGGTCGTCCTACTGCATTTGACCGTGTACTGGCTTCTCGCATGGGTAACTACGCTGTTCACCTTCTTCAAGAAGGCCACGGTGGTCGTTGTGTTGGTATCGAGAAAGAAGAACTTGTTCACCACGACATTATCGATTGTATCGAGAACATGCAGAACCCAGACCGTTCTGAGCTATTCCGCGTTGCAGAAGAGTTGTTCTAAGCCACGCTTAGCGTTCGCTTGAAAATATTTAAAAACCGCTGATTTATCAGCGGTTTTTTTGTACCTGTCGTTTGAGGTTTCAAAAACTACAGGCAATAAAAAAGGCCAACCTAAGTTGACCTTTCATCTAATCTAAACGGTGACGTTTAAATTAAGCTTTTGCTTCAGCTGCTGCTTTAGCGATAGCTGCGAAGCTTTTCGCGTCTAGAGCTGCACCGCCAACTAGAGCACCGTCGATGTCTGGTTGTGCGAAGTAAGCTGCTGCGTTTTCTGGCTTAACAGAACCGCCGTATTGGATAACAACTTTCTTAGCAACTTCTTCAGATTTCTCTGCGATGTGTGCACGGATTTGAGCGTGGATGCGTTGTGCATCTTCAGCTGTAGCTGCTTTACCAGTACCGATAGCCCAGATTGGTTCGTAAGCGATGATAGCGCCTTCAAGAGCTTCAACACCTTGAGTGTTGATAACAGCGTCAAGTTGACGAGCACATACTGCAACAGTTTCGCCTGCTTCGTTTTGTGCTTCAGATTCACCGATACAAAGAACTGGAGTTAGGCCGTTTTCTTTTAGGAATGCGAATTTCTTAGCTACGAACTCATCTGATTCGTTGTGGTATTCACGACGCTCAGAGTGACCGATGATGATGTGAGATGCGCCGAACTCTTTAAGCATTGCTGGAGACATGTCGCCAGTGAATGCACCGCTGTTGTTTAGGTCAGAGTTTTGAGCACCTAGGATGATCGCGCTACCAGCTTCAGTAAGCGTACGCTCAGCAAGATCAACGAAAAGTGCTGGTGGAGCAACTGCTACGTCTACGCCTGTTACGCCTTCAAGTTCAGCGTTAAGACCGTTTAGTAGTTCAACAACCATTTCTTTGCTGCCGTTTAGTTTCCAGTTACCCATAACTACAGGATGACGCATAGGAATATCTCCAAAGTATTTAAATAAATCGAATGTAAAAAAGTAAACTTTATTACGAAATAATATAACAGAATAATATCAACAGATCATGACTGTGGTCATGACTTTCTTGGATCTTACTCAATGGTCAGAGTAGATTTTGAGCATATATCAGTGATCCGGCAGACAGAATAATAGCTAACTTCTCGGATTTTTCACCGTTAGTTGCTATTAAGGGACAAACGATTGCGTTAACAACAGGAAGTAACAATGCCGAATCTAGTTCTTGAGTACTCCAATTCAGTGGATGAGCGAGTAAATATCCAAGGCTTACTGGAAGATCTCCATCAAGTCGCTCTCACATGTGGCTTGTTTGATGTGCCGTCAGTGAAGTCTCGCTCACTGCGTTGCCATAATTGGTTGGTCGGTGATGAGGAAGATAGTGTAGACTTTATTCATATCAGCTTTGAGTTACTTTCGGGACGAACGGAAGAGCAAAAGCGAGAATTGTCACGATCGTTAATGCAGACCCTGCAAGAACAAGCGAGTCATGTAAGAAGCTTAACGGTGAATATTCGTGATATGGATAAAAGTTGCTTTCAAAAAGTAATAAACTAACCATTGCTGCTGACTTTTAGTGGCGTATAAATTTGAGTATTTAAGATGTCGATGAAAGAATTACTGCTCTCTTTCAAGGGGAGAATTGGTCGTAAGACTTACTGGATTTGGAATATTTTCTACTATATAGCGATTACTGGTTTTGCTTCTGGTATCTCTGTATTGTTCCCTGCTTACTCTTATATCCTGCTACCAATCTTCCTATTGCTGCTAGTGATCCCAGATCTAGCGGTTACCGCTAAGCGCTGGCACGATCGCAATAAGTCGAATTACTGGTTATTGTTAAATGTGCCTCTAGTTCTGGGTCGCTTAGCTTCACCAATGGCTGCGACTACCACAGAGTCGGTATCGCCAGTTCATATGGCGGCAACCGTTGCGGCATTAGTGTGTGGTTTATGGATTCTTATTGAGTGTGGCTTGTTGAAAGGTACAGAAGGCCGCAACGACTACGGCGAAGACCCGTGTAAGTATTAACAAGGAATAGATAAGAAGGGAGCATCGCGCTCCCCTTTTTCTTTTTTATACTATTCTACTTTCAGTACATTTTTGGCTCTGTATTCGGCCTGAAGGGCACAACATTCTCAGGTAGAGATTCTTCGAATCTGCAACGTCCTTCGAGTGCATCTTGGAATTTACATACCTGACAACGAAGTTCTTGCATGAGCACAACATTGGCATGGTGTGGGTTTTTACAACGGCTAACCACTAAGTCGATGTGACTTTGCTGAGCGCGTAGCCTGTCTTGCATGGCTTCAGAAGCCGAACAAATCATCTGCTCGCACATCTCGTGTTTGAATTGGTTGAATGCTTTAGGATCGCTTTTTGCGAGTTGGACCAGTTCATCAAAGGGTGGCAGTTTTTGAGCGGGTTGCGGATATGCCATGATTCCTTCCTTAGCATTAAGCGTGTTTCATATGCTATAAGCTTAAGAAAGAAATTTGTACGAATTTTAATCTATTTATATTTTCTCAATATTGAGACATCATTAACCGCTTACCGTGATGATCAAAGCGTGGGTGTTAAGGTATAAGTACAGCGTCGCTCGCCAGCAATGATGTGCTCTGTACGGCTCACATGACACTCATCTTTGAGTAACTCAGTAAACACATTGAGCTCAGATTGGCACAGGCTAGGACAACGAGTCGCAGCCTTGCAGATAGGGCAGTGGTTCTCGATCAAGATGTAGTGATCGTCATGCTCTTGAAGTTCTGCCATGTAGCCTTCGTTTTCACGAAGTTGGGTGAGTTTTTTAAGTTTGCTGATGAGTGAGTCGCAATCAGACAGCGCAGTTTGATACTGCTTGAGTGTGTGTTGTTCACGTTCGGCAGCAACCTTAGCCAATCCTTCTTTACCAAATAGGTTTTCTACAGCATCAATCACTTGAATGGTGAGTTCACCATGTCGGTCGGAAAATTGACTATGACCTTGTTGCGTCAGGGACCAGTGGCGAGTCGGGCGACCCACTTTTACTTTCACATCATGAAACGCAAGAATACCGTCATCTTCCAGGCTTTGCAGATGTTGTCTTGCACCCATTGTCGTCATGCCAAACTCTTCTGACAGTTGTTTCGCGGTTACCGCACCTTGACGTTTGATGGTCTGTAAGATTTTGTCGCTTGTTTTCATACTATCCCTACCTTATGAGCCTTACTATTATGAGGTAAGGTGTTTATAAAGCAAACTATTTACTATATTGATGGGGATTTACTCTATAGCTAGCGTTTTACTCTATTGGCAGCCATGGTCAGATTCTGGTGCGCTAATAAAACAAAAGGCTGATACTTGGTATCAGCCTTCGCGTGTTCTGTTGAACCTAATTTAGGTTTACAGGATGTGACCAAGCACTTCTGGGTCTTTACGCTCTAGGTAGTGAATAGACTTGATACGACGAATAGTACGGCAGCGGCCACGGATAAGCAGGGTTTCTGTTGTCGCGATATTGCCTTGACGAGAAATGCCTTCTAGCAAGTCACCTTTAGTGATGCCCGTTGCTGAGAACACAACGTTGTCGCTGCGAGCCATGTCTTCCATCTTCAACACGATACCCGCCGTTACGCCCATTTCAGCACAACGCTCAAGCTCAAGTTCACCGTGCTTGCGGTTTTCTTCTGTGTCGCCTTTAACTTCATGACGAGGTAGAAGACGTCCGTGCATGTCGCCGTCGAGTGCGCGAATTACCGCAGCAGAAACCACACCTTCAGGTGCGCCGCCGATGCAGTACATGACGTCTACTTCGCTGTCTGGCATACAGGTTAGGATAGACGCTGCAACATCACCGTCTGGTACTGCGAATACACGAACGCCCATGGCTTGCATATCGGCAATTACTTGATCGTGACGAGGCTTCGCAAGTGTGGTTACTACTAAAGTATCGAGTGTTTTACCTAGTGCTTTAGCGATGTTTTCTAGGTTTTCTGTGAGTGGCAGTTCTAGATCAATCACGCCTTTAGCGCCAGGGCCAACAACTAGCTTTTCCATGTACATATCAGGCGCTTTAAGGAAGCTGCCTTTTTCGCCTGCCGCCAATACAGCCAATGCATTTGATTGGCCCATTGCTGTCATGCGTGTCCCTTCAATTGGGTCAACTGCGATGTCGACAGCGTCGCCGCCTACACCTACGTTTTCGCCGATGTACAGCATAGGTGCATCATCGATTTCACCTTCGCCGATAACAATCTCGCCGCTAATTTCGGTTTTGTTTAATAGGCTACGCATTACTTCTACAGCAGCGCCATCTGCAGCGTTTTTATCGCCACGGCCAAGCCACTTGTAACCAGCTAGTGCTGCACCTTCTGTGACACGAGAGAATGACATTGCTAAATCGCGTTTCATGCGGACTCCAAAATTTTCAAAGGGGGAATAGAAATTTCGCGGCGAATTTTACCATATCCAAAAGGAAACGTTTGCCTTTTTGTTTTTTGGAGATTGCTCTCGATCAATTCGCAGTGGAAAACAGTTATTATTCATCAAAATAATCGGTTTGCCGTTGTGGTGGTAATCATTCACGTCAATATTCGGTAAAAAGCGCTGTTTTTTTCATCGAATGGCGCAAAATATCGAATATATTGAGTGTTTATCCTTGCTCTGCTGAGTAGAATGGGGAAATAAGTGGAGTGAACCTTCACCATCAAACGGATAACTTAAAGGTAGGCCAGAATGTCTTTTGAAGTACTAGAGCAGCTAGAAGCAAAAATTCAAACAGCAGTAGATACAATTGCACTTCTTCAAATGGAAGTGGAAGAGCTTAAAGAAGAGAAACAAGCACTAGCAACAGAAGCTGGTGAGCTTAAAGCAAGCCGTCACGAGCTAGAGCAAAAAACTCAGCAAATGCAGGAAGAGCATTCAGCATGGCAAGATCGCATCCGTAACCTTCTTGGTAAAATGGATGAAGTAGAGTAATCGACTCTTCAGGTTTAAAAAAACGCCCGCTACTCAGTAGCGGGCGTTTTTGTTTGTTCTTAATCTTTGTTTTATTATTCAAAGCCGAGTGAATTACTCGACCTCTTCTTCTTCAACATCCAGATCGAGTTCTACGTCCAAAGGTTCTGCTGAAAGAATGATGCCGGTGTTGTCTGCGTAGAGGTAATCTTCGGGTAAGAAGGTCACGCTGCCAAAGTTCACAGGAACGTCTAACTCACCGACACCCTCTTGGCTCGCTCCAACAGGGATAGAAGCCAAGGCTTGGATGCCTAGGTTCATGTCTTCAAGCTCATCGACTTCACGAACGCAGCCGTAAACTACAATCCCTTCCCACTCATTGTCTTCGGCAAGTAAGGCAATTTCAGCATCGATCAGCGCTTTGCGTAGTGATCCGCCACCATCGATTAACAGTACACGCCCTAGACCATCTTGTTCTAATACGGAGCGAATTAAAGCGTTATCTTCAAAACACTTTAATGTCGTGATCTGTCCTGCGAAGGATGCACGTCCACCGAAGTTGCTGAACATTGGCTCCACGACATCAACTTGATCCAAATATATGTCGCACAGTGCTGAAGTGTTGTATTCCATTCGTATACCTTTTGAACAATGAGCTTACTTTGAGTATATCGGTGCTTGATCCCTTTGCAATGATTAGTCTCAATTAACTCAATAGAGTTTGAGCTACGACAACCCCTGCAAACAATAGGTTAGTGACCAATGAACATTTCACAATCACAGGCATCATTGGTGCGATCTGTGCTGGTTTTTCGGTTTCCCAAACAGCCTTACCATGCTTATAAACGATAATAATGCTCAGTAAAAACGGCAGACTGATCCAGGCCGGTTTTTCTTGAATAAGTAGGTAGATAGCGAAAGACGCAAGGGCGAGGCCAAGCAGTGCAAAATGATAGTGCTTGGCTTTGCGCTGTCCTAGGCGAACCGCCATGGTGCGCTTACCGCATTCGCTGTCGTTTTCGATATCACGCATGTTGTTGATATTGAGTACCGCCACCGCCATCAGTCCGCAGCCTAAAGCAGGCAAAAACAGGCTGGGTTCAACATGGCCAGTGTGTAAGAAGTAAGTCCCTGAAACACCTAACAAACCGAAGAAGATAAACACCGATAAGTCACCAAGGCCAATATAGCCATAAGGTTTGTTACCGACGGTGTAAGCGATGGCTGCAACAATAGCCAATATGCCTAACGCAATGAAAGATAAGATACTTTCGAGCGAGCTCAGCGCATGAAAAATAAGAATCAGCCCGGCAATCACGGTAAACACGATGTTGAGGATGATCGCTTGCTTCATGGTTTTCGCTGTTACCGCGCCAGATTGCATGGCACGTGTAGGCCCCAGACGGTTTTTGTTGTCTGTGCCTTTTACGGCGTCGCCATAGTCATTGGCGAGGTTCGATAGAATCTGTAATAGGGTGGCGGTTAAAAAAGCCAGTAATGCTATTGATAAAGAAAACTGACCACCGGCGAACGCTAAACTACTTCCTGTAAGAATAGAGACAAGTGCGAGAGGCAGAGTTTTTGGTCGTGCGGCATCAAGCCAAATCAGTAGAGATTGTTTCATCGTAGGTCTAATTCTTTGTAAGTCTTCGTTTCATACTGTGATTTGAGTATACGCCCATTTTTCGGGTAATAAAAAGCCCACTCGAAAGTGGGCCTTGAATTCGCTTATTAGCTGCTATTTCTTTGAGATAGAGCAATAAGTTGGAGTTTGGTGTGCTACAGGATGAAGCGACTTAGGTCTTCGTCTTCTACGAACTCACCAAGTTTTGATGTTACGTAAGCTTCATCAATCACTAGCTTGCTGCCAGCTTTGTCTGTTGCTTCGAATGAAATCTCATCCATTAGGCGCTCCATTACAGTGTGTAGACGACGCGCACCGATGTTCTCAGTGGTTTCGTTTACGCGCCATGCTGCGTCCGCAATCTGGTTGATGCCATCTTCAGTGAACTCAATGCTGACATCTTCTGTTTTCATTAGGGCAATGTATTGCTCTGTTAGAGATGCTTTTGGTTCAGTCAGGATGCGTTTGAAGTCATGTGCTGAAAGCGCTTCAAGCTCTACGCGGATTGGCAGACGACCTTGTAGTTCAGGGATCAGATCAGATGGCTTAGCCACTTGGAATGCGCCTGATGTGATAAACAATATGTGGTCAGTTTTAACCATGCCGTGCTTCGTTGATACTGTGCTGCCTTCAATAAGAGGCAGTAGGTCACGTTGCACACCTTCGCGAGATACGTCTGGGCCTGAGCTGTCGCCACGCTTACAGATTTTGTCGATCTCATCGATGAAGACGATACCGTTATTTTCTGCGTTGAAGATCGCATTCTCTTTTAGCTCTTCTTGGTTCACAAGCTTTGAAGCTTCTTCTTCCGTCAGTGCTTTGAATGCGTCTTTGATTTTCATCTTGCGTTTTTTCTTGGTGTCGCCCGCTAGGTTTTGGAACATACCTTGCAGCTGGTTTGTCATCTCTTCCATACCTGGAGGTGACATGATTTCAACGCCCATTTGCGGTGCAGCTACATCAACTTCGATCTCTTTGTCGTCTAGCTTACCTTCACGCAGTTTCTTACGGAAAATCTGACGAGTGTTTGAAGAGGTGGTGTCTTCAGTTGATTGCTCGTTCTGACCCCACGCATCACGAGCAGGTGGTAGAAGGGCATCAAGAATGCGTTCTTCCGCTTGTTCTTCAGCGCGGTATTGTACTTTTTCCATCGCTTGTTGGTGTGTCATCTTGATTGCAACGTCCGTTAGATCACGGATGATGGTCTCAACTTCTTTACCAACGTAGCCAACTTCGGTGAACTTAGTCGCTTCTACCTTGATGAAAGGCGCGTTTGCTAGTTTCGCTAGACGGCGAGCAATTTCAGTTTTACCCACACCCGTTGGGCCAATCATTAGGATGTTCTTTGGTGATACTTCAACACGCAGGCTTTCTTCAAGCTGCATACGACGCCAGCGGTTACGCAGAGCGATGGCAACTGAACGTTTAGCGTTGTCTTGGCCGATTATGTGGCGATTGAGTTCGTGAACAATTTCGCGAGGAGTCATCTCAGACATGGTTTTTCCTTAATTCTTTAATCACTGTTGAATACAACGTTATTGATGGAAGCGGTCGTTACTCTGGCTTTGGCAGTTCAACAGTGCTTTCTAGTTCTTCAATAGTGTGGTGATGGTTGGTGAAGACACAGATATCGCCTGCAATGTTCAGCGACTTCTCTGCGATTTCACGCGCATCTAAATCAGTATTTTCTAATAGTGCAGTAGCTGCTGCTTGAGCAAAGTTACCGCCTGAACCGATCGCAATCAGGTCGTTCTCAGGTTGAACTACGTCACCGTTACCTGTGATGATCAGTGAAGCGGTCTCATCCGCTACTGCTAACAGTGCTTCTAACTTACGTAGAGCACGGTCGCTACGCCAATCCTTCGCTAGCTCAACGGCAGCTTTGGTCAGGTGGCCTTGGTGCATTTGCAGCTTGCTTTCAAATTTTTCGAATAGCGTGAAAGCATCAGCGGTACCGCCAGCAAAACCTGCCAGTACTTTGTTGTTGTATAGGCGACGTACTTTACGGGCATTGCCCTTCATTACAGTATTGCCTAGAGATACTTGTCCATCACCCGCGATGACGACTTTATTATTACGACGTACAGATACAATGGTAGTCACGAGTAGGGCCTCTTAATATTTCTTATCTTTGGGTATAAAAAGTATATGAGGATGGTGCTCGGATAATTCAAGGAAGGGGGAGTGATGTCGTGCAACTTATCGGTGGAAGTTGTAAGGAAATTTGGCTAAAGGGGAGGGGGATAAAAGAAAACCTCCACAATGGGAGGTTTTCGGTGTTTGGTTTTGGCTTTTACTAAGACAGAGACTGACGCTGAACTCAAAACTACTCGGTGTCTTTCCAAATAGCACAAGGTTCGATTTTTGCTCGTTGCAGCTTATGGCGATCGCGTTCTGCGTCACGCTTCAACTTGTATGGCCCTAGAACCACACGGTACCAGCTACTGCCGTCTTTTTTACGGATTTCACTCGAGATACCTTGGAAGGCAATATCTAACTTGCGCGTTTCTGCCTGTGTTGACGTTTTGTAAGCGCCACACTGCATCACGTAAGGGATCTTAGAGATCTGTTGTTCTTTGGCTTTTACTTCAATTTCGCGGCTTGGCAGCGTTTCAACGTAGTCCCACTTCTCTTCGGGAGGCGGTGGAATCACTTTCGCTGGTTTTGGCTTAGGTTTTGGTTTGGTAGCCACAGGTGTTGGTGCTGGCGGCTCAGGATCATTACTCAATAGGTAAAGTCCGTAACCAAAACCACCGGCAAGGAGGATCGCCAAAAGACCACTGCGCCAAGGTTTACGGCGAGGGGCTTGTTTTTTGGTCGGCTTTTTGGTGCCACGACCGCGCTTTACATAATCTCTATTAGCCACAAGACATTTCAATAGTTGCTGATTCTGTCCTCATGGTAATCCAGATTGCGCGAGGATAATAGTGCAGAAATGGAAGCGGCACATCAAAATGTGCCGCAGATTTATGAGGGTATTTCTGAGGGTCACATTCGAGGTGGCGCTGTACTGCCTCGAACGACCAATTTAGCTTCAAGCAGACGCGAACCTGCTTGCACATCATTGCCTTTCAGTAGATCTAGCATCATCAACATCGCTTGACGTCCAATTTCGTAACGAGGTTGAGATATGGTGGTTAGCGGTGGATCGCAGTATTGAGCGAATTGGATGTCATCGAAGCCGACAATCGACAGGTCTTGAGGAACGCGTAAGCCTAGCTTCTTCGCTTCTTGAATTGCACCAATGGCCATCGCATCGTTGTGACAGAAAATAGCGGTTGGCTGTTCAGGAAGTGCCAGTAATTGGCGAACCGCTTGAGCGCCCGCTTCAAAGGTGAAGTCGCCGACTGTGCTGTAAGCTGGATTCATCGATACTCCGGCACGACGCAGGGCTTGTTGGTAGCCTTGTTGGCGGAACTTACACAGCGTTGCTGATACTGGTCCTGAAATTTGAGCGATACGTTTATGACCTAACTGAGCGAGGTAGTTAACCGCTTCGAATGCAGATGTCAGGTTGTCGATGTGTACCGTAGGCAGTTCAAGCTCAGGGGCAAACTCACACGCCATTACCATCGGCGGTAAATTCTTTTGCTCAGGCTTGCTGACATCAAACGGATGGTCAGTGCCAAGCAGCAGCATGCCGTCAGCTTGTTTGGTGAAAACTAAGTTAACAAATGAAGACTCGCGCTTCTTTTGCTGGCCGCTATCACCCAGTAGAACAAGGTAATCATTTTCTACAGCGGCATCTTCGATACCACGAATGATCTCGGCGAAATAAGGGTCACAGATATCAGGAACGATAGTGATGATGGTTTTTGATTCGTTGCGACGTAAGTTTCTAGCTAATGTATTGGGTGAGTATCCAGCTTCAAGTACGGCTGTTTCGACTCGTTTTCGAGTTGAAACTGAGACTTTCTCAGGGTTCATCAATGCACGTGATACTGTGGCTGTTGAGACGCCTGCTAGCTGGGCAACATCCTTCATTGTCGCCATAAATTAAACCCTCTTTTAAGTTCCTTTATCGCCTAAGTATCTAAGGCGTGAATAATAAATGTAATCGAATAGATATTATGAAAGTGTTGCTAACACTTTTTTTATTGCAATATTTTATTCGTTTAATCCGTGTAAAGTTACGGCTAGATTAACAAAAATCACATGACTAGTGTGAAGTTGCTCACGAGAAATATGAAATATTTGTGAACAAACTTATCATTAGTTTTAACCCGGAGGGGTTTAGCTTAAATCTTGCGGCTCTATGTCGAGTGACCAACGAACTTTTTTCGCGGCGGGTAACATATTAATTGCCGGCTTAGCGCTCATTAATAGCTTCTGCATTAATGAACGAGTTTGTGTTTGTAAAATCAATTGCCAGCGAGATTTGCCCGCTCGCTTCGCCAGTGGTGCAGGGGTTGGCCCTAACACCATGCAATATTGGTCAAACAGTGGGTGTGACTCCAGTGTATGACGAACCTGACGCAAGAACTCTTCCACCAAGCGTGTGTCATTCGCTTCTGCTCTAAACAGAGTCATAAAGGTATAAGGCGGTAACATTGCCTGCTTACGCTCTGCCAGTGCGGTCTGAGCAAAGTGGTTGTAGTCTTTGTGAAGCAAGGCTTGCAGTAACCCATGTTCTGGGTGGTGAGTTTGTAAGATCACCTCTCCGGGCTTACTTGCTCGCCCTGCGCGTCCAGCTACTTGGATGAATAGTTGGGCAAGACGTTCAGACGCTCGGAAGTCACTGCTGAATAAAGAGCCATCGACATCCAATAACGCCACAAGTGTCACGTCAGGGAAGTGGTGGCCCTTAGCGAGCATCTGTGTGCCGATTAAAATTTGGTATTCACCTTTACGAATCGACTCTAGTGCGCTTTCTAAGCTGCCTTTACGGCGGGTGCTGTCGCGGTCAATGCGAATGGTTTTGTATTCAGGGAATAGTTGGCCAAGTTGGGCTTCTAATTGCTCGGTACCGACACCTACCGTTACTAAGTTCGCTGAACCACAACCTTGGCAATTGTGCACGATATGCTGCTGGGAACCGCAGTGGTGGCAGCGCATTTCATTACTGTATTGGTGATAGGTGTAGTAAGCATCACAACGTTTACATTCGGCTGTCCAGCCACAATCGTGACACATCAATGCCGGAGAAAACCCTCGGCGGTTGAGAAACAGCATCACTTGGTTGCCTGCTTTGAGGTGTCTTTGCATTTCTGCAATCAACGACGCAGACAAGCCACTTTCTAAATATTCACCCTTAACATCCAACACCTTATTGGTGGTCGGCAGTGCGACACCTGCACGTGAAGTAAGAGTAAGATAACTGTATTTGCCTATCTGAGCGTTGTGCAGAGTTTCAAAGGCCGGAGTCGCCGAGCCTAACACAACCGGGATCTGCGCTTTATGAGCACGCATGATAGCGACATCACGAGCGTGGTAGCGCAGACTATCTTGCTGTTTATAAGAGGCATCGTGTTCTTCATCAACAATGATAATGCCCAAGTCTGCAAACGGCGTGAACAGAGCTGAACGGGTACCAATCACTATGCCGGCAATCTTATCGCGAGCCGAGAGCCACGCATTTAGGCGCTCTGAATCGTTGAGACCGGAGTGGATAACCTCAACAGGCACATTGAAGCGTCGCTTAAAGCGATTAATCGTTTGAGGGGTTAGGCCAATCTCGGGCACTAACACTAACGCTTGTTTACCTTGGTCGAGAATCGGTTTGATCATATTCAGGTAAACTTCAGTCTTACCTGAGCCAGTAACGCCCTCTAACAGGAAACAACCAAAGGCGGTCTGGCTATTTACGGTCGCAATCGCAATAGCTTGCTCAGCATTGAGCTTAGGTTTGTCTTGGTCGTTTTCAAGATCCACTGGCCACGGCTGACGTTTCGGTTTCTTCTCTACCGATTCAATCCAGCCTTTCTCTTCTAACGTCTTGAGGACTGCGCTGCCAACCTCTTCATCAATGAACTCTTGATGAGGAACTGGGCCGTGCTCAAGCATGTGCATTACTTTGGCTTGTTTGACCGCGCGACCAAAGCCCTGCATCAGCTGGTCTCTGCCTGATGGCGTTAACTGCCACTCAACCAAAGTTGCGAAGTCTGCGGCTTTGCCTTTACGTAAAGCGCTTGGTAGGGCGTTAGCAAAGGTTTCGCCAAGTGGGTACTGATAAAACTGACTGCACCACATTAATAGTGAATAGACAGATTCCGGCCAAACTGGCTGATTATCTAATAGGGCTTTAATGGGTTTGAGTTTGTCTAGATCGAATTCTGATTCGTTAACCAGAGCCGTTACAATACCGGTTAAGGTTTGTCGTCCAAAGGGCACAGAGACTCGTCCACCAATAATTGGGAATAGGTGGCTAGGAATCTTGTAATCGAACTGCTTGTCGAGTGGAACAGGCAGTGCCACGCGGGCAATCATTGGACGCATAAAGGGACGGCTTTATCTGAGTTGACGAGAGCGAACAGTCTAAAGGATAAGGCGGTTAAATTCGAGAAGCAGTTTGGATGAAGGCGGTGAGTTAACGTATACAGACAACGACAGCTCGAAATCTCAGGGCGATAAAGGAAATAAAGAGAGAATTGGTGAAAAATGTATCAAATCAGTTGATCCTGCCTTTTAGATTCATTACTATACTGCGCCTTAAAGGTATGGCTTCATCACTCTTTTGTGTCGATGCGGTGTCTTTATTTCTTTTTTAAACTACGTGTGGTGTGCGGCTTAGAATCGTATAGCGACACGGCCTACTTGAGGTTATCCCATGAAAGCTGGAATCCACCCAGAATACAAAGCAGTTTCTGCAACTTGTTCTTGCGGCAACACATTTGAGTTCAACTCAACGCTAGCAAAAGAATCAATCCACCTAGACGTATGTGACAAATGTCACCCGTTCTACACTGGTAAGCAACGTATCGTAGATACTGGCGGCCGTGTTGATCGCTTCAACAAGCGTTTCGGTGCTCTTTCTAGCAAGAAGTAATTCTCGCTATTTAGACATGAAAAAGGACACTTCGGTGTCCTTTTTTGTTGCCTGTAATTTGAGAAAGCAGTGACTTTCATTCAAGCTTCAATCCCGCCTAACGATAAGGTGCCTACCTTTCTATTGCAGGGCAATTCCTTGCGTACCTCTCTTCACCAAATTCAGCTCGAAAGTTCAACAAGCGACAGTAATTTCAACTGCTCACTGGTCTTATTAGTAGTGAAATCTCGTTTTTTAATGAGACAGAGGCTTCAACCACCTAGGAACTTTGAAGTACATCCATTAACATGAACAAGATCCCCCAAATAATAATATCCTAGGAACCTACACCTATGTCTGAAGACAGCAGCCAAGCTCAATCCTCTCAAGCGTTATCATCTGAAAAATCGTTATCGCCTCAAGAACAATTCCGTCAGCAAGCTCTTGATTACCATGAGTTCCCAATTCCTGGCAAAATTGCCGTAGAACTGACGAAGCCTGCAAACTCTGCAGAAGACCTAGCACTTGCATACAGCCCAGGCGTAGCCGAGCCTGTTCGCGAGATCGCACAGAACGTCGATAACGTTTATAAGTACACAGGTAAAGGCAACATGGTTGCAGTTATCTCTAACGGTACAGCGATTCTTGGCCTAGGTAACCTTGGTCCTATTGCTTCTAAACCTGTTATGGAAGGTAAAGCGCTCCTGTTTAAGCGTTTTGCTGGTTTAGATTCTATCGATATTGAAGTAAAACACCGCACAATCGATGAGTTCGTTGATACGGTTGCGAATATCGCAGATACATTTGGCGGTATTAACCTGGAAGACATCAAAGCACCAGACTGTTTTGAGATTGAACGTCGCCTGATTGAACGTTGTGATGTTCCGGTATTCCACGATGACCAACACGGTACTGCGATTGTGACAGCAGCGGGTATGCTGAACGCGATCGAACTTCAAGGTAAGAAACTTGAAGAGTGTAAGATCGTTTGTTTAGGTGCTGGCGCAGCTGCGGTTGCTTGTATGGAACTACTGATTAAGTGTGGCGCTCAGCGTGAAAAAATCTACATGCTTGACCGTAAAGGTGTGATCCACACTCGTCGTGATGACCTAAACGAATACAAAGAGCTGTTCGCAAACAATACCGACAAGCGTACGCTTGAAGATGTTATCGAAGGCGCTGACCTGTTCTTGGGTGTATCGGGTCCTAACCTGCTTCCAGCAGAAGCTCTAACGCTGATGGCTGATAAGCCAGTTGTGTTTGCATGTTCAAACCCAGATCCAGAGATCAAGCCAGAGCTTGCTCACGAAGTTCGTTCTGACCTTATCATGGGTACAGGCCGCAGTGATTACCCTAACCAAGTAAACAACGTACTTTGTTTCCCATTCATTTTCCGTGGTGCACTAGACGTGCGTGCGAGCGAAATCAATGACGAAATGAAGCTAGCGGCGGTTAAAGCGATTCGTGAACTGGCGAAAGAAGAAGTTCCAGCTGAAGTATTAGCAGCTGCGGGCGAGACTGCACTGGAGTTCGGTAAGGGTTACATCATTCCTAAGCCAATGGACCCACGTCTACTTCCTCGCGTAGCAAAAGCAGTAGCAGAAGCGGCTGTTGAATCTGGCGTAGCTCGTATCGAGATGCCTGCTAACTACATGGCATAGAAGCATATGGCATAGAGACTGGATGACATAATCTTCTGGTATCGTCGTTTCGTTATCGAGACGAAAAGAATAATAAAAAACCGACTCATCTGGAGTCGGTTTTTTTATGTCTATCATTCACAGCGCAGTCATAAAAAACAATGCGCGGTGTGATAAATAGGGTTCAGCTAGAGCGAATCAATAATGAAGGCAGTGACTGAGTTGTTTTTATTCTTCGTCAAACGCTTCGAACTCGATGCCCATTTCTGTCATCAGCTTTTTCACTTCAGCAGGGATATCGTCAGGACGGTCTTTACGAAGGTCTTCATCCGTTGGTAGTGGTTGGCCTGTGTACGCATGTAGAAAGGCTTCGCACAGTAGCTCACTGTTTGTTGCATGGCGTAGGTTGTTAATCTGGCGGCGAGTACGCTCGTCAGTTAGAACCTTTAACACTTTTAGAGGGATAGAAACTGTAATCTTCTTTACTTGTTCGCTTTTCTTTCCATGCTCAGCATATGGGCTTATGTATTCACCATTCCAGTCGGCCATTGCGTACCTTCATCACTTTAGTTGTTAGAATAAATTAATAGTGGTGATTTTAGCGGGATTTACCGCCATAAGCAAAGACATATAGACGTCTAGAAGTGTTGACGTCTCACGTTTATGAAAGTAAAGTGAATAACATATATCTAACACAGCCGCAAAATGCCGACAAGCAGCTGTGATTCTCAGACGCAAAACTTGTAAGGAAGCACCTATGAGCAGCCGGAAGCCAGCAACCATCGCAGTACGTACTGGTATCGAGTCAGACACGCAACACCATGCCGTTGTCCCACCTATTTATCTTTCGACTAACTATGGGTTTCCCGCTTTTGGTGAAGTGCCAAAGTACGATTACACCCGTTCTGGTAACCCAAATCGCGGTTTATTAGAAACGGCACTGTTTGAGCTTGAATCGGGTAAAGGCGCGGTTGTCACTAATTGTGGTACCTCGGCGCTTAACTTATGGGTTTCTGCTTTCCTAGGCGGCGATGATCTTATTATCGCACCACACGACTGCTACGGCGGTACTTACCGTCTGTTTAACACTCGCTCACTCAAAGGTGACTTTAAAGTTCTGTTCGTTGATCAATCGGATCAAGCGGCGCTGGATGCGGCGATCGCGCTTAAGCCAAAGTTGATCTTAATTGAAACACCATCGAATCCTTTGGTTCGTGTGGTTGATATTGCAGAAACTTGCCATAAAGCGAAAGAGGTTGGTGCTCTGGTTGCTGTCGATAACACGTTTTTGACTCCAGTGTTCCAAAAGCCTTTAGAACTGGGTGCGGATTTTGTTATCCACTCAACCACCAAGTACATCAACGGACACTCGGACGTTATTGGTGGCGTTGTCGTCACGAAAACTGAAGAGCACGCTGAAGAGCTAGCATGGTGGGGCAACTGTATTGGTGCGACCGGCACACCATTTGATAGCTACATGACTCTACGTGGTATTCGTACGCTAGGTGCGCGTATGCGAGTTCACGAAGAAAGCTCACGTGAAATTCTGGCGTCTCTGCAGCAGCAAGAGCTCGTCGGCACGATTTACCACCCAAGCCTTCCTGAACATCCGGGTCATGATATCGCGAAGAAGCAGCAGTCTGGCTTTGGTTCAATGCTGAGCTTTGAGTTTGCGGGCTCATTCGAGGCGCTTAAATACTTTGTTGATAAGTTAGAGCTGTTCTCTTTGGCGGAATCGCTGGGTGGTGTGGAAAGCTTGATTTGTCACCCTGCGTCGATGACTCACCGTGCAATGGGCGAAGAAGCGCTGGCAGAAGCGGGTGTTTCTCAACAGTTACTGCGTCTTTCTGTTGGTCTTGAAGATGCAGAAGACTTGATTGATGACCTCAAGCAAGCGTTTGAAAAGACACAAGGCTTTATTGCTGAAGGGGAGGGTTAATAATGGCAACCTTTCGCCAGCTACATAAATTTGGTGGTAGCAGCTTAGCGAATCCTGAGTGTTACCAGCGCGTGGTCAACATTCTTAGAGAATACTCATCAGCCACTGACTTGGTCGTGGTGTCGGCAGCGGGTAAAACAACTAACCGCTTGATTGAGTTTGTTGAAGCGCTCGATAAAGATGGTCGTATCGCTCACGAATGTTTGCAAGCACTTCGTCAGTTCCAACTTGAGCTGATTGAAGCGCTGCTTGAAGGTGAGTCTGCGGCTCAGCTAACGGCCACTATTCAGCAAGAATTTACTGCTTTGGGTGAGTTAACGGCTCCTCTAAGCGAAGCGCAAAAAGCACAAGTGCTAGGACACGGTGAGGTTTGGTCTTCACGTCTATTAGCCGCTTTGTTGTGCCAACATGATTTACAAGCGGTTGCTCAAGATGCTCGTGCCTTTTTGCGTGCAGAAGTAGGTGCTCAACCTGAAGTTGACCGCGCACGTTCTTATCCTCTGATTAAAGAAGCTTTGGCGCAGCATGCCCATTGCCGTGTCGTTATTACTGGCTTTATGGCTCAAAATACTGAGGGTGAAACGGTTCTACTCGGCCGTAACGGTTCGGATTACTCAGCAACTGTAATTGGTGCTTTGGCTGAGGTTGAACGCGTAACAATTTGGAGTGACGTAGCTGGTGTATACAGCGCAGACCCTCGTTTGGTATCGGATGCGTGTCTATTGCCTCTGCTTCGCCTTGATGAAGCGAGTGAGTTAGCTCGTTTAGCGGCTCCAGTACTTCACAGCCGAACGCTACAGCCTGTGGCTCAAAGTGCGATGGACTTAAGCTTACGTTGCAGCTATCAGCCTGAAGCGGGCTCTACACAGATAGAGCGAGTACTGGCATCAGGTCGTGGCGCGAAAATCATTACCTCTTTAGATGAAGTACTTATCGTGCAGCTGACCTTTGGTCACGGACATGACTTCGACCGTCTAGAGAGTGAAGTGCTTGAAGGGCTTAAGCGCGCTCAACTCGAGCCGCTGGCTTATGAGCTTGAACCTGATCAACACTGTTTGCGCCTTGCTTATACAGAAGAGATCGCTGGTGGTGCTCTAGAATATTTACAAGATCACGCGATAGAAGCTGAGATTAAGCTTAAAGAGGGTTTCTCTTTGATTGCTGCCGTGGGGGCTGGTGTGACTAAGAACCCGAACCATTGCTACGGTTTTTACCAACAGCTTAAGAGCTCGCCAGTTGAGTTCATCTCAGAAGCAAACTCTGGCTTGAGCTTAGTGGCTGTGATTCGTAAGAGTGAAACATCAAGCCTAGTGAAAGGCATTCACTCCCAACTATTCCAAGCGCAGAAGCGTGTTGCGATTGCTCTATGTGGCAAAGGCAACATTGGTTCAAGTTGGTTAAGCCTGTTTGCTGAGCAAAAAGCGGAACTCGAAAAGCGTCGTGGAATGAACTTTGAATTGGTTGCGGTGGTTGATAGCCAAACCTATTGGTTCGATGACCAAGGCATTGATGCGACTTCGGTAGGTAAACGCTTTGACGACGAAGCGATTGCCAATAATGGAAACGACTGGTTAGAGCGTTTAGGCTCCATTCAGGGTTACGATGAAGCGGTGGTGCTGGATGTGACTGCGAGCCCTGTACTTGCGGCAAAATACCTGCAAATCGCACAACAAGGTATTCATCTTATCTCGGCGAACAAGGTGGCAGGTTCGGCATCAAGCGAGTATTACCATCAGGTACAAGATGCGTTTGCTAAGATCAGCCGTCATTGGTTGTACAACGCGACAGTGGGTGCTGGTTTGCCGATTAACCACACGGTACGCGACCTGCGTGAAAGTGGCGATGACATTATTGCGTTATCAGGTATTTTCTCGGGCACGCTGTCTTGGTTGTTCCAACAGTTTGATGGTACGGTGCCGTTCAGCGAGCTGGTGGATTTAGCATGGCAACAAGGCCTGACAGAACCAGATCCACGAGCTGACCTCGATGGTTCAGATGTAATGCGTAAGCTGGTGATATTGGCTCGTGAATCGGGTTTAGATATTGAACCTGAAAACGTAAAAGTGGAATCGCTGGTACCTGAAGAGTTGCAAGACCTGTCGGTGGATGACTTCTTTGATAAGGCTTCTGTGCTGAGTGAAGAGTTAGCCGAGCGTTTAGAGAAAGCACATTCTCAGCAGAAGGTTCTGCGTTACGTAGCGCGTTTAGAGAAGAATGGTAAGGCAACCGTAGGTGTTGAAGCTCTATCTAAAGAACACGCACTGGCGAACTTACTGCCTTGCGATAACATCTTTGCAATTGAGAGCAAATGGTACAAAGATAATCCGTTGGTTATTCGTGGCCCGGGTGCAGGTCGTGAAGTAACGGCAGGTGCAATTCAATCGGACCTAAACAGAATGTCTAGCCTGTTTTAAATCCTAAATAGCATACTATTCACTAAGATAAATGAGGCTGGAAGCACGATGTGTTTTTCAGCCTTTTTTCTACATTATTTCTGCTTTGCGAGCCATCTAACTACTTGAGTTTTACTCACGATCTACTTGAGAAAAATTCATAATGGATCTGTTGACATTAAATCGTATTCAATACATTCTACAGACATATAGACGTCTAAACGTCGTTTAAGGATTTGAGTTTTTAGTGGTTGCTTTTGCCACAGGGAGAGTAAGATGGGATACACACACGCTAGTCATATCGACGCTTTAAATCAGAATATCGCTGAGCTTTCTGACAACATCAATGTGTCATTTGAGTTTTTTCCACCAAGCAGTGAGAAGATGGAAGAGACCCTGTGGAACTCTGTTCACCGTCTTAAAACACTTCAACCAAAATTTGTATCGGTAACTTACGGTGCAAACTCGGGTGAACGTGACCGCACCCACTCAATCATTAAAGAAATTAAAAACCAAACTGGCCTAGTGGCAGCACCACACCTAACGTGTATTGATGCGAGCCGCGAAGAGCTGATTCAAATCGCTGACGATTACTGGGCAAATGGTATTGAAAGTATTGTTGCGCTGCGTGGTGATATTCCAGCAGGCGGTGGTGCACCCGAGATGTACGCATCTGACTTAGTTGAGCTACTTAAATCTCGCCACGATTTTGATATCTCAGTAGCGGCATTCCCTGAGGTTCACCCTGAAGCAAAAAGCGCTCAATCGGATCTTATTAACCTAAAGCGTAAAGTGGATGCCGGTGCTAACCGTGCAATTACTCAGTTCTTCTTTGATGTAGAAAGCTACCTACGTTTTCGTGACCGTTGTGTAGCGGCTGGTGTGGATGTTGAGATTGTACCGGGCATCTTACCGGTGTCTAACTTTAAGCAAGCGTCGCGCTTTGCTGCGATGAACAACGTAAAAGTACCAGGTTGGATGGCGAAGCAATTTGAAGGTTTGGATGATGATCCAACCACTCGTCAGTTAGTTGGTGCTAGCCAAGCGATCGATATGGTTCGTACGCTGAGCCGTGAAGGTGTGAAAGATTTCCACTTCTACACGCTAAACCGTGCAGAAATGACCTACGCACTTTGCCATACGTTAGGCGTTCGCCCACAGGTTGCTGCGCTGTAATTAAAGCGTTTGTAAACAGCCTCTGGCTGCAAACTTTCAAATCCTATAGATACAAAAAAGGCTTGGACTCATAGAGTTCAAGCCTTTTGCTTTTCTAGCTTCTAGCTTCTAGCTTCTAGCTTCTAGCTTCTAGCTTCTAGCTTCTAGCTTAGCTTAAGCTAGAGCGCCAAGTTCAAGCAGTACTTCTTCAGCCCATACAATCCATGCTTCACGGATAAGTAGGTTACGACGAAGTGTTAGACGTTCAAGACGTGCTTGCTTATCTAGTGTCGATGGCGTTGCGTAGTAAGCTGCTTCGATTTCTTTGTAGTGAGAAACCAGTTTGCGAGACTCTTCTACTAGTTCAGCAAGTTGTACACGGTAAGCGTCAGAAGGTTGTACAGCACAAGCCATTAGCTTAGCTGAGAACTCGTCACGAACTGTTGGGTGTGCAGTTGGTTGTTCAAACCACTCACCTAGCGCGGCACGGCCAGCATCGGTGATAGAGTAAACTTTACGATCAGGTTTGCCTTCTTGAGGCTCAAGCACGCAAGTTACCTGGTCGTTCTGAGCCATTTTATTTAGCTCGCGGTAAACTTGTTGGTGGCTAGCTTTCCAGAAGTAACCAATGCTTGCGGAGAATTCTTTTGTGATATCGTAACCAGTAGCATCGCGTGTACTTAAAACGGTTAGAATTACGTGTGGTAATGACATGTCTGAAATCCAAATGGTAAACAGTAAACAAATACTTAAACAACAAGTGTGCTTCTAATGGCACGTTATATTGGTTATGTCTAAGTAGCACCAACTCATCGGTTGGTTATGTCACCTTACAAAGCCGTTTATCACCTAGGTTGACCAGTTTATTGGTCAAGTTGCTGCAGATTATTTTTTTGGAGTGTTTCCGCAGCGGAGCAGTAGTATATCTAAATAATAAGCATAAAGTAGAATACATGGACAAAATAACCCAAAAAACTGACAAAAAACTCAGTATTGCTTATTTTGTGAAATAAAAAGGTCGCACTAGGCGACCTTTTGTCTATTGAATAGTAGGAATCACTAATTAACCAGTGTTTCGCATGCCTGCTGCAATGCCTGCAATCGTCACCATTAGCGCTTCTTCTAGCTCTGCTGGTGGTGTTTCACACTTACGAGTACGGTAAAGCAGCTCTGCTTGAAGCATGTTTAGTGGCTCAACGTAGATGTTACGTAGGCGAATTGATTCAAGTCCCCAAGGGTCGCTCTGCATCAAGTTCTCGTTATTTTCTACATTCAGCACTGCTTTGATGTCTTTTTGCAGCTGTTCACGCAGCAATTCACCTAACGGTAATAGCTCTTCGTCAACAAGACGTTGGTCGTAGTACTTAGCGATTTCCATGTTGCACTTCGAGTACACCATTTCCAACATACCTAGACGGGTAGAGAAGAACGGCCACTCGCGACACATCTCTTCAAGCAGAGCTTGATGGCCTTGGTCTACAGAGTACTGAATCGCTTCACCCGCGCCTAACCATGCAGGAAGTACCAAACGGTTTTGGCTCCAAGAGAAGATCCATGGAATCGCACGTAGGCTTTCTACGCCGCCGTTCGGGTTACGCTTAGCAGGGCGAGAACCAAGAGGCAGTTTACCTAGCTCCAGTTCAGGCGTCGCTTGTCGGAAGTAAGGTACGAATTTCTCTTCACCACGAACCACGTTACGGTAAGCCTCACAAGAGACTTGAGACAGCACTTCCATTAGGTCGCGCCACTCTTGTTTAGGCTCTGGTGGCGGCAGAAGGTTCGCTTCTAGAATCGCACTTGCGTATAGGTTGAAGCTGTTTACCGCAACATCTGGCAAGCCAAGTTTAAAGCGGATCATTTCACCTTGTTCAGTTACACGTAGACCGCCTTTCAAGCTCTTAGGTGGCTGAGAAAGAAGAGCAGCGTGCGCTGGAGCACCACCACGACCAACCGTACCGCCACGGCCGTGGAATAGAGTCAGTTCAATGCCTTCTTCGTCGCAAACCTTAACCAGCTTGTCCATCGCATCGTATTGAGCCCAGCCTGCAGACATTACGCCAGCATCTTTTGCTGAGTCAGAGTATCCAATCATCACCATTTGGTGGTTCTGGATAAAGCCACGGTACAAGTCGATGCTCATTAGCTGCTTCATTACTGCTTCTGAGTTGTTCAAGTCGTCTAGCGTTTCGAACAGCGGGCATACGTCCATGCGGTATGGGCAACCACATTCTTGCAACAACAAGTGAACAGCCAGTACATCCGATGCAGTACGAGCCATAGAGATAACGTAAGCACCAAACGCTTCACGAGGTTGAGCTGCAATGACCTTACAGGTGTCTAAAACCTCTTTAACCTGTTCAGATGGCTCCCAATCACGAGGAAGCAGTGGGCGTTTTGAGCTTAATTCATTGGTTAAGAAAGCGATCTTGTCTTGCTCGCTCCACTGGTCGTAATCGCCAATGCCTAGGTAGCGAGTCAGTTCAGATAGGACATCTGAGTGACGTGTGCTTTCTTGACGAACATCGAGACGAACTAAATGCACACCGAATGCTTTTAGGCGACGTAGGGTATCAAGCAGAGAACCATCCGCGATTACGCCCATGCCACATTCGTGCAGCGATTGGTAACACGCGTAAAGTGGTGTCCAAAGTTGGTCGATGTTCTGTAGTGTTTCTTTCTTCGGTACTTCAGCGTCGTGCAGTTTTGCGTCAAGCACTTCTAATGTGTTGTTCAGCAGAGTACGTAGGCTCTTTAGGATTGCACGGTAAGCTTCATGCTCATCACCTGCTAGCTCACGAACGGCATCATTACACTTGGTCATCGACAGTTCGGTAATCAGCTCGTTCACGTCACCTAGGTACAGATCAGCGGCTTTCCAGCGAGATAGGCGCAGTACTTCTTTAGTGATGGTGTGCGTTACGAATGGGTTACCATCGCGGTCGCCACCCATCCAAGATGAGAAGTGTACTGGGCGTGCATCGATTGGTAAGCCTTCACCAAGGTAGCCTTTTAGTCGGCCATCCATATCACGTAGGAAATCAGGCACGGCTTCCCAAAGAGAGTTTTCTACAACCGCAAAGCCCCACTTAGCTTCATCAAGTGGTGTTGGGCGTTGCTGACGAATCACATCAGAGTGCCAACCTTGAGCGATAAGCTGCTCTAGGCGACGTTCGGTTTTCACACGCTCTTTGTGTGATAGGTCGCTTAATTCTAATTTAGACAGACACTCGTTGATCTTAACCAACTTGTTGATCATGGTGCGACGAGTGATTTCTGTTGGGTGAGCAGTCAAAACGAGTTCGATGTTCAGGTCGCGAACAGCTTGAGCTGCGTCTAGCTTGCTGATGTCGTTTTGGTTTAATTTGGAAAATAGAGATTGCAGCACGTCTGGTTCACAAACATGCTCCTCACAGTGGCGAGAGATGGTGTGGTATTGCTCTGCCATGTTGGTGAGGTTGAGAAATTGGTTAAATGCACGAGCAACAGGAGTGAGTTGTTCGTTCGGCAGGTTTTTGATTTCTTCAACTAGGCTGTCACGGTCAGCTTTGTTGCCTGCGCGGGCGGATTTGGAAAGTTTACGGATAGTCTCCACTTTCTCTAAGATAACGTCACCATGTGCATCTTGGATTGTGTTACCTAGCAAGCGTCCTAGCATGCTTACGTTACTCTTGAGAGCGGCGTATTTCTCGTTCATTGTCATCCTGCCTCGTAAAAAAATTACATCCATTGTTCCTTGTTAAGTACACAATCTAGCGAAAAGTGCTGTATCTAGTCAAATAAAGCATTCTAAGTTTGCAATTATTAGGTTTAAAAATGCGGGAGAAGTAAATTTTTCAAAACTTAGGGAAAAAGTGAAATTTAATTACAAGATCGGGCTGTGTCAGGGATAACAGAATAAAAGCCACCTTTTCGGGTGGCTTTTATACGAAAATATCGGAAGGAAAGTAATAACTAGAAACAATATTTACGGATCGATTTACTCAGAACATCAATTGTAGGGTCAATAAAATCGAAGCTTAAGAACTCATCCGGTTGGTGAGCTTGGTCGATTGAGCCTGGGCCTAAAACTAAGGTTGGACATAACTCCTGAAGAAAAGGTGCTTCAGTACAATAGTTCACAGTTTGAGATTCGGTTTCACACACCGATTCCATGCCACCGATAAATGGATGATCGTGCTGACACTCGTAACCCGGAATCGGCTCATGTAGCGGAGTAATCTCAATCCTGCCCGGCCATTTTGCTTCTACTTCCTTGAGCGCGCTGCGCAGCATGTTATCCAAACCATCTAAGCTGATGCCCGGTAAAGGACGAACGTCGTAGTGTAATTCACAACAACCACAGATTCGGTTAGCGCTATCTCCTCCGTGAATATGCCCAAGATTTAGAGTAGGGCTTGGAATCGCGAAACCCGGGTGATGGTACTCTTTGACTAACTTGTCACGCAGCTGCATTAAAGCAAACAGCACTTCATGCATGATCTCGATGGCGTTAACGCCTAATGCAGGATCCGAAGAGTGACCTGATTTACCCGTTACTCGCACTGCGTTGGCGACATGACCTTTATGACCGCGAATAGGCACTAGGCTGGTCGGCTCACCAATAATGCAGTAGTCCGGTTTAAACGGCGCATTTTCAGTGAAATGACGTGCACCTAGCATAGTGGTTTCTTCGTCACACGTTGCTAAAACATAAAGCGGCTTGGTTTGCTTGCTCCAATCCATTTTCTTAGCAGCTTCATAAACGAAGGCAAAAAAGCCTTTCATATCGGCGGTGCCTAATCCGTAGAAGCGGTTGTTGTGTTCTGTCAATGCGTGAGGATCGAAGTTCCAACGTCCTTCATCGAATGGCACGGTATCGCTGTGTCCTGCAAGCAGTAAGCCCCCTTCGCCAGAACCCATCTTTGCGACCATATTATGCTTGCCGGGTTCGACTTCCACGACCTCAACGCTAAAGCCTACGTCTTTAAACCATTGAGCCATTTTTTCGATCACTTTCTCGTTGCCATGATCCCAGCTTGGATCTGTTGAGCTAATGGAGTCGGTGGAAATTAGGCCTTTATAGACCTCAAGGAAACTCGGTAATTGCATAATATCTTCACTTCTACTATTGACAGGAAAACCATAAGTCGGTAAAACACATATTAAATCATATTTAATGCATAAGAAATCAAATATAGCTAAAAATTAAGTATGAATAGTCAAAATTGAAATATAACTTACCTCAAGAATGGATGTGTTGAGATGTTGAAAACCACGATCATTGGCGCAAGCGGCTACACAGGAGCAGAACTGGCTCTAATGATAAACAGACACCCTGAGCTCACGCTATCAGGTTTGTATGTCTCAGCCAATAGTGTAGACGCAGGTAAACCTATTGCGGCGTTGCACGGTAAGTTAGCTGGTTTGATTGATATGCCAGTACAACCGCTAACGAATCCGGAAGAAGTGGCTAAACAGTCCGATGTGATTTTTCTAGCAACGGCACATGAGGTCAGTCATGACCTAGCGCCAATCTTTCTAGAGAACGATTGCCAAGTGTTCGACCTATCGGGTGCATTCAGAGTTAAAGGCGAGAACTTTTACCAAGAGTTCTACGGTTTTGAACATCAACACGAACAATGGTTAGACAAAGCAGCTTACGGTTTAGCTGAATGGAACGAACAAGAAATAAAAGAAGCTCAGCTTGTTGCAGTCGCAGGTTGTTACCCAACGGCATCACAACTGGCGATTAAGCCTTTAGTTGAAGCTAAGTTACTGGACGAGAACCAATGGCCTGTGATTAACGCAACCAGTGGTGTTACAGGAGCAGGTCGTAAGGCGACCATGGTTAACAGCTTCTGCGAAGTGAGCCTGCAAGCTTATGGCGTCTTCAATCACCGTCATCAACCTGAAATGGCCGCACATTTAGGGTGTGATGTGATTTTCACTCCGCACCTCGGCAACTTTAAGCGCGGTATTTTAGCGACCATCACCATGAAACTGGCTGAAGGCGTGACAGAACAACAGATACAAGATGCCTTTGAGCAAGCTTACCAAGGTAAACCTGCAGTGAGGTTACTCGAAGAGACACTGCCAAGAATTCAAGATGTAGAACAGACGCCTTTCTGCGACTTAGGTTGGAAGGTCCAAGGTCAGCACATCATCGTTGTTTCAGCGATTGATAATTTATTAAAGGGTGCATCTAGCCAAGCGATGCAGTGTTTAAATTTACGTTATGGTTTTGCGCCATTAACTGCGTTAGTGTAAAGGAATCTAGATATGAGCCTTAATAATCAACCATTAATCATAAAGTTAGGTGGCGCTGCGCTATCTTGTGGTGAAACACTCAGCAAGTTATTTGGTGCTATTTCAGCTTACCAACAGCAGGCACAGCGTCCTATCGTGATCGTTCACGGTGGTGGTTACCTTGTTGATGATTTGATGAGTAAGCTAAACCTAAAAACGGTTAAGAAAGAAGGGCTACGTGTTACTCCTTATGACCAGATCCCTGTGATCGCTGGTGCACTAGCGGGCACGGCCAACAAACTACTTCAAGGTCAGGCAATTAAAGATGGTATCAATGCCGTTGGTTTGAGCCTTGCAGATGGTGGTTTATGCAAAGTGAGCGAATTGAACCCTGAGCTGGGCGCAGTAGGAAAAGCGGAGCCGGGCGACTCAACCGTCCTGCAAGCGATTCTTAATGCTGGCGCACTGCCAATCATCAGTTCAATTGGCCTAACTGAACAAGGCCAACTGATGAACGTCAATGCCGACCAAGCTGCGGTTGCCGTTGCTGGCGCACTTGATGCTGAACTGGTGCTTCTTTCTGATGTAAGTGGTGTGTTGGATGGCAAAGGCCACCTCATTCCAAGCCTTAATCAACAGCAAGCTGATGACCTTATTACAGGCAAAGTGATTACCGATGGCATGATCGTTAAGGTTCAAGCCGCACTAGAAGCCGCTAACGACCTTGGACGACCAATCGAAGTTGCCACTTGGCGATACCCAGAAAAGCTAACACAACTGTTTTCAGGTAAAAGCATAGGAACACAGTTTTTACCTCAGTAGGTCTCACAACGAGTCACTGCTTAAAGAATTTAGACAAATTAAATAAACATATAATTATGAAGTCATTTCCAACGCTGACCGCCATGTGCAGTATGGAAACTAGGAGAAAGAAAATGAGCAAAGTTAACGTAAAGAAAGTTGTAGTAGCCTACTCTGGCGGTCTAGACACATCCGTAATCATTCCATGGTTGAAAGAGAACTATGAGTGTGAAGTGGTTGCGTTTGTTGCTGATGTTGGTCAAGGCGACGAAGAGTTGATTGGTATCGAAGAGAAAGCAAAAGCGTCTGGTGCATCTGAGTGTTACATCGCAGACCTTAAAGAAGAGATGGTTGCTGGCTACATCTACCCAACGCTGAAAACGGGCGCTTACTACGAAGGTAAATACCTACTAGGTACGTCGATGGCTCGTCCAATCATCGCGAAAGCACAGGTTGAAGTTGCACGTAAAGTAGGTGCAGACGCACTGTGTCACGGCTGTACAGGTAAAGGTAACGACCAAGTTCGTTTTGAAGGCGCATTCGCTGCACTAGCCCCGGACCTACACGTAATTGCACCTTGGCGTGAATGGGATCTAGTGAGTCGTGAAGAGTGTCTAGATTACCTAGCAGAGCGTAACATCCCTTGTACGGCTTCTCTTACTAAGATTTACTCGCGTGATGCAAACGCATGGCACATCTCAACAGAAGGTGGCGTTCTTGAAAACACATGGAATGCACCTAACGAAGATTGCTGGGCTTGGACTGTAGACCCAGAGCAAGCGCCAAACGAATCTGAAACAGTGACGCTTAAAGTTGAAAAAGGCGAAGTGGTAGCGGTAGATGGTGAAACAATGACGCCATACAACGCACTGGTTTACCTAAATGAGAAAGGCGCTAAGCACGGTGTTGGTCGTATCGATATCGTAGAGAACCGTCTTGTTGGTATGAAGTCTCGTGGTTGTTACGAAACTCCGGGTGGCACAATCATGATGGAAGCACTGCGCGCAGTAGAGCAACTGGTTCTTGATAAAGCGGCATTCGAATTCCGTGAAGAGCTGGGTGTTAAAGCTTCTCACCTTGTATACGACGGTCGTTGGTTCACTCCACTGTGTAAGTCAATCCTTGCAGCGACAGAAGAGCTAGCACAAGACGTGAATGGTGAAGTGGTTATCAAACTTTACAAAGGCCATGCAACGGTGACTCAGAAGCGTTCTGACAACAGCCTGTACTCAGAAGAGTTTGCAACCTTTGGTGAAGATGAAGTTTACGACCAAAGCCACGCTGAAGGCTTCATCCGTCTTTACTCGCTATCAAGCCGTATTCGTGCCCTGAATAGCCAAAAGTAATCCTAACAATGAGTTAGTGAGCTAGCCTTTAGCGAAAGGTTGAAGGCCAGTAAACAGACATGATTATGCAAAGCCCATTCACTATTGATTAGTGAGTGGGCTTTTTACTTTCTAATCGTCTAATAAATCAGCTTCGGTTTTTACTATGTGATGGCATATAATTCGCGCTCCACGCTGAAAATAATCAATGGATTCAATTTGCGGTGAATAAATATGTGAAAATAATGAATTAATACTTTATTTTCATTTTGAATTGCCGTAAGTTTAAACCATCAGAAAAATACTGAATCTTAATCAGAATTATCATTTGCAAAAACAGTGAGCACTGTGCAATTAGGAGATACACAATGGCATTATGGGGCGGTAGATTTACCCAAGCAGCAGACACCCGGTTCAAAGATTTTAACGATTCTCTTCGTTTTGATTACCGATTGGCTGAGCAAGACATTGTGGGCTCAATTGCCTGGTCTAAAGCTCTATTGTCGGTCAACGTATTAACAGAAGAAGAGCAACAGAAGCTTGAGTTAGCGCTGAATGAGCTAAAACTTGAGGTGATGGAAGATCCTGAACAGATTCTACGTTCTGATGCAGAAGATATTCACAGCTGGGTTGAGCAACAACTTATCGGCAAAGTCGGTGACTTGGGCAAAAAGCTTCACACTGGCCGTTCTCGTAATGACCAAGTGGCGACAGACCTGAAACTATGGTGTCGTCAGCAAGGTAACCAACTGCTATTGGCGTTGGATCGCCTGCAGAGCCAAATGGTGAACGTTGCCTCTCAGCATCAAGAAACCGTTCTGCCTGGCTACACTCACTTACAACGTGCCCAGCCAGTAACTTTTGCTCACTGGTGCTTGGCTTACGTTGAAATGCTTGAGCGTGACTATTCACGTTTGAATGATGCGATTAAGCGTCTAGATACATGTCCGCTGGGTTCTGGTGCCCTTGCAGGAACCGCTTACCCGATGGACCGTGAAGAGTTAGCTCACAACTTAGGTTTCCGTCGTGCAACGCGCAACTCTCTAGATTCTGTATCTGACCGTGACCATGTGATGGAGCTGATGTCGATCGCTTCTATCTCTATGCTTCACCTTTCGCGTCTTGCAGAAGATATGATTTTCTACAACTCTGGTGAATCAAACTTCATCGAGTTAGCAGACACCGTGACGTCAGGTTCATCTCTGATGCCACAGAAGAAAAACCCGGATGCGCTAGAACTTATCCGTGGCAAAACGGGCCGTGTTTACGGTTCATTAGCTGCAATGATGATGACAGTAAAAGCTCTGCCTTTGGCGTACAATAAAGACATGCAAGAAGATAAAGAAGGTCTGTTCGACGCTTTAGATACTTGGAATGATTGTATGGAAATGGCTGCACTTTGTTTTGACGGCATTAAAGTGAACGGCGAACGTACACTTGAAGCAGCGAAGCAAGGTTATGCGAACTCTACGGAACTGGCTGATTACTTAGTAGCGAAAGGCATTCCTTTCCGTGAAGCTCACCATATTGTTGGTGTGACGGTAGTGGCGGCGATTGCGAAAGGCTGCGCATTAGAAGAATTAACCATCGCAGAGATGAAAGAGTTCTCTGAGGTGATTGAAGAGGATGTATATGACATCCTGACCATTGAATCGTGTCTTGAAAAACGTAGCGCACTAGGTGGTGTATCACCACAGCAAGTGGCTTACGCAGTAGACCAAGCTGAGAAACGTTTGGCGCAGCGTGACACCTCTATCGTTAAGGTTCGTCCTGCTCGTTTGACTGACATTGAAGCATTGGAAGGCATGGTGGCTTACTGGGCGAACATGGGTGAAAACCTGCCTCGCTCTCGTAATGAACTGGTGCGTGATATTGGCTCATTCGCTGTCGCAGAACATCATGGTGAAGTGACAGGTTGTGCATCACTTTATGTGTATGACTCTGGCTTAGCGGAAATTCGTTCGTTGGGTGTTGAAGCTGGCTGGCAAGGTCAAGGGCAGGGGACTGCAATCGTGCAGCACCTTGTTGAGAAGGCTCGCCAAATGGCAATCAAGAAAGTGTTCGTACTGACTCGTACTCCTGAGTTCTTTATGAAGCATGACTTCTTACCGACATCGAAATCTCTGCTACCTGAGAAGGTATTGAAAGATTGTGACCAGTGCCCTCGTCAACATGCGTGTGATGAAGTGGCGTTGGAAGTGAACTTGGTCGAGCAGATAATTGCTAAGGTGAATGTTGCATAAGGCATTGATTTTATAGTCCCTAAAAAAAAGATCAAAAATCTGATCTTTTTTGGGAACAAACTAAGAAAAGCTCGGTCTATTAAAGTACCACTGCTTTTTCTTAGAATTTTCTAAGAAAGCCCTAGAATCGATTGGTTCTGGGGCTTTTTTCTATCTGCTGTTTGGGAAATTATACTCGTTCGATTGTTGTGACCAATTATCGGAGTATTGAACCTATCATCTAACCATTATTGCCTATCTAACAAACACCGCTGCTAACGCTTTTTGTTCCTTAAAGGCAGCACCAAAAACTTCATTATCCAATGCAACGACAATAAGCCACTGAATGCGAAAGCTGCCATCATCAAAGCGATGGCGTTGATGGTTTTTGGGTCTTCCCTGAAAAACAGCCACCATACTCCCCAACTTAATATCGACAACACCGTGAGCTGATTCATACAACGTTGGCAACGACCGAGTTTGTTGAAGATTTTTTCATTTTTATTGCAATGAAGACATGTCATCTTGGGCTTGATTCGCGTTATGCTTATTGCCCTGATAATACCACGTCACAAGATATTGGATCACGGTGACATAGAGAGAGAAGATCGATGATTGAGCGCCAAGAAACCAAGCAACGCATGAGCCGTATTGTTAAACACAACGGTACTATCTACCTATGTGGCCAAGTGTGTGCGGATGCAACCAAAGACATCACAGAACAAACACAGACGATGCTGGATAAAGTAGAAGCGTTACTTGAGCAAGCAGGCAGCGACAAAGAGCACATGCTGTCAGCAACCATTTACTTGAAAGACATGAAAGACTTCCAAGAAATGAACGCAGTATGGGATGCATGGGTTCCAGAAGGTCACGCCCCAGCTCGCGCATGTGTGACTGGCGACATGGCTCGTGAGGCACTACTGGTTGAGATCTCTGTGATTGCAGCTGAGAAGTAATTCTCTCGCATTTAGCAATAAGTAACGGTTTAAGAGATTCCAGATACTTCGTCCCTCAGTGCTGGAATGACGGATTAAGTTTTGGTTTAGATGCATAAATAAATCAACGTCATTCCCGGTAGTGACGAAGGAGCGTGGTCGGGAATCTATTATTTGCTCGTTACCAAAAACAAAAAGGAAAGCCAATGGCTTTCCTTTTTAGTATCTAGTCTTTGTTTACAGATCAAACTGCTACCTGTCTCAATGACCTGAGATTAACAACCAGGGCCACAATCTAGACAGTGTTTCACCATCTCTGGACCAAGGTGCAGTTTCGCATTGAGGTCACGTAACGCTGTTCGTACACCTTCTTCAATTACTGGGTGGTAAAATGGCATATCCAACATTTCAGAAACCGTCATCTTTTTCTGGTGTGCCCATGCGAGTAAGTGAGCCAAATGTTCTGCGTTTGGTCCCATCATCTCAGCACCAAGGAAACGGCCTGTACCTTGCTCGCCGTAAACGTGCAGAATACCTTTGTTGCGTAGCATCACTCGTGAACGACCTTGGTTCTCGAAAGACACTTCACCCGTTGCGAAACAACCACATGTGCCTAAGCGGGTTATGATCTCTTTGTATGTTTCACCAACCATCGCGATTTGTGGGTCAGAGAATACCGCAGAGATTTTAGAGCGGCGCAAGCCTGCGCGAATCTCAGGGAAGCGACCTGCATTATCACCCGCAATACGTGCTTGGTCTGCTGCTTCATGCAGTAGAGGCAGTTGGTTGCTTGCATCACCAGCGATAAATACTGATGGTAGTGATGTTTGAAGCGTGTAGTGGTCAGCGATAGGAACACCACGTTCATCAAGCTCAAGAGAGGTATTCTCTAGGCCAAGTTTATCTGTATTAGGACGACGACCTGTTGCTGCCAGTACGTACTCAACGACGTTAGTTTCTAGCTCACCTTGCTTATTGATGAACTGGATTTCGACACGTGGTTCACCTGACTCAGTGGTAATACGCTTCATGCTTTCGATTTTCACGTCGGCATCTAGGTAGAACTCTTCATTGAAGGCTTTATCTGCATACGCCATGATTTCTGGGTCGGTTATTGGGCCAACTTGACCACCTAAACCGAACAGTTTGGTCTTCACACCTAAGCGGTGTAGTGACTGACCAAGCTCAAGGCCAATAACACCAGGGCCAAATACGGCAACCGATTCTGGTAAGTCATCCCAGCTGAACACATCATCGTTAATGATCAGACGGTCGCCAAGTTCATTCCAAACTGCAGGGTATGCAGGGCGCGAACCGGTCGCGATAACAATACGCTTAGCGGTGACAATCGTGTGGTCATCAATTTTCAGCGTGTTGTCGTCTAAAAATTTTGCGTAACCAGAGATCTTGTCTTGCTCTGGGATTTCATCAACGCCTTCTAAAACAAAACCAACAAAACGGTCACGTTCAAACTTTACTCTGTCCATCACTTCACGGCCGTTAATCACGATATCACCTTGTGGGTGAACGCCAAAAGCCGGAGCTTTCTCGATTTGGTGTACGCTTTCTGCGGCTGCAATAAGCAGTTTAGATGGCATACAACCAACGCGAGCACAGGTAGTACCGTAAGGGCCGCCTTCAATCATCACGACACTGTCAGTGTGTGCTTTTGCAGCGCGGTAAGAACCTAGACCTGCCGTACCGCCCCCGATAACTGCTACATCTACATTGACTTGTTTCATAATAATTTTCTCGCAATGGCTAAATTTAGTTTGAACGAACCCCTCCAACTCTGGTGATTTTTTTGAGAGTCAGGATAACGGGTCTGTTTTGTGATTCTGTTTTATTAGGTTTAGCTTGTGGTTCTGCTTTTTGTTACTAACTGCTTCTTGTTACTAACTATAGGTTAGTTAAAGACGGGCGAGTCACAAGCTATATTCTTTTCCAAAGCTCACGTGAGAGTGGTTTGGAATCGCTAACCCACAAGAGGGTGGGTTAGCAGATGTTAGCTCCTAAGTAATTAACCTAGGAAAGCTTCTAGTTCTTCGCTGCCACCGATGTGTTTGCCACCGATGAAAACTTGAGGAACTGTTGTGCGACCAGAGATTGCACGTAGGCTTACTGTTGTTGCGTCTTTGCCTAGTACGACTTCTTCGTAGTTCAGACCTTTGTCGATTAGGTTCTGTTTTGCTTTCATACAGAATGGGCAACCTGGCTTAGTGAATACTGTGATTGACTCTTGCTCTTTGTGCTCAGGAGCAAGGTAGTTAAGCATAGTATCAGCATCTGAAACCTTGAACGGGTCACCTGGTACGTCTTCTTCGATGAACATTTTTTCTACCACGCCGTTTTTAACCAGCATGCTGTAGCGCCATGAACGTTTGCCGAAGCCGATGTCGTTTTTCTCAACTAGCATGCCCATGCCGTCTGTGAAGTCGCCGTTACCGTCTGGGATGAATGTGATGTTTTCCGCTTCTTGGTCTGCTTTCCATGCGTTCATTACGAACGTGTCGTTTACAGAAACACAAAGGATGTCATCAACACCGTTCTCTTTGAACACTGAATGTAGTTCGTTGTAACGAGGAAGGTGGCTTGACGAACAAGTTGGCGTAAACGCGCCTGGTAGGCTGAATACGATAACTGTTTTGTCTTTGAATAGCTCTTCAGTCGTTACGTTAACCCATGCATCACCTTGGCGAGTTGGGAATGTTACTTGAGGGATTGATTGACCTTCTTTAGATGCAAACATATTGATTTCCTTAAATAGTATTTTTAATTTTGTTCTATCAGAGCTTAACGTTTTTCTTTGCTCTGTTTCGTTTTGTTGAGCCCATTATTAGATAAATTCTTTGATAGCTCTAATCGTTTGATGTTATGGTTTTGATAGGTAAATTCTATCAAGAGCATTTTCTTTTAAATGTTGCTATGAAAACCCCTGTTCTTATTAAACCTGAGGTAAGAGACTGATCATGAACATTCGTGACTTTGAATACTTGGTGGCGCTCGCAGAGCACAAACACTTCCGAAAAGCGGCAGAAGCGTGCTTTGTCAGTCAGCCGACACTAAGCGGTCAAATACGCAAACTAGAAGATGAAATCGGACTTCAGTTAACCGAGCGTAGTCCAAGGAAGGTCATATTTACAGAATCAGGGTTACAACTTGTTGAACAAGCTAAGCGTATTCTCAACGAAGTGAAGACTTTTAAGGATATGGCGAGTGGACACGGTGAAGCGATGACTGGACCAATGCACATTGGTTTCATCCCAACCGTGGGTCCTTACATTCTGCCTAAGATTGTCCCTCACCTGAAAGAGAGCTTTCCTGAGTTAGAGCTGTACCTGCATGAAGCCCAAACTCATCAATTAGTGAGCCAATTGGAAGATGGAAAGCTGGACTGCTTGGTACTGGCTGCGGTTGATGAGACTGCGGCGTTTAAAGAGATTGATGTGTATGACGAACCATTAAGTGTCGCGGTTCCATGTGACCATGAGTGGGCTCAGCAGGACACCGTCGATATGTTGCAGTTAAATGGGCAAACAGTACTGGCGCTAGGTGATGGCCACTGCTTAAGAGACCAAGCCTTAGGCTTCTGTTTTGCTGCAGGTGCAAAAGATGACGAGCGCTTTAAAGCGACCAGCTTAGAAACGCTACGCAACATGGTCGCGGCAGGGGCGGGTATTACTTTGCTTCCACAGTTATCAGTACCGAAAGAGAAGCAGAAAGACGGTGTGTGTTACGTGCCTGCGGTGAACCCAACGCCTTCACGTCGTATTGTGGTTGCGTACCGTCCGGGCTCTCCATTGAAAGGACGCTTTGAGCAACTGGCGGAGACGATTCGCACTCAATTGGAAAAGGTCGTTTAGCTTCATCTCCGTATAGCAGATACAAAAAAGGGTTGATATGAATTCATATCAACCCTTTTTATTTGCTCATGTCGTTAGGTTCAAAAAAACTATCTAGAACAGTTCTTCTACCGTTTCACCTGAAGAGGTGGAGTAGATATCATCATTGAAACGCTCAGTGATGTACTCAGTAGGTTCTGTGCCTTTCTCGAAGTACTCAAACATTGATGAGCTATCGAACTTGTTGGTCAGTAAGCCTGTATCACGGTCAATACGAACGCGAACGATATTTTCTGGAATCTCTTTGCGTTGCGCCGGAACGCCTGCGAGTGCTGTGCCCATGAAATCAACCCATGCAGGCTCTGCTGTTTTCGCGCCAGCTTCCGCACCAGTAATCTGGTTCTTACCAAGGTTAGAGTTCGCTTTAGTACGACCTAGGTTACGGTTGTGGTTATCAAAGCCAACCCATACCGTTGCAACCATGCCTGGGCCATAGCCGCTGTACCAAGTATCTTTCGAGTCGTTGGTAGTACCGGTCTTGCCGCCAATATCACGACGTTTCAGTGGTTGAGCACGCCAACCTGTACCGTTCCAGCCTGTACCCGCACTCCAATCACCGCCGCCCCAGATGTTGCTGTACATCATTTCACGAACTAGGAATGCGTTCTGCTCAGAGATAACTTGAGGAGCGTATTGAACTTTCGCATCCACATCTTGCTCGGCAAATTCATCCGCCATTGGATCGGTCGTGATGGCTTGTTTGCAATCTTCTTTACAGACAACTTTTGGTGTTGCTTCAAATTCAGTCTCGCCAAATGGTGTTTCAACGCGGCTGATGTAGAAAGGTTCAACGTAGTAACCACCGTTAGCGAATACTGAGTAACCTTGCGCTACTTTCATTGGCGTTAAGCTACCAGCACCTAGCGCAATTGTTTCAGAACGAGGCACTTCATCGATATCAAAACCAAAGCGAGTTAGGTAGTTACGAGTGTCATCTAAGCCAACTTCACGCAGTACACGTACCGCCATCACGTTTTTCGATTGAGCTAAGCCAATACGCAAGCGAGTAGGGCCAACGTAAGTTGGTGGCGAGTTCTTTGGTCGCCATGCAGTACCTTGGCTCTTATCCCATTGGTTAATCGGTGCATCGTTGATTAGTGAGGCTAGCGTTAAGCCTTTCTCAATCGCTGCTGAGTAGATAAATGGTTTGATACCAGAACCCACCTGACGAATAGATTGCGTTGCACGGTTGAACTTGTTGTGAACAAAGTTAAAGCCACCGACCATCGACAATACCGCGCCGTTGTTCGGGTTCATTGCAACAAATGCGGTATTCGCATTAGGTACTTGGCTTAGTCGCCATACAATCGGCGCTTTTGATTCTGCCGTTGCTGACTCTTCTGTCGGCTCTTCAGAGACTTCGTCGCCTGTTACGGCTTCATGGCGAACCCAAACTTGCTCACCAACAGCTAGAATCTCTTTTGCTTGAGATGGAGCAGGGCCTTGGCGATTGTCTGTTAGGAACTTACGTGCCCAGTTCATGCCTTGCCATTCAATTGTGCCTTCACCTTGGTTTTTAACCCAAACCTGAGCGCTTTTCGAGTCAACTGAAGTTACAACCGCAGGGACTAGGTCACCATAGGTTGGCTGAGACTTAAGGTGTTTAACGATCTTGTCGTGGTCCCAAGCTGATTGCTCGGTTTGCCATAAGACTTTTTCAGCACCACGGTAGCCGTGACGCTCATCGTAGCCAAGCAGGTTCTTAATCGCTGCTTGGTTCGCTGCTTTTTGCAGTTTTGAATCAACGGTGGTGTAGACCTTCATACCTGATGTATAAGCGGCTTCGCCATAGCGTTCCACCATCCAAGCACGTGCAACTTCTGCAACATACGGTGCGCTCAGTTCTATTTCTGCACCATGGTACTTCGAGATCAGCTTTTCACTGCGAGCTTCATCAAACTCTGCTTGAGTGATGTATTTCTCGTCTAACATACGACGTAATACAACGTTACGACGGTTAGTCGCGCGCTCGACAGAATAAATAGGGTTCATTGTAGAAGGTGCTTTTGGCATACCCGCAAGCGTCGCAATTTCACTTAGCGTTAGATCAGGAAGATCCTTACCGAAGTAAACACGTGCTGCCGCGCCAAAACCATACGAACGGTGACCAAGGAAGATCTTGTTTACATAAAGCTCCATGATCTCTTCTTTACTAAGAAGCTGCTCAATGTGGATTGCAATGAAGATCTCTTTGATCTTACGCATAATCTTTTTCTCATTAGATAAGAAGAAGTTACGCGCAAGCTGCTGAGTAATAGTACTCGCACCTTGTTTTGCTGAACCCGACATGGCAACCACGAGTGCTGCACGTGTGATACCGATTGGGTCAATACCTGGGTGTTCATAGAAACGGCTATCTTCGGTGGCAATCAGAGCCTCAACTAAGTGGCGAGGAATCTCGTCATAAGTCACCGGGTTACGACGCTTTTCGCCAAATTGAGAGATCAACTTACCGTCTTGACTGAAGACCTGCATCGGCGTTTGGAGTTCTACGTCGCGCAAAGTGGCAACATCAGGCAACTCTGGTTTTACGTAATAATAAAACCCGAAAATTGTACTGACTCCAAGAATCATGCAAATCAATGTAAATATGAATAATCGCTTTATGAACTTCACCGGATAATCCCTGATTAGTTAAGGCTGATAAGCAGCAAACCCTTGTACTCTAGGCTAAAAACTTAGCTTTCGTTTATTAACGCTTATTTAACTAATAATCACAACCCCTAGATAATCAACGAAATGCTTGGCACTTCAGGAGCTAGGTCACATGGGTTCATCATTAATTACAGGTATAGATATAAATCATCACAGCATCAAAGCCGTGGTACTAAAACCCGTGGGGAAGTTGTATGCCCTAGTGGGATACAAAGAGCTGCCGATTTCGGACGACATTTTTACAGCTAACCATACTTTGGAGTATCAGAAAACTGTTAAGAAACTTAAAGAACTTAGGAAAGGGCTGCCTTTTGGCTGTCGCAACGTCGCCATTTCGGTACCTGATAACACGGTGATCAGCAAAGTACTGCAAATAGAGACTGAGTTAGAAGACAGAGAAAAAGAGTTTTCTATCTATCAAACCTTCGCCCATCAATCTCCCTTTCCTATCGAGGAGCTGAGTTTAGATTTTGTAAAGCTGGAAGACAAACGATTTGGTAAAGGTTCGACAAGCAGTTATCAGGTATACGCCACTCGTAAGGAAGTGGTGGATAGCCGAGCTTATGCATTAACTAAGGCTGGTTTTAAACCTGTGGTGGTAGATACACAGGCACATGGGCTACTCAATATCTGGCAACTAGCCTCGCGTCTGTATCCCGAAAAGAAAAACTGGCTGCTGGTGGATGTTGGCATCGACCAAACGTCGCTAGGAGTTATCCCGCAGAATTCAGCGCCTTTCTATAAAGACATCGCTTTTGGTACTCAAGATCTTCGTAGCTCGGATAACCCAAGTGATACAGAAGGTGTGCTCGGCACGGCTGAAGATACCCATCAATTCATTGTTAATTTGATTGAGAAGCTCAAGCGTCAATTACAGCTCTATTCATCGGGAAATGCGCAGCAACCTATCTCTGGGATCTGGCTGATGGGTGAGGGTGCCAGCATTCCTATGGTAACCGAAGAGCTAGAGCGCCATTTTCAGTTGAGCTGTGAGTCATTGAATCCTTTGTCTCTGTTTGAGAACAAGGTCGCCAAGAGACGTCGACTGCCAATGGACTTGCAACACTTTGGCATTGCCGCGGGTATGGCGATGAATGGACTCAAGTGGCAGGGAGAAAAGCATGCTGCATCAAATTAACCTGCTGCCGTGGCGTGATGAGATTCGTGCTCAGCACAAGAAGCGCTTTATCCATCTGGTCATTCTTGGCGTCATCATAGCGCTTACAGGGCAATGGGCGGTTGGCCACTATTTTCAAGACCAACAAGCCAAGCAGCAAACTCGCCTCAATTACCTCAATCAGTACATCGCTGAGCTCGACCGACAAATTCAGTCATTAAAAGTCGCAGAGCAAGAGCACAAAGCCATTCTGACTCGACTTGATGTAGTGGAGTCGCTGCAGCTTGGCCGCAATAAGACCACCGACTTTATGAACTTGATGCCGGATCTGATTCCTGAGGGCGTGTATGTCGATAAGATAAAGATGAATGGTCAGGAGATTGAAATGTCGGGCATCAGCGACAGTACGGCTCGTCTCGCTACCATGTTGGATAACCTCGAGCGTTCAGATTCTCTGAAAGGGGTTGAGATGCACTCTATCGTTCATAACCGCAAACGCTTCAATAAAGAGTTTCAGACCTTCAAGGTCTCTTTTGTGTTCAGCCCAGTGTCTTTAGAAAACACAACCGTAGAGAGCACTGCCGCGAGCAGAAAAGAGAAGGGGGCACATCATGGCTAACCTTCAAAATAGGATTAGTTGGCAAAATAGAATGAGCTTGCAAGACCTCGATGTTGATGAGATCACCGAATGGCCATTGTTGCCTCAGCTTCTCGTGATTCTGGTGTTGATAGTGTTAATCCAAGGTGTTGGCACTTGGCTTTATGTGCTGCCGCTCGACGATGAACTGCAACAGATGAAGCAACAGGAGCACACCTTAAAAACGACCTTGCGAATAAAGGCGAATAAGGTTGCAGCCTTACCTAAACTCCAGAGCCAATTAGAGGAGTTAACCAGCCGTTACGATTACTTGTTAGAGCAGCTGCCCGTTCAAAAGGAGTTGGCGAGCATGTTGGCCTCAGTGAATGAGCTCGGCTTGGATAACTCGCTGACCTTCACGCGAATTGATTGGGGGCAAAAGCAGAACAAGGAGTTCCTCTATCGATTGCCTCTCAATATTGAGCTGACAGGTGACTATCACGAGATTGGTGACTTTTCTGCTGCCATCGCCAAGCTGCCGCGCATTATCAGCTTTGATGATGTGAATTGGCAGCGAGTCAGTCAAGAAAGCAGCACGCTGCACTTTAGGGTTCGAGCTTATACCTACCAGTTTAAATCGGAGGTCAATGATGAAACCCAATAGTGCGTTTTACTCAATCGTGTTGCTGCTTGCGTTATCAGGCTGCAAGGCTAATCAAGACTCACTGCCAGACTTTGTCACGCAAGTTGAAGCCAAGGCCAGAAAAGACGTTGAGCAACTTGTCCCAGCAACTGAATTCACGGCGGCGACCTATCAGCGCCAAGCTTTTCGTCCTCCCTTTGAACTGCCTAAAGAAGCCATTGTGCAAAATCAACCCTTGGTGAAAAAAGACTGTTGGCAACCCAGCGCCCGTTCTCGCAATGGCAAGTTAGAGAAGTACCCGTTGAGTAAGCTTCGTTTAAGAGGCGTTATGGGAAGCGGAACAAGTGTATTTGGCTTAGTGCAAACACCCAAAGGCAACGTGGTAAACGTCAAGAAAGGCCAGTTTATCGGCTTAAACAATGGCCGAGTTACTAAGGTGACGAGCCAGTACGTTCAGATTAATGAAACTCTTCCAGATGGCTTAGGTTGTTGGCATAAGCGCAACGTTAGGCTGGCTCTGAAGTAAACCAATGTCACATGATGTGGATATGAGATGTAAATATGATTAAAGGAATAAGTAGATTAGTAAGCAAGGCTCTACAAGGTTTTGCTGTGTCTGTGATGTTGGTTGTTAGCGTGCTCAGCTATGCCGAGAGCTTACCTAATAAATTAGAGAATATTGATTTTAGAGTGAACAAGGATAAAGACGCCGTCATCATCATTGAGCTGGCGACCAGTACCGCTGTGGTGGATGTTCAACGTGCTCAGGAAGGGTTAAGTATCGAGTTAATCAATACTCAGGTTGATGATGACAAGCTTTACCTACTGGATGTGAAAGACTTCGCCACCTTGGTTGAAGGTATTGAGGTCTACAAAGAGACACCAAGCACTCGGCTTCTAGCGACGATTAGCAATGACTATCAGTATGAATATAATCTAAAGGGGCGCTTTATTGAGGTGGTGATCAGCAAACCGGTTATTGATGAAGTGACCAAAGAAAAAAGCGTTCTAGAGAAAGAGGGCAAGTTGATATCGATTAACTTCCAAGATATCCCAGTACGAAATGTCCTGCAGTTGATTGCCGACTATAACGATTTCAATCTCGTGGTGTCTGATTCGGTAGCCGGAAACCTGACGTTACGTTTAGATGGCGTACCTTGGCAGCAAGTTCTCGACATTATCTTGCAAGTTAAAGGCTTGGATAAGCGTGTTGATGGCAATGTTATCTTGGTCGCGCCGAAAGCGGAACTCGATCTTCGAGAGCAACAAGCGTTAGAGAAATCTCGCTTGGAAGAGGAGTTAGGGGAGCTTAAGTCGGAAATCATCAAGATTAACTTTGCTAAAGCCACCGACATTGCCGACATGATTGGCGGTGAAGGCGCGGTCAGTATGTTGTCCGATCGTGGCTCAATTACTATTGATGAGCGCACCAACTCACTACTCATTCGTGAGCTGGAAGAAAACATTGCCGTGATCCGAGGCATCATTGAATCGTTAGACATTCCAGTGAAGCAAGTACAGATAGAGGCGCGTATCGTCACTGTTACCGAGGGTAACCTGGATGAGCTTGGTGTGCGCTGGGGTGTTTCATCAACCAACGGAAGCTTCACCGTTGGCGGTTCAATTGAAGGTAACCACCCATCAGCGATTACGCCGTATGACGACGATAGCGGCAGCAGCGTGATTGATGACTATCTCAACGTAAATTTAGGAGCAACATCGCCGAACGCTTCGAGTATTGCGTTTCAGGTAGCCAAGTTGGGTTCGGATACCTTGCTTGATCTTGAATTGTCAGCACTGCAACAAGAGTCGAAAGCTGAAATTATTTCGAGCCCACGCTTAATCACCACCAATAAAAAGCCCGCCTATATTGAGCAAGGTACTGAAATTCCTTATTTAGAGTCCTCTTCAAGTGGCGCTACGTCGGTCGCGTTTAAGAAAGCCGTGTTGAGTCTTAAGGTGACACCGCAGATCACGCCCGACAATCGTTTGGTATTGGATTTGAGCGTGACTCAAGATAGACCAGGGCAAGTGGTAAAAACCGGAACCGGTGAGGCGGTCGCAATTGATACGCAAAGAATAGGTACGCAAGTGCTTGTTAATAATGGTGAAACTGTCGTGCTTGGCGGGATATTTCAACACAGCGTGAGCAGTACGGTGGATAAAGTTCCTCTGTTAGGAGACCTGCCAGTTTTGGGTGCATTGTTCCGTCGCAGCTATGAAAATGTGGGTAAAAGTGAACTGCTTATTTTTGTCACACCTAAAGTTGTGATTCAGTAATGAACAATTAGATTAAAAATAAAGTTGCATTAGTGGCACCTAACCTTGATAATTTCGGGTCTTATCACGAATTATCTGTGAGGAATCGGTGCCACGGGCCTTTTAATTTCAGTACTTGTACTGACCTACCTTGTGGCGATGTCATTGAATTAACGTTGTAAATTACTGCTAAAAACATGGCTGAGAAACGCAATATTTTTCTTGTTGGCCCAATGGGCGCCGGCAAAAGTACAATTGGTAGACACCTAGCTTCCCAACTTCATATGGAGTTTCTAGACTCTGACACTGTGATCGAAGAGCGCACTGGCGCAGACATCGCATGGGTTTTTGATGTTGAGGGCGAAGAAGGTTTCCGTAAGCGCGAAGAATCTGTAATCAATGATCTGACAGAAGAACAAGGTATTGTTCTTGCGACAGGTGGTGGTTCAGTGTTGAGCAAAGAAAACCGTAACCGTCTATCTGCACGAGGCATTGTTGTATACCTAGAGACAACAATTGAAAAGCAACTTGCTCGCACTAACCGCGACAAGAAACGCCCTCTACTTCAAACAGACAACCCGCGTGATGTGCTAGAAGATCTAGCTGTATCTCGCAACGCACTATACGAAGAAGTGGCGGACTACACAGTTCGTACTGACGACCAAAGTGCAAAAGTGGTAGCCAACCAGATCGTAAAAATGCTAGAAGAACGTTAAGTTCATTTTTTCGGAGAGCAAACCCATGGAACGGATTACGGTCAATCTAGCTGAGCGTAGCTACCCTATCTCTATTGGCGCCGGGTTATTTGAAGACCCGGCGTACCTTTCTTTTTTATCAGGTAAGCAGAAAGTTGTTGTTATCAGTAATGTGACAGTAGCGCCTCTTTATGCTGATAAAATTTTATCGCTATTGGATCAAGTCGGCTGTCAGACATCTCTTCTCGAGCTGCCAGACGGTGAACAGTACAAAACCCTTGAAACGTTCAATTCAGTGATGAGCTACATGCTTGAAGGAAATTACAGCCGCGATGTGGTGGTGATTGCTTTAGGTGGTGGTGTAATCGGTGACTTGGTCGGTTTTGCTGCCTCTTGTTACCAACGCGGTATTGATTTCATTCAAATCCCGACGACCCTTCTTTCTCAAGTGGACTCTTCTGTTGGTGGTAAAACCGCAGTAAACCATCCTCTTGGTAAGAATATGATCGGTGCTTTTTACCAACCGAAATCTGTGATCATCGATACCAACTGTTTATCAACGCTTCCAGAGCGTGAGTTTGCAGCGGGCATTGCTGAGGTGATCAAATACGGCATCATTTACGATGAAGCCTTCTTTGATTGGTTGGAGCAGAATCTAGAGAAACTTTATCAACTTGATGAAGAAGCACTGATCACCGCGATTGCTCGTTGTTGTGCAATTAAGGCTGAAGTGGTGGCTCTAGATGAAAAAGAGTCAGGAATCAGAGCGTTATTGAACCTAGGTCATACATTTGGTCATGCGATTGAAGCAGAACTAGGCTATGGTAATTGGCTACATGGTGAAGCTGTGTCGTCAGGCACTGTAATGGCAGCTAAAACAGCTCAATTACAGGGGCTGATCTCTCAGCAGCAACTTGAGCGAATTATTTCTATACTCAAGAATGCGAAACTACCAATCCATACGCCAGAAAGCATGTCTTTTGAAGACTTTATGAAGCATATGATGCGCGATAAAAAAGTGCTGTCTGGTCAGTTACGTTTGGTATTACCAACAAGTATTGGTACTGCTGAAGTGGTTGCTGATGTGCCTCAAGACATCATTAAACAAGCGATCGATTTCTGCCGTACTCTTTAAATTTGGTTGTGAGGTTGCCTAGCTAAACTCTAGGCAACTGAAGCGTTTTACTGATCGATCTTATCAGTAGGGATCCCCAATGAGTTTGGCTCATGAATTAAGAGTATTAGAGTTAGAGTCTCAAGTTGAGCTGCTAGAGCGCTTACAGCTTTTGACTAACTTTGGTTCAAACCTTGTGACGGTTGCTGGTAAAGTTGGCTCTGGCCGATCTTGGTTGGCTCAGCGTTATCTTGAAGCATGGTCGACAGAAAAAAATCAGTGTTTACTGCTTTGTCATCCAAGCCAGGACGATCAACAACGTCGCGCACTTATTCTTAGCCAAATTGTTTCTGACCCCCTGTTTAATCAACATGATTCTTTATCAGATAGCCTGACAAGGTTACTGGATGGAGAGCCGTGCAATGTGGTTATCGTCGTTGATGATGCCCAACGACTTTCTGAGCTATTGGTATCCGAATTATGGATGTTGGTACTAGAAGCTCAATCAAACCCTCAATGGACGATCAATATCGTTCTCTTCTCGGAACCTGGCCACTTAGATACGTTGTTAACGCGTTTGAGTTACGGTCAACAACACAAGCCTATCGATCTTGAGATCGATGACCTTTCGCAACCAGAAGCTGAACATTTCTTTGAATCACTGGTGATTCGATATGTTGATGATGAGTCTGAAACTCGCGTGCGACGTGCGTTTAGTAAAGCGCAACCTCTGCCCGGCGAGTTAATGGCTTTAGGAGAATTGAAAGTGGAAAAAAGGATTATTATTCGCTCAATCATTGGCTCACCCATCAATATCGCGATCGTGGTGGCTTTGTTATTGTTGTTAATTGGTGGTGGTTATTGGTGGATGTTCAGTCAACCAACACCAGACGATAAAGCGCAGTCGCTTATCGCACCGATTGAACAGACGGCTATTCCAACCTTTGAAGTGGAAAGTGGCACTGAACAAACTGGCGTCGATGGTTCTGTTGATTCGGAAGCTGAAACCGACATGAGTTACCAAGGTGCCGATGATGATAGTTCGTCTCTGCCACCGACTGTCGTTGAAGATACCGCGAGTGTTGGAGAAGTCGAACAAGATCAGCAGCGTGTTGTGATCACCTCTGACGTGGTTGATGCTCTGCTTGATGATAAACCTGAGAGTGCGGATACCAGTGCGATTGATGCTGCAGTTGAAGAAAACACAGCTGCAGCGGTTAGCGCGCAACCTGATTCTGCACAAGCCGAACCACAACCAACAGTCGATGAAGAATCAGACCTAACTGACTCAACACCGCCGACCAAAAAGATCACCTTCTCATTTGCTCGTGAAGAGTTGCAAGCTATCTCGCCGCGCGCGTATACCTTGCAGTTGAGTGCGATGACTTCATTGGAAGACGTACAATCTTTCATTGAAGAGTATGACCTTGAGAACAAGGTTCGTATTTACCCAACACTTCGTAACGACACCAAGTGGTTTATTATCACTTATCAAGATTACCCAACGATTCAAGTGGCGCGAGATGCGGTAAGTGCGTTATCAAAACCACTTCAACAGTTGGAACCTTGGGCAAAATCGATGAATCAAGTACATCGAGAGATAGAACGTGCGAAATAACCCTGAGCTTAGCCTCAAAATATGTTACATTCCGCAGCCTTATTTTTGAGTTGATAGATAGAGCAGTAAATGAAAAAGCAGCGTGCCTTTCTAAAATGGGCTGGTGGTAAATATGGCCTAGTTGAAGACATCCAACGTCACCTGCCACCTGCTCGTAAATTGGTAGAACCGTTTGTCGGTGCCGGCTCAGTATTTCTGAATACTGACTTTGAACAGTACCTACTAGCTGATATCAATCCCGATCTTATCAACCTGTACAATCTACTTAAAACCGATCCTGAAACCTATATCACGGAAGCGAAGCGCTGGTTCTGTCCTGAGAACAATCGCAAAGAAGCCTTTCTAGATATTCGTGCTCAGTTCAACGATACCGACAACGTCATGTATCGTTCGCTTGCCTTCTTGTATATGAACCGCTTTGGCTTCAATGGCTTGTGTCGTTACAACAAGAAGGGCGGTTTTAACGTTCCGTTTGGTTCTTACAAAAAACCTTACTTCCCAGAAGCAGAGCTGGAGTTTTTTGCTGAGAAAGCGAAAAAGGCCACCTTCGTCTGTGAGGGATACCATGAAACCTTTAGCCGTGCTCGCAAAGGCTGCGTGGTTTACTGTGACCCTCCGTACGCACCGCTATCAAATACCGCTAACTTTACCTCTTACGCAGGTAATGGCTTCAGCTTAGATGATCAGGCAGCCTTGGCTGATGTCGCTGAAAAAGCCGCAATGGAACGTGGTATTCCAGTTTTGATTTCAAACCACGATACGACACTAACGCGTCGCTTATATCATGGTGCGGAACTGAACGTGGTGAAGGTGAAGCGCACCATCAGCCGTAACGGCGCTGGGCGTAATAAAGTTGATGAGTTACTGGCGCTTTTCCATAAAGAGAAAAACCAGCAACACGTATCAGCGGAATAGTACTGGTCAGAATCACCGCTAAACTCATTAAATTGAGTGACCAACGGATACTTTCTTAAACTAATCTTTCGAACTGCTAGGATCTGCTTAGGTGCTTAGGTAGAATTGCACACCAAATAGTCTTGGGCTTGAGTCTTGTATTTGTGTATGAGAGCTCACTAAGGCGGTGACATTCGCAATTTACTCACTCTTAAGAGGTTTGGTATGAAAGATTTTCTAATTGCTCCATCGATTTTGTCTGCAGATTTTGCTCGTCTTGGTGAAGACGTAGAAAAAGTACTCGCAGCTGGTGCTGATGTTGTGCACTTCGATGTGATGGACAACCACTACGTACCTAACCTGACTTTTGGCGCGCCTATCTGTAAAGCGCTGCGCGACTACGGCATTACTGCTCCTATCGACGTTCACCTAATGGTTAAACCAGTCGACAGCATCGTGCCTGAGTTTGCAAAAGCGGGCGCATCAATGATTACTTTCCACGTTGAAGCATCAGAACACATCGATCGCACTCTACAGCTAATCAAAGAACACGGCTGTAAAGCGGGTGTCGTTCTTAACCCAGCAACACCTCTGTCTTGCCTAGATTACATCATGGACAAAGTAGACATGATTCTACTAATGTCTGTGAACCCTGGTTTTGGTGGTCAATCTTTCATTCCTCACACGCTTGATAAGCTACGTGCAGTTCGTAAGCTAATTGACGAATCAGGTCGTGATATTCGCCTTGAGATTGATGGCGGCGTGAAGGTTGATAACATCCGTGAAATCGCAGAAGCGGGAGCAGATATGTTCGTCGCAGGTTCAGCTATCTTCAATCAACCAGATTACAAAGAAGTGATTGATGAGATGCGTGCAGAGCTTGCAAAAGTTAACGCATAAAAGTAGAACTAGGGTCAGTTGACCTAAAATCAAAAATTTAGATAAAGGGGCTCATTGGCCCCTTTTTTACGTCTTATCGCTCAACACATAAGACGAATATAATTAATAGGAAAGTAAGATGTCATTAAGCTCAATAAAACTGATCGCCTTTGATTTGGATGGAACCTTGTTAGACAGCGTGCCTGATTTGGCTGTCGCCGCTGACCAAGCTTGTCAGGAACTGGGTTTCCCTTCAGTGAGTGAAGAACAAGTTCGCGACTACGTGGGTAATGGTGCTGACGTGCTTATCGGGCGTTCACTCAGCCGCAACCTTGCGGTTGACCCAAGCCTAGAGCCTGAGCTGCTGAAGAAAGCACGCATCCTGTTTGATGATTTCTACGAGCAGGGCGGCCATAAGCTGAGCCACCTTTACCCATCAGTAAAAGAGACGCTAGCTGAACTACATAAAGCGGGTTTCACTATGGCGCTTGTGACCAACAAGCCATCGAAGTTTGTACCCGACGTTCTGGCGCAACACGGTATCGATAAGTACTTTGTTGATGTGTTGGGCGGAGACTCTTTCCCAGAGAAAAAACCGAACCCAGTAGCGCTGAACTGGTTGCTAGAAAAGCACAACGTGAAAGCGGAAGAGATGTTGATGGTTGGTGATTCAAGCAACGATATCAAAGCGGCGAAGAATGCGGGTTGCCACTCATTTGGTCTGACTTACGGCTACAACCACGGCGAGCCAATTTCAGCATCAAACCCTGACTATGTGGCGGATAACGTTGCTCAATTACTAGATGTCGTTCTAGTTTCAGCATAAAGCGTACAAAAGTTAGCTAACCCACTAGCAAAATACTTATCAATGAGTACACTGGATGAGCCGCGCAGAAAGAGCTGTGCGGCTTTTCTATATTTAAGTTAAGAAGCTAAGCGTTCAATAAGCTTAGCGAATAAGCAAAGGAATTAAAACCATGAGCAAGCCCATCGTATTGAGTGGTGTTCAACCATCTGGTGAACTAAGTATCGGTAACTACTTGGGTGCTCTACGTCAATGGCAACAGATGCAAGATGATTACGATTGCCAATACTGTGTTGTAGACCTTCACGCAATTACGGTTCGCCAAGACCCGAAAGCACTGCATGAAGCGACTCTAGACGCACTAGCAATCTGTCTTGCTGTCGGTGTTGATCCAAAGAAGAGCACGCTATTTGTTCAGTCACACGTACCAGAGCATGCTCAACTTGGTTGGCTTCTTAACTGTTACACGCAAATGGGTGAACTGAGCCGTATGACTCAGTTTAAAGATAAGTCTGCACGTCATTCAAACGACGTAAACGTAGGTCTATACGACTACCCAGTGTTGATGGCTGCAGACATCCTGCTTTACGGTGCTCACCAAGTGCCAGTAGGTAGCGACCAGAAACAACACCTAGAGCTAGCGCGTGATATCGCCACTCGTTTCAACAACATCTACGGTCCTGAAATGCCAATCTTTCAAGTGCCAGAACCTTACATTCCAACCGTGAATGCACGTGTAATGAGCCTGCAAGATGCAACTAAGAAGATGTCTAAGTCGGATGACAACCGTAAGAACGTGATTACTCTGCTAGAAGAGCCTAAGTCGATCATCAAGAAGATCAACAAAGCGCAAACCGATGCAGAAACACCACCACGTATTGCTCACGATTGGGAAAACAAAGCGGGTATCTCTAACCTAATGGGTCTTTACTCTGCGGCGACGGGTAAAACGTTTGAAGAGATCGAAGCGCAGTACCAAGGCGTTGAAATGTACGGTCCATTCAAGAAAGATGTAGGCGCAGCATTAGTTGAGATGCTTGAGCCGATTCAAGCTGAATACCATCGTATCCGTGCTGACCGCGCTTACATGGACTCAGTAATGAAAGCGGGTGCTGAAAAAGCCTCTGAGCGTGCTGCTGTGACTCTGAAAAAAGCATACGAAGCAGTAGGTTTTGTTACTCGCCCATAGATTGAACTAAAATAACTCGCTTGAGAATTTGAGCCCAAAGTAATTTTTGTTTACTTTGGGCTTTTTAATGCCCATTCCATTTGCCCTCCCCGAAAACCCTTTGTTTGAATTGATAATTTACGCAGTATTTGGCTAGCACACTCGTGGCTTTAATGTTGTGCAGATGATCTTATTTGGCCCTCTCGGGCTTTATAAAATTATGCTCGTTTCTATATATGTTGGAAATATATAACGTGCCAAACAATTGGTGATTATTAAGTGATAAGTTCCTCATTTTCTTGCTAACTGACTTATTCCTTTCATAAATAAACCTGATAGTTACCACAAAATACATGACTGCCAACAGACGGCAGTAACTATAAATCGATGAACTCAGGTGAAACGGATGGCTCTTTTACACAAACCTTCATTGCTAGCAGTGGCAATTGGTAGCTTGTTAACAGCAAGTGCACACGCTGATTTGTTTATTTCACAATATGTGGAAGGCGGCAGCTACAACAAAGCGGTTGAGATTGCTAATAACGGCGATAGCAGCATGAATTTAGATGGTTACTCGCTGGCGAAGTCTGCGAATGGCAACGGCTCATGGGGCGCCACTTTACCTTTGGATGGCCACGTTTTAGCGCCTGGTGAGGTACTTGTTGTCGCTCATACGAGTGCGAGTGATGAGATTAAAGCCGTCGCTGACATTCTCAACGCGTCGATTGCTAACCATAACGGTGACGACCCGCTGGCTATCTTGAATTCAGATAACTCGGTACACGATATTGTTGGTTTGATGGGTGATGTGGATTGGGGTAAAGATGTTACTTTGGTTCGAGCGACACAAACTCCTTCGGCAACATTCGATGCTTCACAGTGGGTGTCGTTACCAAAAGACAGCATTGAAGGCTTAGGTTCATTAGACAATGTTGAACTGCCAGAAGCGTTCACTTGTACACAAGATGGCTCTGACCCAGTATTCACCACCATTCAAGAGATCCAAGGCGAGGGTGCAACATCACCGTTCATTGATGGCTATCCGTACATCACGGACGATGAGTACTTCGTTAAAGGTGTGGTAAGTGCGGTGACAACAGGCCTAACCAAGGGCTTCTACCTGCAAGCACTTGAGGATGATTTCAACTCAAGCACTTCTGAAGGCCTATTTATTCATACCAACCAGTCGAGCTCAGAGCTAGTAGCCGGTGATGTGGTGTGTGTGAAAGGTAAGGTTCAAGAATACTACAGCCACACTCAGCTTAAAGTTGAAAACAATCAATGGCTCAAGCAGGGTGAGCAGCAGGCGCCAGAAGCGACAGCGATTGAAGCCTTAGACAGTGATGAGAACTTCGCAGCAACGCTTGAGCGCTACGAAGGCATGTTGGTGAAAACAACTGAAGCACTTGATATGCGTGTGACACGCACCTTTGGTTATGACTACGCAGGTCGTCGTAACAACATGGTATTGGCACATGAACGTATTAACATGCAGCCGAACCAGCTTTTTGCAGCAGGTTCTGACGAAGCGAAGCAGCAAACTGAAGACAACGCAGACCGCCGTCTTTTCGTTGAAACCGATCAAAAAGCGGGTGATGGACAGGTGCCTTTCTACCCAGATTTTGGTCGTACCGACATCGACCAAGATGGCTCAACGGAAGACTATATCCGTATTGATGACACTATTGTTGGTCTAGAAGGCGTGTTGACCTACAGCTATGGCGAGTACCGCCTCATCACGACTAACCAGATCACCGCTGAAAACTTCGTTCGCAACGACCCGCGTACCGACAAACCAGATATGGATGAAGGCGACTTACGTATTGCGACCTTTAATGTACTGAACTACTTCAACTCTCCATTTGGTGGTGATGCGAACCAGCATGGTAATAACCGTGGTGCAAACACCATCACTGAGTTTGAAGTACAACAAGAGAAGATTGTAAACGCGATTCTTCGTCTAGACGCTGACATCATTGGTTTGATGGAAATTGAGAACAACGGCTTTGGTGAAGGTTCTGCTATTCAACAGCTTGTTAACCAGCTGAATGATCGCATTGAGCGTAAGAAAGACCGATATACCTTTGTGGCTGTTGATTCTAATGAAGATGGCGTAACCGACGAGATGGACTCGATTGGTACTGATGTCATTACAACGGGTGTTATTTACCGTAAGAAGGTGGTTAAGCTTAAAGACAGCCGCGTTATCGCGATGCCAAGCCAACAAGCACCAGAAGTGTTAGACGATTCTGGCAAGGTGATTGAAGACGGTAAGAACTACCAACGTGACTCATTGGCGCCAACCTTTAAAGTTAAAGGCACTAAAGAGAAACTTACCGTTGCGATTAACCACTTTAAATCGAAAGGTTCTAAGTGTTGGGAAGATGCTGCACCGGTCGAGCAGGGCGGTCAAGGTGGCGTTGACGCCGATAAGCAAGGCTCATGTGAGAACTTCCGTGTGGCTGCAGCAGTTGCTTTGGGTGAAGCGCTAGACGGCATTGAAGGCCATAAAGTGATTCTGGGTGATATGAACTCGTACGGCATGGAAGATCCAATGCTGGTGCTAACGGATTACTCTGAAGAGAAATACGGTAAGCAAATCAAAGCGGCTCGTAACACTTACATTGATGGTGTTGAACAGTTTGGTGATAGCGGTGCGGTGATTACTAAGAACTACGGTTACATTAATGCTGTAGCTCAAAAGCACCCAGATAGCTGGAGCTACTCATACAATGACGAAGTGGGCGCACTGGATCACCTGTTGATCAGCGATAGCCTGAAAGACATGGTGGTGGATGCAACTGACTGGCACATTAACGGTGGTGAATCGACGTTGTTTGACTACAACGAAGAGTACAAAGGCGACCTGCCTAAGTACCAGGATCACTTCCGTTCATCGGATCATGATCCTGCGGTTCTTGAGCTCAGAGTCGGCGGTTCATTCGGCTTAGGTGCGTTGATGTCATTGTTTGGCCTAGCAATGTGGCGTCGTCGCAAGTAGCTAAATCGTCAGTAGCTTGGCAAGCCATACAAGCAAGCCAATTCAGATAACTTAAGGCTATCTGTAAACAATTAAGGTCAACCTAGGTTGGCCTTAATTATTGGCGAAATGCAGTTTCCACTTGCCTTTCGCTATGGGTATTGCACAATACCGCCCCTATATCTCCCAATCCTTTAGTATTTAGCAAACGATTTCGACCCATGTTACTTATCATCGATAACTACGACTCCTTTACCTATAACTTGTATCAGTATTTCTGTGAGTTAGGGGTAACTGTAAAAGTTGTACGCAACGATGAGATTGATATCGCAGGTATCGAAGCGCTGAATCCTAGTCACCTTGTTATCTCGCCGGGTCCTTGTACACCGGATGATGCGGGAATCTCTCTGCAAGTCATTGAACACTTCGTGGGTAAGTTGCCGATCTTAGGTGTGTGTCTTGGTCATCAAGCCATTGCTCAAGTGTTTGGTGGTGAAGTGGTGAGAGCCAGGCAAGTGATGCATGGTAAAACCTCGCCGATCCGTCATAACGGTAAGAGCGTTTTTCAAGGACTCAATAATCCTCTGACTGTGACACGTTACCACTCACTCGTGGTGAAAAATGGCACGCTACCAGATTGCTTTGAACTGACGTCTTGGACGGAATTTGAAGATGGCAGCATGGATGAGATCATGGGTTATCAACACAAAACCTTACCGATTGATGCGGTCCAATTTCACCCTGAATCGATTAAAACAGAGCAAGGACACCAGCTTCTCGCTAACTTCCTAGCACGCTAAGTGTTTAAATTTGACTCTTTCTCCGTCTAAATAAGCCAGTTAAACCTATCAGCCTATTCGTTAAGCGTTTAAATTCGGGCTTTACGCGCCTCTCTCCCTCTGACGCCGATCACTTTTTATAACATTTCTCTCTCGCTTCGCTAAGTTTTTAGCCTATGCAAAATTATTCGCCTTATTTCCTCTCGAACCCTATATACCGCTGTGCCAGTAAGGCTTTGCTATTGCTGGTTATACGTTTAGGTAAAAAAAGCTTCATAAAACAGATTAATTGATGCATAAATAGTCATAGGTAGTGACGTTTAGCTGGTTGTTAGGGATGGCTAAAGAATAATCTACTATTGAAAAGGTTAATTAAATGTAAATATAATGCTGCAGCGGGATTATGGCGAGACAAAATATCTTTGTCTTACTTATGAACCATTACGCTTATTTGCGAAGCTTGCGGTATCGAGAAGGAATGTACGATGACAGTGGAAAATAAAGTAGAACGTAGTCTGTTTAATGAGGTGATGGTGCCTTGTTATAACCCAATGGAAATGATCCCGGTAAAAGGGGAAGGCGCACGCGTTTGGGACCAACAAGGCCGAGAGTATATCGACTTTGCTGGTGGTATCGCTGTGAGCTGTTTGGGTCACTGTCACCCGGCAATGGTTAACGCAGTTACTGAGCAAGCAAACAAGATTTGGCACCTAAGTAACGTGATGACCAACGAACCTGCACTGCGTCTAGCGAAAAAGCTAACAGACGTATGTTTTGCAGAAAAAGTATTCTTTGCAAACTCTGGCGCGGAAGCGAACGAAGCAGCTCTAAAGCTAGCTCGTCGTTGGGCGGCGGATGTTCACGGTCCTGAGAAATCTGAAATCATTGCATTCAAACAAGGTTTCCACGGTCGTACTTTCTTTACCGTAACGGTTGGTGGTCAAGAAGCTTACTCTGATGGTTTCGGTCCTAAACCGGGCGATGTGACTCACCTTCCTTACAATGATATTGCAGCACTAGAAGCGCACATCTCTGATCGCACTTGTGCAATCATGATGGAACCTCTGCAAGGCGAGGGCGGTATCATCTCACCAACCTCTGAATTCGTGAACACAGTTCGTGAACTGTGTGACAAACACAATGCACTACTTATCTTTGATGAAGTACAAACCGGTAACGGCCGTACTGGTAACTTTTACGCTTACCAAGGCTTAGGTGTAACACCTGATATTCTAAGCACTGCGAAATCACTAGGTGGTGGTTTCCCAATCGGCGCAATGCTAACAACGTCTGAACTTGCGACGCACCTAAAAGTGGGTACGCACGGTTCGACTTACGGTGGTAACCCACTGGCGTGTGCTGTTGCAGAAGCGGTTGTTGATGTGGTTAGCCAACCTGAAACATTAGCTGGCGTGAAAGAGCGCGAAGCATTGTTCCGTGATGGTCTTGCTAAGATTAACGACAAGTACCAAATCTTCAGTGAAGTTCGTGGCAAAGGCCTACTACTAGGTGCTGCGCTTAACGAAGAGTGGCAAGGCCGTGCACGTGACGTATTAGTAGCAGCAGGCGAACAAGGCTTGATGGTACTGGTTGCTGGTGCAAACGTGGTTCGTTTCACGCCATCACTGGTCATTACTACACAAGAAATTGAAGAAGGCCTATCAAAACTAGACAAAGCAATTGCTACGCTAGTTTAGCCTGAGCGGCGTCATAGGAATGATCGCCAATAGAGCGATCCCATGACGTTCTGCTAAAGGCCCAAGCTTCTGGTTTTGGGCCTATTTTGCATCTGGAGGGAATATTGATGCTAGTTGTTCGCCCAATAAAATTATCTGATTACGATGCGCTGCATACTTGCGCGGTTGAATCTGGTCACGGATTCACATCTCTTCCTGTTAACGAAGAACTGTTAACTAACCGTATTACTCACTCTGAATACAGCTTTGCCAAACCAGACGTGACTGAACCCGGTGATGAAGGCTACCTAATGGTTGGCTTTGATACCGAAACGGGTGAAGTTGCAGGTACCACGGGTATCGAAGCCTCGATTGGCTGGGATGTACCGTTTTACTCTTATCACATCAGCAAGGTGGTTCATTCATCGCAAAAGCTTGGCGTTAATAACGTGGTTAAGCTACTGACTTTTGGTAATAACTACACCGGATGCAGTGAAATTTGCACGTTATTCTTGCGCCCTGACTTCCGTGGTGGTTTGAACGGTCGTTTGATGTCGAAGTGCCGATTCCTACTGATGGCTGAACACCCAGAGCGTTTCTCGAAAACAATTTTTGCTGAGATGCGGGGGGTATCGGATGCCGAAGGTAATTCTCCTTTCTGGCAATGGCTGCAAGAACACTTCTTCTCGATTGATTTCACACTTGCTGATTATCTAACCGGTATTGGTAAGAAAGGCTTCATTGCTGATCTTATGCCGAAGCTGCCTATCTATGTGAACCTACTGAGCAAAGAAGCTCAGGCGGTGATCGGAGAGGTTCATGACAATACGCGCCCTGCACTTAAGTTGTTGGAACGTGAAGGTTTCACCAACCGTGGCTATGTCGATATCTTTGATGCGGGCCCAACGGTTGAGTGTGATTTAAGAAACATCGAATCTGTGCGTCATGCGATTAGAGCTCAGGTGAAAATTGCAGAGCACTCAAGCTCTAAAGACTTCCTAATTGGGAATACATCATTTGAGAACTTCCGCGCAGTAGCCGCGAAAGGCGCGTATGACCAAGCAAGCGACACAGTGATTTTATCATCTGAAGTAGCAAGCGCTCTTGAAGTAAAAGAAGGCGAATTCGTTCGCATGTTGGCTCAGTAAGAGCTGCGATTATCTGTCGAAGATTTTAAGGATAGAAGTATGACTCAGTGGATAGCAGGACAGTGGGTGGCAGGTCAAGGTGACGCCATGACATCAGTAAGCCCATACAATAATGAAGTAGTGTGGCAGGGTGATAGCGCAACGCCAGCACAGGTTGAATCTGCAGTAGCAGCAGCTCGTGAAGCCTTCTTGGTTTGGAAAAAGCTGAGCTTTGTAGAGCGTGAAGCGATCGTGTTGAACTTTGCTGAGAAAGTTAAAGAGAACAGCGAAGAAATTGCGCAAATCATCGCAAAAGAGACGGGTAAACCGATCTGGGAAACTCGTACTGAAGCGGGAGCGATGGCGGGTAAGATTGCTATTTCCATTCGTGCTTACCATGAGCGTACCGGTGAAGCTTCACGTGAAGCAGCTGGCAACCAGATTGTACTTCGTCATCGTCCACTAGGCGTGATGGCGGTATTTGGTCCTTACAACTTCCCCGGTCACCTACCTAACGGTCATATTGTTCCAGCTCTGCTATCGGGTAATACCGTGGTATTTAAGCCTTCAGAGCAGACACCTTGGACGGGTGAGTTTGCAATGAAGCTATGGCAAGAAGCGGGTCTTCCTGCTGGCGTAATCAATCTAGTACAGGGCGCTAAAGAGACAGGTATCGCACTAGCAGATGCTAAAGGTCTTGATGGCGTGCTGTTCACAGGTAGTGCAAATACCGGTCATATCCTACATCGTCAATTCGCGGGCCAACCGGGCAAGATGCTGGCGCTAGAGATGGGCGGTAACAACCCTATGGTAATCAGTGACCAGTTTGGTGATGCTGACGCGACGGTTTATACCATTATTCAATCGGCTTTCATCAGTGCGGGTCAACGTTGTACATGTGCACGTCGCTTGTATGTTCCTGTTGGAGAGGAGGGCGATCAACTGCTGGATAAGCTCGTTGCTGCGACCTTGAAGATTCGTGTTGATCAGCCATTCGCTGAGCCAGCACCCTTCATGGGGCCACAAATATCTGAAGCTGCCGCTAAGTTCATTCTGGACGCGCAAGCGAATCTGCAATCGTTAGGCGGTGTGAGTCTGGTTGAAGCAAAAGCGGGTGAAGCGGCATTTGTTACTCCGGGTATTATCGATGCAACCAACATTGCTGAACTGCCTGATGAAGAGTACTTCGGTCCATTACTACAAGTGGTTCGTTACCAATCGCTAGAGCAAGCGGTTGAGTTAGCTAACGACACACGCTTTGGTTTGTCTGCTGGCTTAGTATCTACAGACGATTCTGAATGGGAATACTTCGTTGACCATATCCGCGCGGGTATTGTTAATCGTAATCGCCAACTCACAGGCGCAAGTGGTGATGCACCATTTGGTGGCCCGGGTGCTTCTGGCAACCTACGTCCAAGTGCTTATTATGCGGCGGACTATTGTGCTTATCCAATGGCTTCAATGGAAGGTGGTGAAACTCAACTGCCAGCTACGTTTAGCCCGGGCATTGAGCTTTAGTTTCTAAACAATAGATTGATGAGTCATAGGTTTATAAGCTAAAGACTTTTTGACTTAGGCTTATCAGTACTAGGCTCATTCGTTAAGTTTGAAATAAGGAAGTGGTGTTATCGCTTCCTTTTTCCATCACGTCCGACACCTAGATTGGGCGGTAGATAATAATAGAACAAATATGTCACAGGCTGATGGCTGCTGACTCTGTGTCCAGCCTCTCCCTTTCTAATCCAAATTACTAGCTTGCTAGAACCTCTGACAAGGAGTCACCATGACGCCCGATCTACTCTTTAAATCACTATGGGACGATTACATTCACAGGCTGTGTCCATCGGCTGAGAAAGTGCATCACTTGCTGAAAGAAGATGAAGCGCTGATCAACGACCATATTGCACTGCGTACTTTTAATGTTGCCCCTCTCGGTATTGAAACACTAGCTAAACCTTTCCTTGAACTGGGTTACAAGGCGTGTGGAGACTACCTGTTTGAGAGCAAGAAGCTAGTCGCGAAGCATTACGAACACCCAGACCCAAAACAACCGAAAGTGTTCATCAGTGAGTTGAAGGTAGAAGAGTGCTCAAGTGAGCTACAACAGATCGTTGCTAAGTTAGTTGAGCAAGTCGATGCTAGCAAGCTGCAAGGTCATGAATTCTTGTTCGGCGGTCGCCAATGGGATTTGAGCTTCGCTGATTTCCAAGTACTAGCAAAAGAGAGCGAATACGCCTCTTGGTTAGCGGCTCACGGTTACGGTGCTAACCACTTCACGGTAAGTGTCAATCAACTGAACAAGTTCGATGAAGTACAAGCAGTGAATGATTACCTGAGTGATGCTGGCTTTACGATTAACGCATCAGGCGGTGAGGTGAAAGGCTCTCCAGAGGTATTATTAGAGCAATCATCCACCATGGCAGACAAAGTCCCAGTGGCATTTATTGAAGGCAATGAGATGATTCCTGGTGGCTTCTATGAGTTTGCTAAGCGTTATGCAATGGCGAATGGTGAGCTTTATACCGGTTTTGTCGCTGCATCGGCGGATAAGATCTTCGAAAGCACCAACGGTTAAAGAAAGATACGAGCACGGGCTTTGCCCTAGAGATGCGGGTACGCTTCGCTTCGAGAGTGTTTGTGTTTGGAAGTTGTAAGTGTCCCATTCGCATCTGCTCTCTAGATCTTTAGAAAACAAAAAAGCCACCAAATTCGCATTTGGTGGCTTTCAAATTTTTGGCTCAGTTAATCGAGATTAACGAGTACCGTATACCACGATAGTTTTACCGTGTGCAGAAATTAGGTTCTGCTCTTCAAGCATCTTCAAGATACGACCAACTGTCTCACGAGAACAACCAACGATCTGGCCAATCTCTTGACGAGTGATCTTGATTTGCATGCCGTCAGGGTGAGTCATTGCATCTGGCTGTTTCGCTAGGTTTAGTAGCGTTTGAGCGATACGACCTGTTACGTCAAGGAACGCTAAGTCACCAACCTTTTGGCTAGTTACTTGTAGACGGTTTGCCATTTGCGCTGAAAGGCGCATTAGGATATCTGGGTTCACTTGGATAAGTTGACGGAATTTCTTGAAAGAAATCTCAGCTACTTCACAAGGAGATTTAGCACGAACCCAAGCAGTACGCTCTTGGTCTTCTTCGAACAAGCCAAGCTCACCGATGAAGTCGCCTTGGTTTAGGTAAGAAAGAATCATTTCCTTACCTTCTTCGTCTTTGATAAGAACTGCCACAGAACCTTTAACGATGTAGTACAAGGTTTCTGCCTTTTCACCAGCATGAATCAAAGTACTTTTTGAAGGGTACTTATGAATATGACAGTGTGAAAGGAACCACTCTAATGTTGGATCGGTTTGAGGTTTACCTAGAACCATAATATCTCACTTCCTCTGCAGGGTATGCTTGCTGCTTTCCGTATTTTAGCTAAGCCTGGATTGACTTGTAGGATAAGAGCACTCGTTGAGTGCTGCAAGCTATCTTGTGTTTCGTTTAAGAATAGTATCCTTTTTCAGGTACTATTTCTTGATTTTAATCGTGACCAAGCTACGATTTTTTACGCAAAATTGTGCACATGATCACGGTATGAAAAGTAATCAACCAGAACGTCGTTTTGTTAACCTATTTTTCCAGTTTCGATGAGCTGTTGTAGGATTGGCCTCACAATGAGTTCCATAGCAAAACTCATCTTGCCTCCTGGCACCACTAGCGTGTTATGACGAGACATAAACGAACCATCAATCATAGCCAGAAGGTAGGGGAAATCGACGTTTTTGATGCCACGCAAACGTATAACAACGAAGCTTTCGTCTAAACTTGGAATCCCTTTGGCGTTAAGTGGGTTCGATGTATCTACGGTTGGAACACGCTGAAAGTTGATGTGAGTACGCGAAAATTGCGGGGTAATGTAGTTAAGGTAATCATCCATTGAACGAACAATGGAGTCCATTACTGCTTCGCGTGAGTGGCCACGATCGCGGGTATCACGAACGAATTTTTGGATCCATTCTAGGTTTACAATTGGCACCATGCCGATCAGCAAATCGACGTGTTGAGAAACGTTAATGTCACCATCAACCACACCGCCGTGCAGGCCTTCGTAAAACATCACGTCGGAATTTTCAGGGATCTCTTGCCATGGTGTAAAGGTGCCCGGCATTTGATTGTAAGGCACGGCTTCATCGAAGGTGTGTAGGTAGCTACGTACCTTACCTGTACCTTCGTTACCGTATTTACGGAAGAATTCTTCTAGCGCACCAAAGTCGTTGGCTTGTGGACCAAAGTAGCTGATGTGCTTACCTTGTTCGCGCGCTTTTCGGATCTCGACATCCATTTCTGGTCGAGTGAAGCGATGGAAACTATCCCCTTCAACCCAAGCAGCCTTCACGTCCATCATATTGAACATTTTGCGGAAGGCTTCTGAGGTAGTGGTGGTGCCGGCTCCAGATGAACCCGTCACCGCAATAATTGGATGTTTAGCGGACATGACAACCCTTGTCGTTTGAGTAACTTACTTGTTAGCAATCGTTTTCCACTATAACACGGCTCCTTTCTAAGCGCAGCCTAGAAGCGTTTTGTCACCTGGATATCAACGGTCTCGTGCAGTTCGGAAAACACGATGCTCACGTCACCAGAAGCTAATTGATGTTTCACCTGATCAATCTTGTTTTGCAGTGAGATCTCAACGTCGCCATAGTCTGTGCCTTCACGCAGCACGAATTCTCTAATGAGGTTTTCTAGTGTCTCTGGCGCGATGTCTTGCCATGGGATGATCATAAATACTTCTCTCTTTTATGTTCATTGATATGTTGATGAGTGTGTTTAGTGGTGTTTTTAGTACAACCCCAGTTTGGGGCTGCGCTATCTTATCAAGGTTTCGCGTTTATATTTAGCAAGGCTTCGTCGTTATACTGAACCTTGGATACTTTCATAATACGCAGGTAAGGCTTCTTCTAACCAGAATCGTGGTTTGAGTGTGCTACCTGTGATGAACCCAACATGGCCGCCTTTCTGAAACAAGCGATAATCGATGTTATCCGGCAGAACGAACTTAGGAATCACATCATCGGTCATGAAAGGATCGTCTTTAGCATGGATGATCTGAGTCGGTAGCTTTATCTTATTGAGCTTAGGAAGAGCTGAGCACTGTGCGTAGTAGTCTTGCGCGTTTTTGAATCCGTGCAGGGGCGCAGTAACCCGTTCATCAAACTCATACAGCTTGTCGATCTTCTTGATGGATTCAGCCGTGATGCCGAGTTTCTCTTGTAACAGCTTCACCTTTTTCAAGGCATTCGATTTGAGTGAGTTAAGCAGGTACTTCTTATAGAACTTCGAGAAGCCGCGCTCTATGCGACTTGAACAACAGGCCAAATCAAAAGGTGCAGAGACTATCGTTGCTGCGGACAACAGTGGGTCATCTGCGTATTCCGCCAAATAGTTCGCCAACATGTTTCCGCCCAAGGAGATGCCAACCGCCACCTTTGGGTTATTCGGAAACTGAGCGTGCAGGTGTCTTAGGAAAAAGCGCGCATCTTCGACCTCACCTGAATGGTAAGCGCGAGCCAGGCGATTGGGTTTTCCGCTGCAGCCTCTGAAGTGCATCATTACCGATAACCAACCATCTTTAGCAAATGCATTCATCAGTCCATTGGCGTATGGGCTCTCAAAGCTTCCCTCTAAGCCATGGAATAGAACGAATATCGGCTTGTTACTTCGAGCATCATTGCTTGGGTTGTCACCGTCTGGTGATTCGCTCCAAGCAAGATCAAGAAAGTCACCATCGGGAGTTTCTAAGGTTTGCCAGTGAGGATGAAACAGCGCCTGTTTTCTAATAAACCGTGGCACTAAGGTTTGTAAGTGCGGATTAGAGAGACCAGCGGCTGCGGTAAATATTGTCATAAAAACGATCCATGCTTCTTTTGTGGGCTTTGATAACGTGTTGAGCTTGTAACGAAACGCCCACGTTTTTATTTGAGCTTGGTTGATTCTCGGCATAAGCGCAAGGCTTTCTCTTATATGAGATACAAAAACAGGCCATGGGTAACCGGTTGAATAATATCAATGTTAGGTGCGTTAAACACTTCATTGTGCGTATTAGTCAGCGCATGCACATGAAGAGAGACAGGGCGCAGTTAAGCTTGGATCTTGATTGAATAAAAGGAAAGAGAATGAGCTAGGGTTGAGGTGCTGGTTCAGAAAAAGCGTCGTAGAGGTTTTCTGCTCCTAATAAACGACAGTACTGAAAAGCGAGCGGTGATTGCTGGTTAGCGTAAAGCTGTAGGGAGTTTATACAGTCGACGAGATCGGACTGTTGTTGCTTTTCAAGCTGTAACTCAAACTGCAAGGCTTCACGGTATAGTGAGTCGACAACGTGTGCTTTGAGGTGTTTACGCAACTCTCGATAACTATGAAGCAGGGTTTCAGATCGGCTCAAGCATTGTTGTACCTTGTGCCATTCTTCTTCAGCAAAAGACAATTGCTGCTCATCAAGCCATTTGAGAAGCAGCAGTAGATTGACGTTGCCGTGGAACTGGTTTTGCAAAGCTAGGCACGCATCCTTTACACCGCGCACACTGTAATACTGAAGGCTAAATTGCCATAGTCGTTCCAGTGTTAGTGATATTGGGGCGTGCTCTGGGCTCATAAGCTATCCATATCCTGTTCCATCTGCTCAAGCTCTTCTTGAGTGGACATCCAATCCATTTCAACTTCTTCTAGCTGTGACTTACTGCTCGCTTGGAGAGCGAGTACTTTATTCAGTTTAGCCTTATTTTCAGCTTCATACAGTGAAGTGTCGGATAATTCTTGCTCAGCTTCTTCGAGAGATAGCGTTAACTTATCCATCTGCTTTTCAAATTGAGTGAGCTTTTTACGTAGTGGTGCCGTCAGTTTACGGAACTCGGCTTCTTTACGTTTTTGCTCTTTTTTCGCTGCTGCACTGTTGGCACCGTCTTTTGCTGGTGCCAATGCTTGTGCTTCTTTGCGCTCAACTTTCTGCTGTTCGGTCAGCCACTTGTAGTAATCGCTAAGGTCGCCATCAAACGGTGCCACTTGACGGTCGTGTACCAAATACAAGTCATCGGTAGTTGCACGCAGTAGGTAACGGTCGTGCGATACGATAACCATTGCGCCTTCAAACGTCTGCAGGGCAAAAGTCAGCGCTTGACGCATGTCGAGATCCAAGTGGTTGGTTGGTTCATCGAGTAGCAACAGGTTAGGTTTTTGCCATACCAGCAGTGCCAATACCAAACGTGCTTTTTCACCACCTGAGAATGGTGCCACTTTATCCAGTGCTTTTTCACCTTGGAAGCCAAAGCTACCTAAGTAATCACGCAGTTGCTGCTCGGTGTGTTTTGGGGCAATCTGCATCATGTGTTGTAGCGGTGTTTCTTCAGGGTGCAGGGTTTCTAATTGGTGCTGTGCAAAGTAACCAATCTTAACGCCTTGAGAATAGCTCAGTTCACCGCCTTGCTGTTTCAGTTCGCCAGAAAGCAGTTTAATCAATGTTGATTTACCTGCACCATTTCGACCAAGTAGACCAATACGGCTGCCTGGTACTAGATTCAAGCGAATCTTTTCTAGAATCAGATTGTCATCGTAGCCTGCAGATACTTCGTCCATCATCATGATTGGGTTTGGTAGTGCGTCTGGTTCTCTGAACTCAAAGCTGAATGGGTTATCAAACTGAGCAGGTAGCACTTGTTCCATTTTCTCTAGTGCTTTAATACGGCTTTGCGCTTGGCGAGCCTTTGATGCTTTGTAACGGAAACGGTCAATGTAGCTCTGCATGTGAGACATCTGCTTCTGCTGCTTTTGGTACATTGCTTGTTGCAGAATCAGCTTTTGCGCTCGCTGGTTTTCGAACGATGAGTAGTTACCCGTGTATTCATTGAGCTGTTGATTTTCAACATGCACGATGCGGTTGACGATAGGGTCTAAGAAGTCTCTATCGTGCGAGATAAGTACTAGCGTGCCAGGGTAGCTTTGTAACCAACGCTCTAGCCACATTACTGCGTCTAAGTCCAAGTGGTTGGTTGGTTCATCGAGTAGCAGTAGGTCACTGCGACACAGTAGAGCTTGCGCTAGGTTCAAACGCATGCGCCAACCACCTGAGAATTGAGTCAGGTTCCATGCCATTTGTTCTTGGCTAAAGCCTAAGCCGTCCAGTAACTCCGCAGCTCGCGCTTTGATGCTGTAACCACCTATGGTCTCAATCTTGCCGTGAATTTCTGCTACCAAGGTGCCGTTGTCGGCTTGTTCAGCTTTCTCTAGTTGATCTTCAAGGCCACGATATTCGCGGTCGCCATCAATCACGTATTCAATTGCTGTTCTTTCTAATGCTGGTGTTTCTTGGGCAACCCAAGCCATTTCCCAATGGGCAGGTTTGCTGAATGAGCCTGCATCAATAGACAGTTCGTCCTTAATTAAGGCGAATAGCGTAGATTTACCACAGCCGTTTTTACCAACCAAACCGATCTTGTCGCCGGGGTGAAAAGTCGCAGATGCTTGGTCTAGGAGTGGCTTACCGCCGCGTAGCAATTGAATATCAGAGAAAGTAATCATAATTGAAGTAGCATAGAAATTAGAGGTGAACAGACGCCTGCATAGTAGGCTGAAACCAGATAAAAGTCGATCACAATGCAATTTGCGTTATGATGCCAATAACATATTAATAACTTTTGCTTAAATTCTTGTGGCCTTGCCACCGTTTAGCTTTCAAAGGAATGTTTCAAAGGAATGACTAATACTCCCTCGACAGACAAACCCGTGCCAAAGGTGCTGGTCATCTATGCGCACCCAGAGCCGCAAACCTCTATCGCTAACCAGATCATGGTTAAAAAGATAGAGTCACTTGGGAATGTCAAAATTCACGATCTCTACGCCATCTATCCGGACTTCTTTATTGATGTGCCTTCCGAGCATGAATTGCTGCTTGAATATGATGTGATTGTGTTCCAACACCCTTTGTTTATGTATTCATGTCCTTCATTGTTGAAAGAGTGGTTTGATCGCGTCTTAGGCAAGGGTTTTGCATTTGGTGAGCAAAGCGCACTTAAGGGCAAATACTGGCGCAGTGTGATTACTACTGGTGGTAAAGAAGAGGCGTTTGGTGCCGCAGGCTATAATAAATATCCATTACAAGAGATTTTGCAACCATTCGAGCTAACCGCGGCTTTGTGTCAGATGAATTGGATATCCCCTTTGGTTTTACACTGGGCACGCAATGTCACCGATATGACGCGTTACCAACACGCAGAAGCGTATCGAAATTGGTTGCGAGACCCGCTACAAGATATAGGAGCAGATGATGGCTCTGACTAATGATTTTCTACAAAGTAGCGTTATATTTTTAGCGGCTGCTGTGGTTGCGGTTCCTATTGCGCAGCGAGCTGGCTTGGGGTCAGTACTGGGTTACTTATTAGCTGGTGTAGTGATTGGCCCGTGGGGACTTGGCTTAATCAGTGACGTAGAGGCGATTCTGCACTTCTCCGAATTCGGGGTGGTACTGCTGCTCTTTCTGATTGGCTTAGAACTTAACCCCAAAAAACTGTGGCAGATGCGAGCCCCCATCCTCGGGTTAGGTGGCGCGCAAGTGCTGATTACCACTCTGATCATCACCGCTATCGCCTGTATGTTCGGTTTAACTTGGCAAACGAGTCTAGTAATAGGTATGGGCTTAGCACTGTCTTCGACCGCGATTGCCTTGCGTGTTATTGAAGAGCGAGAACTTGGTGGCAAAGAAGCAGGTCAGTCAGGCTTTGCAGTACTACTTTTCCAAGATATCGCTGTTATACCAATGCTAGCTATGCTGCCTCTGCTTGCGGGGAATACCGGCGGCAGCTGGGCTGACATGCTTTGGATGCTGGGTGGCGTGATTGGTTTACTGGTCGGTGGTCATTTCTTGTTGAGACCGCTATTCCGATACGTAGTAATGAGTGGCGTACGTGAATTGTTCACCGTCGCAGCGCTGTTATTGGTAATTGGTATTGCCGTAATCATGCAACAGATAGGCTTGTCGATGGCATTGGGTACTTTCCTAGCAGGCGTACTTCTGGCTGAAAGTGAATATCGACATGAGCTTGAAATCGCCATCGACCCATTCAAAGGGTTATTGCTTGGTTTGTTCTTTATTTCTGTGGGGATGGCGGTGAACTTAGGCTTACTCGCTGAAAGCCCATTCGCGATACTGATTGCCGTTTCTGCATTGGTCGTATTGAAAGGCTTAGTGCTGTATGCGCTGGCTCGAATCTTTGGTACTCAGCCCAAAGCCCGTAGCCGAATGGCGATGATTCTCAGCCAAGGTGGTGAGTTCGCTTTCGTTATTTTTACCGCGGCGAGTGCGCAGGGCATATTAAGTGGCGAACAAGTGTCGTTCTTATTGGTGGTTGTGAGCCTTTCAATGGTAACCACGCCATTGATGCTCAAGCTGCAAGACCGATTCTTTGCTCGTCAACTTAATCAAATCAGTGAGAACGCAATGTCTTCGGATGTTGTCGATCGCAGCCCTCGAGTGATCATTGCAGGCTTTGGTCGTTTTGGTCAGATCATTGGCCGCTTGATGTACGCCAACAAGATTCGCATCACCGTTCTTGAAAGTGATGCCAGCCAAATCCACATCCTGAGAAAGTTCGGCTACAAGGTATTTTACGGTGATTCAACGCATCTAGAGCTGTTACGCGCAGCCGGTGCTGATAAAGCAGAAGCGATTGTTCTGTGTACTGACTCTCCCGATGAAATAATGAAAACCGTTGATCTATGTAAGCAGCACTTCCCACGTTTAAAGATCTTAGCGCGTGCCCGAAGTCGTGTTGAAGCGTATCAATTACTTAACCACGGTGTGAGTAACTACTCTCGTGAAACCTTCCTTGGGGCACTGGATTTAGGCCGTCAAACATTGACTGAACTTGGCATGCATCCATATAAAGCGAAGCGAGCAGAAGCACACTTTAGAAAGTTGGATAATGGTATGCTGAAAGAGTTACTGCCTCAGCATAACGAAGATGCTGAGTTAGCCCAAAGAGCGAAAGAGGCTCGTAAAGAACTTGAAGAGATCTTTGGACATGAGATGGAAAACGATCACCAATCTCGAAACTATTGGCAGTAGCTCGAATTGAGAGCTAATAGCTTGAGTTTAGAGATAGATCTTGAGCTTAGAAATAATAGTCTAGAGAACCAATCTAATAATAAACGTGGTCTCTGCTTTTTCTTAAATAGATCTAGAGTAGAAGAACTGCGGATCCAGAGTAGTAAAGGATATCAACGTGAAACAGAAAAAACGCTTTATCGCAGGGGCAAGCTGCCCAAGTTGTAGTACTCAAGACACACTCCGTTGGTGGATTGAAAATAATATAGAGCTGGTGGAATGTGTCGATTGTGACTTCACAGAGCAGCGTAAACCGAAAACTGTAGAGAAATCTGAACACGCGAATCAAGAAATGATCGGTATTTTTAAGCCAGAATGATTGAGTTTCGTCAATTGATCCCCATAATATCCGGGTACAGAATTTTTCCTAAGCTCAACTGTTCGAGCTTAGTCCAAACCTCCTTGGAGCTCTCATGAAAATTGAAAAGAACGTAGTAGTTAGTGTTGCATATCAAGTGAAACTTGAAGATGGCGTAGTAGTTGACCAATCAACTGCAGAAGCTCCACTAGATTACCTTCACGGTCACAACAACCTAATTACAGGTCTTGAAAAAGAGCTTGAAGGCAAAGTAGCTGGCGACAAGTTCTCTGCAACTGTTACTCCAGAAGACGCTTACGGCGAGCACAACGACGCACTAGTTCAACGTGTTCCTGCTGACGTATTCCAAGGTGTGGAGCAAATCGAAGTTGGCATGCGTTTCCTTGCGGATACTGATCAAGGTCCAATCCCAGTTGAAGTTACTGAAGTAGATGGCGACGAAGTTGTTGTTGATGGTAACCACATGCTAGCTGGCCAAACTCTAACGTTTGACGTTGAAGTTGTAGCGGTCCGTGAAGCGACTGAAGAAGAAGTTCAACACGGTCACGTACACCAAGAAGGCGGCTGTGGCGGTCACGACCACGATCATGACCACGAAGGCGGTTGCTGTGGTGGCGAAGGCCATGACCACGCTGAAGAGAAAAAAGACGGCTGCTGCGGCGGCGGTAGCTGTGGTTCTCACTAATACCGAAATAACGGTTTAGTCTAAGAATCTTGAAAGCCTCCCTTGTGGAGGCTTTTTTGCGTATTGGCGCCGAGCTTTTTGACTTGGTTTTTTATCTACAGAGCCAAGCATTCGCAAAAGTTTGGTTTTCGCTATCAGACATCGAATTATGGATGTGGTATTGATAGCACAACATTATAAGACGACGTCAGTGGAGAGTTCGCATGTCACAACCCTTTTCAATTGCCATTCATGGTGGAGCCGGAACCATCTTGCGAGAGCAAATGAGCGATGAATTAAAAATGGGTATTACCGAGGCTTTGGAAAAGTCGGTTTTGGCGGGCTATCAAGTATTGAAAGCGGGTGGTGATGCTCTGGATGCGGTGGTTGCGTCAGTCAAGGTGATGGAAGACAGTCCGCACTTTAATGCAGGTAAGGGCTCTGTTCTTACGCATGATGAGTTTGTAGAGATGGATGCGTCGGTGATGCACGGCCGCGAAATGGATGCGGGTGCCATTGCTGGTGTTCGCCACATTAAAAACCCGATTGAACTGGCTCGCGATGTGATGCTGAAAAGCGATCATGTGTTGCTGATTGGTGAAGGTGCCGAGAAGTTTGCGTTTGAGCATGACTACACCTTTACTGAGCAAGATTACTTCTTTACTGAGCGCCGCTATGACCAACTTCAGTCGATGAAAGAGAAAGGCATCTTTGCTCTGTCTGAAGCGAAATACGACGAACAACAAGTTCAGAAATATCCAGATGATAAAAAGTACGGCACGGTGGGAGCTGTTGCATTAGACCAAGCGGGCAATTTAGCGGCGGCCACTAGTACCGGTGGCGTGACCAATAAGAAATACGGTCGTGTGGGTGACTCTCCGATCATTGGTGCAGGAACCATCGCTGAAAATGGCAACGTTGCCGTTTCAACAACCGGGATGGGCGAGTTCTTCCTACGTAAGATGGTCGCCAGTGATGTGGCAGCACGAATGCGTTATCTAAAAGAAGATGTGCATACGGCTTGTGAAACCATCATTCAAGGTGAATTAAAAACCATGGGCGGTGAAGGCGGTTTGATTGCGGTTGATGGGCAAGGTGATATTCATTTTGGTATGAACAGCTCTGGGATGTATCGTGCAAGTGTTGATACCGAAGGCAGAGTGGAAGTTAAAATCTATGCTGATGATTAAGTGTGTATCGGCTTAATTTAACGTTAGCTTATACTTCACACATACTTAATACACAAAAGGGCGACAGATGATATCTGTCGCCCTTTTATTTTAAGATTTCTAACGATATGCGTAGTTAGAACCAGCTCGCTATTTTGAACTGCACATTAATAATGTGGAGGTGGCGTCTCTTCTGATGCGTCAGCTAGGTTAGAGCCATCCATATTCTTCACTTTGCCGACCACGAATTTCATCTGGTCTTGCATTCTCGTGATCAGCATCTGTTGTTGGCTAAGTGCCTCATTGAGTTCTTCAATGGTCTGTTCTTGGAAAGCTAATTGACACTCAAGGTCATTCACGCGGCTTTCTAGTTGTTCAACTCGCTTTTCTGTCATCGTTCTTAATCCACATTCCAAGCTTGGGCTATGCCCGCAGAGGTGCCCGATATCACACGGTTCTTATCATCAAAGGCTGCATCATACACTACCGCACGAGGAGGGCGAGCATCTTTTAGTGGCTCAGCATCGTGGCGAGAAATTCGTTTGCCGTCTTTGGTATTCCACACACTCACTTGGCTTGATGGTGTGCCCGTCACCAACATGCTGCCGTCATCAGAAAAACGCGCACTCGAGAAAATCAATTGTCGAGACCAGCTTTGCAATTGCGCTTGAGGTTCGCCCGTTTCAAGATCCCAAATCATCGCTTGATTGCCGCCGTCAGAAGTAAAAGCCAGCTCGCCATCGCGTTGTAGCGCGACTCGTACTACTCTTTGTTCATGCTCAAAGGTGCGCAATACCAAGCCCGACTCGGTATCCCAAAGATAGGCTTTGTAGTCGTTACCCCCCGATAAGGCGTAGCGTCCATTGGATGAAAGGGACACGGAATTCACTTTTTCTCGGTGAGCGAGGAACTCCAGACGGCGTCCGGTGACTAAATCCACATAGATGGCTTTGCCATTAGAAAGGCCAAGCAGTACTTTTTCACCATTGCTAGAGATATCGACATCGCGAATTAAGCCATCGGAGATAGACCATAGCCCTTCAGCTTGTGTCCAAGATAAGTCCCAAACGGCGAAGTTCATCTGGCTAGCGGTAATGGCAAAACGGCCATTGTCCGAGATACGGATACGCGATACTTGGTTTTCTAACTGGTCTTGTGGACCAAGTTGAGCCAACTCTTGATCTTCGGCGAGGTCCCAAAGCAGCAGTTGCTTTTGCTGAGAGTAGAGAAGGGCGAAGCGTCCATCTCTACTGAGTGCAAAGCTGGTGGCACCATTGGGCTCAATTTCCCAACGCTGCTCATCATCTTGGAAGAAAAAGCAACCATTTAACAAGGTGATGACAATTGTACATAGCAATGAGTGGAAAAATATTCGCATCACATCTAATAATCCGGTTTGTGTCGAAAGACATATGACTAGTATATTGTTATAACTAACGTATTCACACCAATCTAATCATTAGATTTGTGCACAATAACCAATGGCTTGGCCATTAATTGGAGAATTCAATGAAATCAGTTTTAAAAGTATCACTGCTTGCCGCAACGGTTATGCTAGCAGTTGGTTGTCAGAAAGAAGAACCAAAGGCAGAAGCTCCACAGGTAGAAGAAGTTAAAGTTGAAGCAGTAAACTTTAAAACAGAAGATGACAAAGCGGCTTACGCAATCGGTGTATCTTTCGCTAACTACCTAAGCACAAGCATTGATAAGCCAAGCGAGTTAGGTATCAACCTAGACAAAGATATGGTTCTTCAAGGTATCGAAGACGTATTCGCAGAGAAAACAGCACTTAACGAAGAAGAAACTCGCGCAGCTCTTGAAGCTCTAGACAAGCGTGTTGCTGAAACGATGCAAGCACAAGCGGCAGAAAAGTCTGCAGAAGTGAAGAAAGCCGGTGATGACTTCCGTGCTGAGTTCGCTAAAACTGAAGGCGTTAAGCAAACTGAATCTGGTCTACTTTACCAAGTAATGACTGCTGGTGAAGGCGCTTCTCCAAAAGACACTGATACCGTTCAAGTACACTACAAAGGTACGCTAACAGACGGTACTCAGTTCGACAGCTCTTACGATCGTGGCGAACCAGCAACATTCCCACTAAACCGCGTAATCCCAGGCTGGACTGAAGGCGTACAACTAATGCAAGTTGGTTCTAAGTACAAGTTCGTTATCCCGCCAGAGCTAGCATACGGTGAGCAAGACACACCGACTATCCCTGCTAACTCAACGCTAGTATTCGAAGTTGAACTACTAAACATCGATAACGCTGAAGCAGCTCCTGCACAGTAATATCGGTTAAAAGCCTCGTACTAAAATACGTTGATTGAATAAAAAGCCTAACTTTGAGTTAGGCTTTTTTTATGATTTGAAGGTGAGTATTTGATTTTTAAACTTGTTCTAAATCACTAGTTGCAATGTTAGCTAGGTGTGCAATTAAAATTTTCTGATAAACTTACATAAATTTGTTGATTTTTCACACGAAGGTAAGGAATAAGTGACTACTACAGAAACAGTCAATGCAGATGTGTTACTTGAAATGGAATCAGTCCACGTTATGCCATTCAGTGAACACGATAAAATCATTCTAAGATCTTATGAGGCCGTTGTTGACGGTATTGCGAGCCTTATTGGTCCGTTTTGTGAAATCGTTTTGCACTCTTTAGAAGACCTCAATACTTCTGCGATTAAAATTGCCAACGGCGAAAATACAGGTCGTCAGGTTGGCTCGCCGATCACCGATCTTGCATTGAAGATGCTAAAAGATATTGAAGGTTCTAAGCGTAACTTCTCACGTTCATACTTCACTCGCGCTAAAGGCGGAGTGTTGATGAAGTCGATCACGGTTGCTATCCGCAACGGTGAAGACCGAGTGATTGGTCTACTGTGTATTAACGTCAACCTAGACGCGCCATTCTCACAAGTACTGCAATCGTTCATGCCTACGCAAGACGCAGACGAAGCCGCATCATCGGTTAACTTTGCTAGTGACGTTGAAGAACTTGTTGACCAAACGGTTGAACGCACCATTGAAGAAATTAACGCTGACAAATCGGTGTCGAACAATACTAAGAATCGTCAGATCGTGATGGAGCTGTACGACAAAGGTATTTTCGATATTAAAGACGCGATTAACCGCGTTGCTGAGCGACTGAACATCTCTAAGCACACCGTGTACCTATACATCCGCCAACGTAAAACAGAGGATGAAGAGGGTTGCTAAGCTATACACTCCTAGTTAATGGGCCGGTCTATGGCTCACAATCAGCAAGACGTGCCTACCAGTTTGCCGTGGCTCTGATTCAACAGGGTCACAAACTTCACAGCGTATTCTTCTATCAAGATGGCGTCAGTAACGGCTCGGACCTTACTGTACCGGCTAACGATGAATTTGATTTAGCTTCTGCTTGGCAAAAGCTGGCTGATGAACACGATGTTAGCCTTGAAACCTGTGTGGCAGCTGCGCTAAGACGCGGAGTGATTAGCTCTGAAGAAGCAAAGCAACATCAACTAAGTGCCTCTAACCTAGCCACGGGATTTACTCAGGCCGGATTAGGGAGCTTATCGGAAGCGCTACTAACGCAAGATAGGGTTGTGCAGTTTTGAGAAAGTTAGCCTTTATATTTAACAGTTTCCCTCATACGACCGCTGCGGGTAGAGAAGGGTTAGACGCATTACTTGCTGCCTCCGCATACAGTGACGATATCGCCGTGTTCTTTGTTGGCGATGGCGTGACACAGCTTCTCAAGGCGCAGCAGCCCGACGAAACACTATCGCGTGACTATATCTCTGCATTCAAACTTATGGACCTGTACGACATCGAACAGGTGTATGTGTGTCAGCGTAGTCTGAGTCAGTTTGGTCTTTCAGCAGACAACCTGCTAATCGATGTGACCACCGTTGAAGCCGACGAGTTAACGCAAAAGTTAGCTCAGTGCCAACAGATCCTGACTTTCTAGGGGACGCTATGCTTCATATCGTAAAATCAGTCGACAAACTTAAACTTGCATTGACCTATTCTCAGCCACAGGACCAGTTCCTTTTGGTGGAAGATGCAGTGTATGTTTGCCTTCCTAATCATGAGTTATTCACTCAAATCTGCGCAGTAGAGCAGGTGTCGGTGTTAAAACCAGATCTCGATAGCCGAGGTTTACAACGACTTGTCTCAAGTACCATTGATCAAGTTGACTTCGATGGCTTCGTTAAACTGACGGTTTTGAACGACAAATCAGTGACTTGGTAAGCGTCTTTTATCAGTTTGGTTAAAATTAGACCATCCTGAGCTCTAGACGGCTAAAAAAGATCTGTATATTTCTTGACACACCTCCCACTGCTGAATAGAATTTTGCGTCCCTAATTACGACTTGTGATTAGGGATAGATTTTTCACAAAGCTTACTTTCAAGTAAATTTCAGGAGCTAGTTAATGGCAACTATTAACCAGTTGGTTCGCAAGCCTCGTGTAAAGCAAGTTGTTAAAAGCAACGTGCCTGCACTAGAAGCGTGCCCACAAAAACGTGGTGTATGTACTCGTGTTTACACTACTACACCTAAAAAACCTAACTCGGCACTACGTAAAGTATGTCGTGTACGTCTAACCAACGGTTTCGAAGTAACTTCGTACATCGGTGGTGAAGGTCACAACCTTCAAGAGCACAGTGTTGTACTAATCCGTGGCGGTCGTGTAAAAGACCTTCCGGGTGTTCGTTACCACACTGTTCGCGGCGCGCTAGACTGTGCTGGCGTTAACGACCGTAAACAAGGTCGTTCTAAGTACGGTGTGAAACGTCCTAAGTCTTAATGCATTTTCTTTTTTTAAAGAAAGCGTTAAGTAAGGCCAAACACTATTTTATTTATTATTCTGAAAAGTTTTGGAAAAAACCTGAAGAAGACAACGGAGAATATCCATGCCACGTCGTCGCGTAATAGGTCAGCGTAAGATCCTTCCAGATCCTAAGTTCAAATCTGAATTGCTGGCAAAATTCGTTAACATCCTTATGGTTGACGGAAAGAAATCTACTGCAGAAAAAATCGTTTACACTGCACTAGATTCAATGGCTGAGAAGTCTGGTAAAGACCACTTAGCTGTATTTGAAGAAGCTCTTGAAAATGTTCGCCCAGCGGTAGAAGTTAAATCTCGCCGTGTAGGTGGTTCAACTTACCAAGTACCTGTAGAAGTTCGTCCGGTTCGCCGTAACGCTCTTGCTATGCGTTGGGTAGTTGAAGCTGCGCGTAAGCGTGGTGAAAAATCTATGGCTCAACGCCTAGCTGCTGAAATGCTAGACGCGTCTGAGAACAAAGGTACTGCGGTTAAGAAACGTGAAGACGTTCACCGCATGGCTGACGCAAACAAAGCGTTCGCACATTACCGTTGGTAATACCTTTTTAGTGCTGCAAGGTTCCTTGCAGCACTTCTTTAGTTCCTATGCTTATGCTAGGAACTATTGCTATTTCTAGGGCAAGCAATTTTTAGCGAAGCATCGCTTTAACGCATAATCTAGGCATAGCAATAGTCCCTAAGTCTCTAATAAGAGGATTCAACCGTGGCTCGTAAAACTCCTATAGAGCAATATCGTAATATCGGTATCGTTGCTCACGTAGATGCAGGTAAAACAACCACAAGTGAACGTATTCTGTTCTATACCGGTCTTTCTCACAAAATCGGCGAAGTTCACGATGGTGCAGCAACCATGGACTGGATGGAGCAAGAGCAAGAGCGCGGTATTACGATCACTTCAGCAGCAACCACTACGTTTTGGCGTGGTATGGAAGCTCAGTTCTCGGACCACCGTATCAACATCATCGACACTCCTGGACACGTTGACTTCACAATCGAAGTTGAACGTTCTCTGCGTGTACTTGATGGTGCAGTTGTTGTGTTCTGTGGCTCATCTGGTGTTGAACCTCAGTCAGAGACAGTGTGGCGTCAAGCTGATAAGTACCAAGTTCCACGTATGGTTTTCGTTAATAAAATGGACCGTACCGGCGCAGACTTCTTGCGCGTAGTTGAACAGATCAAGGACCGTCTAGGCGCAACTCCTGTTCCAATTCAACTGAACATTGGTGCTGAAGAAAATTTCCAAGGCGTTGTCGATCTTATCAAGATGAAGGCAATTAACTGGAACGAAGCTGACCAAGGCATGACTTTCACGTACGAAGATATTCCTGCAGACATGCAAGAAATGGCTGAAGAATATCGTACAGAACTTGTTGAAGCTGCTGCAGAAGCAAATGAAGAGCTTATGGATAAGTACCTTGAAGAAGGTGAACTAACAGAAGCTGAAATCAAACAAGGTCTTCGTACTCGTACCCTTAATAATGAAATCGTACTCGCTACTTGTGGTAGTGCATTCAAAAACAAAGGTGTACAAGCTGTTCTAGATGCAGTTGTTGATTTCCTTCCTTCTCCAGTCGATGTCCCTGCAATTAAAGGTATCGATGAAGATGAGAATGAAGCAGAGCGTCACGCAGACGACAAAGAACCGTTCTCAGCGCTAGCATTTAAGATTGCAACAGACCCATTCGTTGGTACTTTAACTTTCATCCGTGTTTACTCTGGTGTTGTTGAAAGCGGTAAAACAGCTTACAACTCTGTGAAGAAACAACGTGAACGTTTAGGTCGCATTGTTCAAATGCACTCAAACAAGCGTGAAGAAGTAAAAGAAGTACGAGCAGGTGACATCGCAGCCATTATTGGTCTGAAAGATGTGACTACTGGTGAAACCCTTTGTGACCAGAACCATAAGATTGTTCTTGAGCGCATGGAGTTCCCAGACCCAGTTATTCAGATCGTTGTAGAGCCAAGCTCTCAAGCTGATCAAGATAAAATGACTATCGCTCTAGGTAAACTAGCAGCGGAAGACCCATCGTTCCGCGTTGATATGGATGCGGAAACTGGCCAGACTCTGATTTCTGGCATGGGTGAACTACACTTAGATATCATCGTTGACCGTATGAAGCGTGAATTTAGCGTCAACTGCAACGTTGGTAACCCGCAAGTGGCTTACCGTGAGACTATTCGTGGTACTGCGAAAGCGGAAGGTAAATTTATCCGTGAACATGGTGGTAAAGGTCAGTACGGTCACGTATGGCTGAAACTGGAACCATCAGAAGCTGGCGAAGGCTTTGTCTTTGTGGATGAAATTGCCAATGGTATCGTACCGAAAGAGTTTATCGCTTCAGTTGCTAAAGGCGTTGAAGAGCAGATGAACAATGGTGTGCTTGCTGGCTATCCAGTTTTGGATATCAAAGCTACACTATATGATGGTTCTTACCATGAAACAGATTCAAGTGAGATGGCGTTTACAATCGCTGCCTCTATGGCTTTCAGAACGGGTGCACTTGAAGCGCAACCAGTTTTGCTTGAGCCTATGATGAAAGTTGAAGTAACTACTCCAGAAGACTGGATGGGTGACGTTGTTGGCGATATTAACCGTCGTCGCGGCATCATCGAAGGTATGGACGAGGGGACAGCTGGCCTGAAGATAATTCGTGCACAAGTTCCGTTGTCTGTCATGTTCGGTTACGCAACTGATTTACGTTCTGCGACACAAGGTCGTGCTTCTTACTCTATGGAGTTTAGTGAGTACGCTGAAGTGCCTAACAATGTTGCAAAAGCAATCATTGCAGAGCGTGGTTAAACAAAAGGAAGGCATTTTTTTTCATTTTTTGAAAGAACAATGCGTCCAAATATTGCGCTAACGAGAGTTGGCGCATAAAATAGCAATTTCTGGCGCGTCTCGCTCAATAATGAACGTGGCGAATCATAACTAGGAAGGAACACGATTGTGTCTAAAGAAAAATTTGAAC
>NZ_VFEB01000121.1:0-168102 GCF_007858795.1 Vibrio sp. T20
GGTTCTCCTTTAATCAGGCTTTAGGTCATTCACTTTAATGACATATACCTCAAAAAGGTTTGAATCAGAGTAAGCCGAGCCAGCCTCATTTTTTTTAACACTATCTCCTTATCCCATGAGGACCACAGGCATAGGAGAACGTCCCATGAGATTTTTAAAGCTAAAAGAAGTGATTGAGAAAACCGCATTAAGCCGCTCGGCGATATACAGAAAAATGGACGAAGGTAATTTTCCTGTATCGGTAAGCTTGGGAGATAGGGCGGTTGCTTGGGTAGAAGAAGAGGTGAACAACTGGATGGAAATGCGCTTGGCTCAAAGAGCAAGTCATTAAACTGAATTAACGCTAAGACACAAATTAGGGCCTTACCAAAATGGTAGGCCAAAACTTGAACAGAGGAACAAGACTATGAACGAAGAAAACTGTGCAATCTATATCGGTATCGCAACATCAAAAGGAAATGCATCAAACCTACAGGGTGGGGTTGGTATCAGTGTTTATAACTATGATGAGCAGCTAGTTGACGAAAGTAATTGGTCGATAGGTGGGACTACGGATAGTTCAGAGTTAGAACTTATCGCTTTAATAGAAGCGATGGCTTATGCCAAGGATGGAGACTGTTTATATTCTAACAGTGAGTATTGTGTGAAAGGGTTCAATGAATGGTTAGATAGCTGGAAAGCAAAAGGGTGGCGCAAATCAGATAAGAAACCAGTAGCTAACCGTCATTTATGGCAACAAGTTGATGCGTTGAGAGCCAGTAAATTTGTTGAAGTAAGGCGTGCGCATAAGGTCTGGGGCTTTGAACAGATGGGGAGAGCGGGGGAGATGGCTAGGGAGGTGCTCTAAGTACATATTGTTGATTAGATAAAGGTAATGTCTAGGTCCGTAGTGTAGGTATGGCGATGTCTGACTGTCTTTCAGACCATTAGTCTGCTTTTTGACCTTAAACGATCTAGACACGTCATATGCTTTTAAATATTTTCTCTCCAATCACCTCGCCGATTTTTATAGTCCTGATTATTAAGATGTAACTGTCTTAATCAACCAGGAGCTATACCATGACGAAATCTAAGAAACCTTTAACGCAAACTGATGTTCGCCGCATACAGTCAACCACGGCGAAAGCCAATGGAGGCAAAATTCCTAAAGGTAGCTTTGCAGCCAAAGCTCAGAGTGTCGTAGATAAGCGTTCTAAATAACTAATTTTGGCATAGGGTCGGTTTACGGCCCTATGAAGGAGTTTATATGCGAAAAATGAGCAAAGATAAGGATATCAATAAGTTTGTACTTTCATTACTTAAATTGAGCTGTTGGACAGCTGTCCCTGGTACCAAACATATTGCATTGTTATCACCTTTAGGTAAACGTATAACCATACCTTCCACTCCCAGTGACCGACGGGCTTACATTAACTTCAAGAAAGACATTCTAAGGATAATCAGCAATGAAGCTGCTTCACAAAAAACGAGCTAAGCCGTATCCCACTATTCAGTGCGTACTGCGAGAAGTCGCTATTGCATTTGATGTAAAAACAGCTAGTGACGAAGATGACAGCAGGCGTGCTGCGAAGCAACTTGATGATAGCTGCAAAGTAGAAGAATTGAGCATCGACAAGTATCACGCGGTATTGTCGTTGAACATTCTGAACCCAATAAGACAAAACTTTGATGACGAGATTTCAGCGAGAGTTGAAAACTTTTTGTCTAACTTACTCAAACGTTATGCTCATTGGATGAAAAACTATCCATTGGATTCTCTTTCTGTTGAGCAGGCGAATGAACTGTTTGAGCGCACCCAGTTTTTTGAAAACCTTGTGCTGAGCTGCTTTTTGAATGAAGAGGAAGGAGGGAAAGCTCTCTGTTTGCCAGATGACATGGAGCTAACCTTATTTAATCCGGATATGCTTCCATTACTTCAAAGCTGTTTCGATGATAAGGATATGAAGGACCGCTTACGAATGTGGTGGAATGGAACTGAACTACCTTCTTTTCGTTTTGTGATGGGGATGGATAGCGCAGCTGATCACGCTTTATCGGACGAATCATGGAGAATGATAAAGTGGGGTATCATTAGCTCGCGTTTTGTTCGCTATATACAATCATGTTCGACGTTTACTAACGTATCACTTTCACATGCAAAAACCTTTCTGCATGCTAACAAGAATGACAGTACAAACCATCATGAGTTCTGTGAACAGGTCAGTTCATTGAAACAGTGGTACGAGGCAGTCAGTTATACATCAAAGTCTGTGTCTCACAAGAACGAGTTTGAAAAGCGGTTAGCAAATTTGGAGCGGGCGATAGAAGGGCTTCCTAGCGAGATAGAGGCTGATCACTATCTACTTTGGTACAAAGCTAGGCATTCGATTTGGTCTGGGGAGCTAACCGAAGCGAACGAGTACTATCAGCAAGCGTTTACAGCGGCTTTGTATCGGGAGCATTCAAAAGCAGTGCTAGGAGAGATCATCAAAGAGTCGTTGTTGGTCGCCGCTCACCAAGCTAGGCCAGATTTAGTTTTTCTCAAGAGATTAAAAACGGCACAAATTTACTTTTTCAATGAGCTGATGCCAGCAAGGTACCTGGAAGAAGGTTCAGGAAAATACCAGGTTCTAGCGAACAACGAAGTGGAGGCTTATCGCACTGAATTTAAGCGTTACTTCCCTGATGAACATTGTTACCCAGGAATTAAATGGACAATATACAAGCAAAAAGTTGGTTATGTTCTAGAAGAGATCGACTCTTCCGATCACACTAACTCTAAACGTCAGAAAATTGAAATTGGTCTAGAAGGGGGAGCTAAGCGAAAGACAACACCACTTATCTATGCTTGTCTAGATAACGACGTTGAGAAAGTTGAAAATCTGCTTGAGTCGGGTGCAAGTGTTAATGCTCTTTCGGAAGTGGGTGAGTCCCCACTATTGATTGCTCTAGCGAATCTTGATTTTAGTGAGCCGACGTCGCCACTAGACGACTCAATTTTTAATCTTGTCTCAGAACATGCGTACAGTGAGAAAACTCTAAATACAGTCTCTACGCGAAAAATGAACTTCCCTTTGTTTGCAGCGGTCGAGAGTGGTCGTCCAGATATCGTGAAAAAGGTGCTATCGATGAGCAAGGATATCACTATCGATCTGAAGGGAAGTATTGAATATCAAACGTCGCTGTATGCTTGTTTGGGTAAGCTGGCAATGATTAAGAATCCGAGCAAGTTCAAGGAAAGCCTTATGTCGATGCCACGTGAAGAGGCAGTGAACCAACTTAGGCCTCTATTCGCAGGGACGAGCTCACCATTCAATGCAGAGTTAAGTTCTCATTTGAGTGCTCAACAACAGGACCAAAGGTTCCTCGCGATGATGGATGCTATATTTGAACGTGTACAGGCACGTTTCCCCAAACCTTCTTCTATGCGCCAGATTGCTCGAATCCTATTAAATGCTGGTGCCAATCCAAATATTGAAGTGGTAAAAGATGGTATGCGTTATACGCCGTTGATGCTGGCTGCGGAGCTTAACGAGTCACAATTGTTCAAGAAAATGATCGAACAGAGTGGAGACTGGAAGAAAACGTATACGGTACCGGTTGGTAGCCCTTTCCCAAAAAGAGCCATTGATTGCTTCGATATCGCGGAATACTTCGAGGCAGGTGATGTGAAACGGTATATAGAAAACAACCTAACTGGAAATCAGGTGGGTTAAGAAGGCGTAGACTATTTGTAGAAGACATTATAGATAAAATTAGAGCAGTTTGTTTTGTAATTAATGTGATTAGATCGTTTAGCTGATTGATTTAAATGCGAATATCTGGTGTAACTGTTCACGAAAGTCGTGTTGCTCTGACGTTATGGCGGCTTCCAAGGTCTGAGTAATGCCCAGTCGCTCTGGAAGCAGCCGTTAATTTATTGTGTTCGAGAACGATTAACTTAATTTTTAAACCCGAGAGTAGTTACTCGAGAACATTTATACGGTGACTATCAATGATTCATAACTTTGGATGGGGAGTGATACAGCATTTTCATTTTCTAAGCATTTAACGACACCGTCGACATCCACGTCATTGAATATTGTTTTATCGGTGCTAGATATATCAATAACAAGGTGCCCGTTGTCATTTTCTGTTTTGCCTTTAAACAGCAGTATTCGTTCCAGAGATATGTCGTTCAATCTTTCTTGATTACCAACTAACTCCAGTATATCGCAGTAGCCGTTAAACTTAGGAAATAAGACGATAGATCCGAACACGTATTCGTTAAAGTGGTTACTATGACTGGCTTTTTCAACTCTTCTATTGCTACGAAGACGGTGCCTTAATCCACTGGGAGGGCTGCTTGGACTGTCTTGGCTCTTTTCTTCTGACATCAAATCAATACGGGATTTAAACCCAGCAATTATCATTTCGTCTTCAGTAGACTTAGGCTGACGAACTTCCCAGTTTTTGACATAACTCTTTTTCATTAATTGATTACGATATTGATGAGTTTTATGCGATATATTTTTACAACTATATGATGAAAATGAATCGGTTAGGAAGCGACCGTATTCAGCAGAAGCTATAAATTGTGAAAATAGCCCCTCAGCTGAGGTGTTGAGTTCAATTTGATGTTCCTCATTTCCTAAATCTATATCGTCTAGAAGCTCATCTTGTAGAACGGGTACGAAAACCTGATTGGTAAGAAAAATGTTTTTTATATCAAAAGATAAGTCCTGCTTAATCCAAGCCTGAGTGCGGGGTGATAGCGTAAATTGTTGTTTTGACCAATTTAATACATCATCTTCGTTTGGCATCATTCGTACTATATCTTTGAAAAACAAAAGCCCCGTAGAGTGCCAATGTTCAACTCGAACTATAGTGTTTGTTTCTAACTCGTCCCAAAATAGACTAGGTGTTGAAGATGTACAGATATCTTCAGAAACAGGCAACCCGCAAAAGTGAGATGATGGACGATTTTTCTTCTTGATGGGGATAAAATCTAGTAGAGATAAGTAATTATTATGGTAGTTGGCTTCAGGGTGAATGTTTGAAGTTAAGAGAAAAAGCTTCATTGAGTAAGAAGGCGTTTGTAGGTTTCGTTTGTATTCTCTAACCTTTTCGAGTGCTTTTAATGGGGTTTGATAAACTTCGCTATTAAACTTTAGACGATCAGAAGCATTCGATAACTGGCAATTAAAGGCGTCATAATGTTTGAGGGCATTGTCGAGCATAAAACTATTGTTAGCCAAGTGCTGACGGTATTTTTCTTTCCATAGCTCTGTAGTAAAACCACATTTATTAATAGCTATGAGTGCGAGTTCTACCTTATGCAGCGATGCTATCACTTGCTCTCCGACTTCCTCATAGAAGGACTTGTTGTGCTCAAATGCAAGCTCTTTGTTTTTATCTTCGTCGAACACGAGCTCGTTGTTGGATATTGAGAGAGAAGGGCAGTCAAAGCAATTAAAGCCAACTGTTATCTTTGTTTGTAATTTCTCTGCCGAAGTTTCGTCGGTCTGATAATTATCGAATGCTAATTGAATATTTTCTGTTGTAGAAGAAGACAGCTCGGCTCCATATATGGATAAGTGATTCTTAGGTTTCTGGTGCCAATATCTTAGCTTACTCAAGCTATCGGTTAACGCTTGAATCCCTTCGTTCAATTCTACGTAATGGTGTACGGACTCTTCCCATTTCAAGGTCAGGCTTTGTTTGAATTCGTATTCTGCTAGCTTCGAGTTGAGTTGAAGACTTTGTTCTTCTAAGTGCTCTTGTGTTTTACTGATGTCGATAGACTTTTGTGCCAGCATAATGGCAATGATTGCTCCTGCCGCTGTAATTGGAAGCCCAAGTAGGAGGTTCCACAGTCCAGTTATACTGGATAATTTCTCCTCTATTGTTGCAGTCGAATAGGAACTACTAATATAAAGAGTAAATAAAACAGCTATCACTGAAACCAAAAAGAACAGTGAAAAACCTCGGATCAGATTGTTGGTTATCTTTCTATTACTAGCCATAGTTCTACTTTTCCAATATCTAAGATATCTATTTATTGTTTGACCTATCTTAGAAAGAAAGTGTAATGATATAAATTGCGGCACATTTCACTAAATGCTAGTTATGGCTTGAGCATTCGCCGTTAGGAGAGTGACTCAAAAAGTACTAACCACTAATTAGGAGTCTTTCCTAAAGATGTGTTTTCGATGATACTGCAAAAAATGATCATGCTGGGGGAAGCACCAACGAAGCTTCATAGTGGGTGAAATATTCAGTTTTTCGACGTCATTTGATGTTAATTGTGGTGATAACATAATCAGCCCATCACGATCAAAAGATATGTAGCCTTTATCAAAAGCAGTATCTAAGTTTGGGGTAAGCAATAATCCATTTGTCATATCTATCGCTTCGGATGCGGAGCAGTCACGCCAAGGTTTGATGTGGGATGCAACAAGAAAATCCGTGTTATCGAATCCTGTCACCGAACAACTTGTCCAATGGTGAATGAGCCGAGATCGAAATAGTCCTTGCCCGATACGCGCTTGAATGGTTATCTCTCTATCTTTTTCTGACAAAGTATCGAGCTGAGCCTGCATCATTTCTAAATCTGTTATTACGTTGTTTGGAGCGATAGGAGTGACCCATTTTAGCTCTTCTAGAGCTTCTGCCACCTGATCTTTTAATACCCACGTGAAGTGACCATTGATATTTGTTTCATCAGCCGCTGTACAAATGGTATATGTCCAAATAGGTACTCCATTTTTTTGCTGTTCAGGTGTGTGCTGGAGGATAAGGCTTAGCTCATGAGCAAAGCTGCCGTACTGCTCATTACCCGTCATGTAATTTTCGTACCCTGCAGCTTTAGCTAATTGAATAGCTGTTATTTTCCTGTCTTCGGCTCGATAGTTTGCCTTCAGCATTTTAATACCGTTCTGTATTTTTTTTGAGGAGCTTGTAGAAAGCTCCTTAAGCGCTTGTGCAATTTTTGTTGAGTTGTGTGTCATGGTAGACCTCTTTGTTTTATTCGCTATCGATATCATGGTCAATGCCCCCCCCCTAAATTGGATGACTTATCAACATGGCCTGTAGAGTCATTTGAGATACTCTTTGGGGTCTATGTAGAGGTTAGTATGCTTGTCCTCATTAGCTTAGAAAATGACAGGTTTTATGACATCAGCGAGGGCGACCGGGAGAAGGGTGAGTGAGTTAGTGTGTTCTTATTGAAAGTGATACCAAAAAGTCGGGTTCTAATTGCTAGCACAGACAGGTGATGTTCCATCTAGAACATCACCAATCTTGTCGGGTTGTCTCGAACGAACCTTGATTTATCTAGGTAGACTCTCGTCAAAGAAGGCTGTCAATTGATAGGCTTCTGGTTGTTCTTTTAGCAGTTTTTGGTCTTGCATTACGCCCATACGTCGCAAGTAATAATCGACTAAAGCTCCACGAGTTACTATTTCCATCTTCTTGTTTTTCATAGCGTAGTCGTCAGCAACAACAACTTGTTGTTCCTCAGACAAGTAAGGATTAGGTGTAATCGTTAACTTAACTTGATGGTTCCAGTTGTCATCATGTTCTCGCATTTTTGGTGACTTATCCATTAAGTCAGGTTCGTTCCTAAAGCGACTTAACACGAAATCTCGAAATTCATTTTTCTCTTCACAATATGCTCTTACATGCCACCTGATCCCATCATAGACTAAGCTGTGAGGCGCAATAATTCGACCTCGAACCTCAGGTGTAGAGAGCGATACATAGTCAATATCGACGCGAAGGTTAGCCCTTGCTGCCGCAATTAATCCTCGAACAATGCTTGGTGATATAGCCCTTTCAGGAACGTTCAATACGGTCGATTGAGCTTCCCCCCAATTAAAGAACTCGAAGGTCTCTTCTTGGTTATATTGCTGATGAAGCATAAGTAGATACTCATGAGCAGTGCCTTGAGTAAATAAAGGCTTAAAGTTGTCTGCTGGCCTATAGCCTTTAATTGTTCTATCCAGTATCAATTGACCTTGGTCAGTTAAGCTAATGTACTTGTTGATATCCCTAGAAGCTTGTTGTCTCCCTATGTGAAAAGCATCACATAGGTGATTTGTCGTCAGTCGACCCTCCCAAAGAGCAATTATCTCAATTAGTCGAAATCGTACTTGTTGGTCCCATTTGATATCTGCTTGACTCATGTTCGTGCTCATAAATGTTACATGTTGATGTATACAGTATATACATGTAGTGAAAAAGTACATATATTTATTGAGGATATTGAGAAGGGCAAGAAAAGTCAGGAATCTTTACTGTGAGCGAGTCGATGGTATTGAAAGGTGTAACCTGATTTAGTGACCACAAATTCAAACTGGTTGATTTTCATTCAAGAAAAACAACATAACTCGAGATAGATACGATGATGTATGCCGGATTGACCAAAGTTATCGCAATAAATTCTTATCAGAAAAACAAGATGTTTTCTGAGTATTCTTTTGACGCTCCCACTCAGATCACTGGCGGTAACGGAGAAGGCAAAACATCACTGTTAAGGCTCATTCCGTTCTTTTATGGAGCGACTGGTACGCAGATCGTCAGAAAATCGAATGTCAATAAGCCCTTTGCAGAATGGTATTTACCACACAACAATAGTTACATTGTTTTCGAGTACATTACTGCTCGTGGTCAAGTTGCTCATATCATTTGTTATCGAAACCTTAGTACTAAAGGTGGCATTGTGTACCTCTTCGTTAAAGGTCAGTTTGAGCAGTCAGTGATCATTAAACAAGATAGCGAAGACAAGCCTTACGCTATCGGCTGTACAAAGCTGGCCGGGGAGCTGAACGCCAACGGTTTGGATTACGAGTCGCGTATTACTAGCGTCAAAGAGTACCGCGAAATTATCCAAAACATTAATACAGGGAATTTGAGTAATCAGTTCTTAAGCTACTCTTTGTGCTCTGGTCGTCATGATGTCCGTCACATTGAAAAAATCACAGCGGCGTTGATTCAAGGTGAATTCAATATGGCCGACACAAAGGCGCTTTTCCTGGATATCCTCGAGCAAGGAAATAGCACATTAGAGTTTGGTGTGGATGCAAACAGAATTGAACAATGGTGTGACGACTACAACGGCCTAACAGCGTTCCTAGCCAAAAAAGAAGCGTTCATTGAAGCTATTGCGAACAATAAGCAGATTGCCTATCTAACCACTCAGCTCGCAAGTGCCTTAATAACCATTCGTGATGCGTCTGAAAGCCTTGATGAATCTCTTAAGAAAACCGAACTCGAGCGCTCAGATTTTCTTGAAAACAGTGACAAGCAGATTGGCGAAATTAATCAAGATAAGCTTGATAAAGAGGTTCAAAAGAGCGCTCTTCAACGCTCTATCACAAGTATTAACTCTGAGATCGAAGTACATCACAGCAAGCTTATAACATACGAAAATAGTGGTTATCCAGAACTGTCCGTTAAGCTAAAGCAATTGCCAGAAATGGAAGTCAGGGTGGCACAACAAAGACAAAGTTACGCCGATCTTGAAACTAAGGTAAATGATGCGAAAGCAAAGTATGAGAAAGACAAACAAAACCTTGTTAGTAAGTTCAATAAAGAAAAGACTGACCTAACAGAGCAAAAACTTGATGCCGAGAAAGAGTGCAAGGTTAAAAAAGACAAGATAGACGATGTATATCAGCCACAGTTAAAGGAACTGACCCAAACCCATACGAGTTTTACAGCGGATAAATCCCAGGCTCTTATGGAACATAAAGCTGAACTCGCCACTCAAAAACAGCGACTAAAGAACCCAGATATTGATGAGCTTCTCATTGAACAGAGAGAGCTGTTGGAGTCTGAGAAGGACAGATTACAAGAACAAGTAGACACGTTAAAACACACGACAACTTTGAGTGAGAAGGAAGGAGTCAACTTACAAACTAAACGTGAAAAGCTACTCGAAAGATTAGAGGCCACTCGTCGAAATATGCGCGATGCCGAAACCAGGTTAAAAGTAGTCAGTAACCGATTAGACCCAGATTCAGGAACCTTGTTCTCGTTCCTGGAGGCTAATCGACAGGGGTGGCAAAGCTCTCCACTTGGTCGTGTTCTTACCGATGAGCTTTTGATGGACACGACACTCACACCATCAATGACTGAAGATTCAGGTTCAATGTACGATTTATATATCGATACGAGCAACCTAGCAGATTGTAGTGTCACCAACAAAGCTGATGTGGAAGAGCAGGCTCACTTGATGGACCGTATCGTTGAGCTTGAAGACGCAGAGGCTGATTTCAATAAGCAAATTTTGAAAAATGATTTTGCTGTTAAGCAGTCAACGCTTGAGTTATCACGATTACGCAATGAACTGCGAAACGCTGAGGGTGACCTATCACAAACTAAGGTTAACCTTAAAAACAAGAAAATAGAGATTGCCCGTGCAAAAGAGGGCTTAGTCGAAAAAATTAATATAAACATCAAATCGATTGAGAAAGCTATAGCCCTGATTGATAGGGAAATCTCAGTGACGCTTGAACGTTTTGAAGAAGCAAAATTAGAGCTAAACAACGACAGGCTTACTCAAATTAGCAATGTTGAATCATCACTTGATCTCACGATCGGAGCTATAGATGAACTACTGGAAAAAAGTACTCTGACGTTGGGCGAGAACAAACAGCGCATCAAAACGGAGTATGAACAGCGGTTGAGTGATCAAGGTATTAGCGGTGAAATCTATCAAAGCTACAAAGAAGAAATTGAATTGCTTGATAATGAGATCAAAAACTTAAAAGTGAAGTCTCATAAAATCAAAGAATATGAGATATGGCTTGCTGTTTATGAAGTGGATGATCCTAAGAGACGTGACGATCGCAATACTAAGGTCAAAGAACTTGAAACGGTGCATCAAGAGTTTGAATCTTATGAAACTAAACTGAAAGAGTTGAGAGCCAAAGCTCATCGAACCAAAAAAGAGTTTGATGAGAAGCTTTCTATCTTGAGAAACCACAAACAGCGAGCTGACAGTGCAATCTCTCGCCTAACTAACTATGTGATGTTTGAGGGCGAAGAAGGCAGCCAAGAAGCACTCGATTATAATGGCGATTTAAATTCACTCTTGAGTGATGTAGAGAGCAAACTCCCGGAGTTAGAGAGCCTTACTAAGCTACGTAAAAAAGATATACAACAGATGGAAACTATCACTCTCAACCTTGGTGACGGGGAGCTGTATCGTTTCTGGAATGAAAGCAGCCGAAACGCCATTACAGAGGATATTGTTGCTAGTGACTCTAAGCGAATAGATATTCTAGAAATCATCATGAATGACATTATTCCTCAGGTGACCAGCATAACAATTGAAAGCGCGGTAAACATGGGGCGTATGCTCGTTGACTTCAAGCATCGGCTACTTGGCTTCGATCGTGATATTAAGAAACTTGGTCGTAATATCTCTGAACAAGTAAAGCTCAATAACACGTTCTCGGTGGTTGGTTCTATTGACATTAACGTTGAGAGTTCACTTTCCAAACTGCAAGGTTGGCAAGATATTATCAACTTCTCTGAGATTTACGAAGAGTGGGATAAAACGGGATCTGCTGAGCTACCAACCAAAGAGTTTTTCAACGCTTTAAGTACACTGTCGTACCATATTAGTGCCGAGAAAGTTAAGAAGCCTACTGAGTTGTTTGATATCAAATTTGAAGTCATCGAGAACAACCAGCGTAAAACGGCCAAAACAGATAAAGATATGCGTGATTTGGCCAGTAATGGTACGAACTTGCTCATTCAATCCATGTTGTATTTAGCACTACTGACACAACAACGTGGAGCAAGTCGACTATCAATAACTTACCCAACCGATGAGATTGGTAAGCTGACGGCAGAAAACCAAGCCAAACTGCTCAAAATGATGGGGGCACATAACTTCAATGTTATCGCGGCTCAACCAGATGGCAATAACCGTACAGCCAATTTATTCAAGTACCTGTACCACTTAACGCCTTACAAGAACATTTTCAACAAACCTAAAGTAAGCAAACTTGCGTTAGCTAAAGCCGCTGAAACTAGCACAGGAGTAGAAGCATGAAGCCAGTATCACAAGTCCTAGAGTGTTTACTTAGTGGTAGCTTTATCTGCCCAGCAACGGATCGTGAAGCTTACAAGACGCTTAAAGAGGATCGTACACGCCGAGAAATCAATGAAGCGTTGACTCTTATGGGCCGCGAGCTCCAATGTACGAGCAGAACCAGCGCTTATTATGTCACCTATAAAAATATCGACGACCACAATCGTCGTCAGGTCACCGCGTTGATGAGTAATGTACACAGTATCATTCGACCTGTGGTTAAGTTCGTGGCGACAGTCAGTGAGGCTGCTCAAGTTGAAGCAGTGATGGTTGGTGGTGATGAGTTAAATGTGCCTGTGCTGAGTGCGCAAATCCAATCGTCTCCTAGCTTGATGGAGAAACTCGATAGTATTTATCGACTTCCAAAAGTGAGTCGAAAAAAAGTGCGTGACAGTGCAGCTGATAAACTAAATGTGGTTGTTGAATTTCTGGTTAAAGAAGGGGTGGCTCATTTAGTAAACAAAGAGCGCCAACTCTATGTGATGACGGGAAAATTAGACTTTGTTTACGAGGTGCTCGATTTCATCGATACGCATGAAAAGATCGTTGAGACAGTTAACAAAGCAAACGAGAACCAAGGGGAGTTCAACTTTTGATGAGTCCTCAAAACAATGGGAAACATGGTGGTGTTAACCACATGCTTCGCTTAATCAGCCAAGCAAAGGACACATTAACGCATGTTTTTGAAAATGGCACGATACGTGAAACTCATGAAAACGCCAATGACCTACGTAAATTAAAAGAAGCCCGTGTTGTTATCGTGACAAGCCGCGGCTACCGCGTGCACCCTAAGATGGAAGCATTGATGAACTACTTCCTTGAAACGGAAGCAAGTTCATTTCTCGGGACTCAACATGCTGAGCGCATTCCAGAAATTCAGGGCTTAGCGCAAGAATACCTGGAAGCTAAATTAAATGGCAAAAGAGAACAAGAGGCGGATAGGTTTAATAGCCTTGAAGGTGTCGTTTATGAAATCACAATGGACTTGCAAGAGTCTTGTCGTCGCTTAAGAAACCGTATCAGTTATGATTTTGGCTATGGCCATACGCTCGCTCAAAAACAAAAAGAGAACCAAGTTGCTATAGAGCAAGCTGAAAAGCTTGTTACTGGCATGAAAGCTTTCTCTTTTAAGTTGTTGAGTGAAATGGCTGGAGATAACTCAGAGCTCAACACCTTGTTTTGTGCTGAAATGCACAGTGCGATTCGTAGTTGCCAACAAGAGCTAGGATCTATCCTAATTCAACTCCGAGCTTTGATGCTGAAGTATCGTAACCGCGAACGCGATAAGGACCTGATCAATGCCTTTGATCGGTTTATTGATCAAGAGCCACACTGGACACCAAGTGACGATTTGATCTTGCCTGATGAGGTAGCAAAGCACGATGGTATACCGATGTTTTGGCTTTCAGAGCCGATACAATTTGCACATCACCCAAATCCTGATGATATGGACCAAGAGCCTGAGTTGGCCGATATTGTTGAAAAAATCACGGCACAGCCCGCCGAACAAGAAGAGCTTCCGGTTGTTGAAAAAGCTGAGCGACGAGAATTGACTCTTGATGTTGAAATACAAGAGCTGATTGAAGCGGACATTGATTCACATTGCGATACCTTTTTTGCTGAAGCCTTTATTGGTAAGGGAAAAACCAGCATTTCCGCTTTGGAGTATTACGAGCAAATCAATAGTGACTTACCGGAAGATCTTGACCAGCTCACTTGCGCTAAAGACGTGTGGTTATTTAGCGTGCTTAATTTCCATAGTTCAATGCTTCCCGAAGATAGCAAAGGCTTTACCGTTGAGCCTATCGGATCTTATACCTATTTAGCAAAAGGTAGCAATATAGGTTACGGCAACCTTCACTTAGAAGATGTGTCTATAGCGAGGAAATTGTGAGTAGAATTATTGATGATATAACGGGTAGTGATTTAAATCGGTTAAAGCAATTGTTCTCTCCTGCGAAGGTTAATGAAGGCGCCAGTGTAGCGCTGAGTGGCGTGTTTGATACTTTTCATCGTGACTTTAGTGTTGGGAGCGCTAGAGGAGAAAATTTGCAGCTGACGCCTAGAGATATACGTCAAATCAGGAAGGTGATCAAAGAGCAATCAGGCTTTGATCTTCTAACTGACTCTATCCCGGATTCTCGAACGGATATGGCTCAGTTCTTTCCAAACGAGAAGCTAAGCTCAAGGCCTGTCAAAGACAAAGTCATTAAAATTTATGGGATTTTGTCCACGAACATAAATGGCAAATCATATGACTTACAAGAGGGCATGAACATTGAGGTAGCTCTAAGTCATTTGACGAGCATTGAGCACAGCCAAGTTGTGATTGTTGAAAACTATGAAGCATTCTCTAAGTTTAGATTAGTACAAACCGACATAGGTTCTAATCCTCTTATTGTTTACCGAGGAGACAAGGACACGGGAGTAATATCAAAAGAAATTGCGTTGGCTTTTCCAGAGGTCGAGCTTATAGCTTGGTTTGACAGCGATCCTAAAGGTATTTCTTTAGCTTTATCATCGGGAGCAACTTATATGCTGCTACCAAATTTATCTATGGGTTCTCTCAAAGAACATGGTCGCTCAGACTTGTTTGCAGACCAATACCAAAACTGGGATCGTGTCTCAAAACTTATCCCCCCTAAGTTAGAGTCCATAATGTCTGAACTGGAAAAAGGGATAACCCAAGAGTCAATCATGGCAAATCAAATAGCCGTAAGGTTACATCAAATTTAGTCACGTAAATGTCGAGCTCCCCTATAAGTGCAGAGATAGGCATGTTTACCTTGGGGTAATCAATCAAATGTTGTGAAGCTCATGCAGAGTGCCAACAAGACTGTTAAATGCTGCTAATCTGGCCACTGAATTATTTATAAAGATTAAACGAATTTTTTGGCTTTTTTAAAATGCTCGATCATTTGGATATTTCCTTACCTTAAGGCACGTAAAAAGCGCCTAAAATCGGAGCTTTATCAATTCAACTCATTCAATTTCATATATAATCGCCCTCAATAGTCTGCGGTTGAAAGCAGAGTCCTACATTATTCGAGTAATTAAGAACATGGCAAAAGAACCTGCTAACAAGAAACCCGCCTCAAAAGCTAAGCCTGCGTCAAAAGCTAAAAAAGTGGCCAAAGGCTTTGAAGAGACCCTTTGGGATACTGCTAATCAGCTGCGTGGCAGTGTTGAGTCATCTGAATACAAACACGTGGTATTAAGCCTTGTGTTCTTAAAGTTCATCAGCGACAAGTTTGAAGCACGCCGTCAGAAGATGATAGGCGACGGGCAAGAAGCTTTTGTTGAGATGAAAGAGTTCTACCAACAAGACAACATCTTCTTTTTACCAGAAGATGCGCGTTGGTCATTTGTTAAAGCGCGCGCTAAGCAAGATGATATCGCTATCATCATTGATACCGCTTTATCGACTATCGAAAAAAACAACCCAAGCTTGAAAGACGCTTTGCCAGACAACTACTTCTCGCGCCAAGGCCTGGAAGTGAAAAAGCTGGCGTCACTTATCGACAGCATTGAAAACATCGATACGCTGGCGAACGAATGCGATATGAGTGAAGAAGACTTAGTGGGTCGTGTTTACGAATACTTCCTAGGTAAGTTTGCAGCAACCGAAGGCAAAGGTGGTGGCGAGTTCTATACGCCTAAGTCAGTGGTAACACTATTAGCTGAAATGCTCGAACCCTACCAAGGTAAGATTTACGATCCGGCTTGTGGCTCGGGCGGTATGTTTGTTCAGTCTTTAAAGTTCATTAAAGAGCATGAAGGACGCACCAAAGACATCGCTATTTATGGTCAAGAGCTGACCTCCACTACTTATAAACTGGCGAAGATGAACTTAGCCATTCGAGGTTTATCGGGTAACTTGGGTGAGCGTGCTGCCGATACCTTCTTTGCTGACCAGCATAAAGACTTAAAAGCCGATTACATCATGGCTAACCCACCGTTTAACCTTAAAGGTTGGCGTAATGAAGCAGAGCTAACCGATGATGCGCGCTTTGCTGGCTATCGCACACCGCCAACAGGCAACGCCAACTACGGTTGGATTTTGCACATGCTCTCTAAGCTAAGTGAAACAGGCACTGCTGGTTTTGTTCTGGCGAACGGCTCTATGAGCTCAAATACGTCTGGTGAAGGTGAGATCCGCCAGCAGCTAATCGAGAACGATCGCGTTGAGTGTATGATCGCGTTGCCGGGGCAGCTGTTCTTTACTACGCAGATCCCTGTATGCATTTGGTTTATCACTAAAGACAAAACCGAGAACACCACTAAAGGTTTCCGTAACCGCCAAAAAGAGACGCTATTTATTGATGCCCGTGAAATGGGCACCATGATTAGCCGCACCAACAAAGAGCTGACCAAAGACGATATTGCTCTAATTGCTGACACTTACCACGCTTGGCGTTGTGATGAAGCAGAACTCAAAGCGCGTATTGAGCGTGGCGACGGCAAAGTCGAGAGGTATGAAGACAAAGCAGGCTTCAGCAAATCAGCGACCATTGCTGATATTAAGGCTAATGATTTTGTACTGACTCCGGGACGCTATGTTGGCACAGCTGAAGAAAAGGGCGATGGTATTTCTTTTGATGAGAAAATGGCGACAATAACCGCTAAGTTGAGAGAGCAATTTGCTGAATCCGCAACTCTAGAAGCTGAGATTAAGAAGAATCTAGCGGGGTTAGGTTATGAGTTGTAGTATTCGAGCTTCATGGGTACATGCGGGCGGAAAAGCACCTGAACACTGGAGCTTTACTACTATCGAAAAACTACTAGAAACTCCAAAATCCGTTTCGGTAGGTGTTATGTATCCTGGTAAAGATACACTTGGCGGTGTACCGCTAATAAAAGTATCTGATGTGAAAAATGGATCATTGTTAGGAAAACCAGACTTTTGTATCAGTCCTGAAGTTGATGAAGAGTATAAACGTACCCGGTTGAATGGAACAGAACTACTGATTACTTTAGTTGGTAATCCAGGTGATTGTGTCTTGGTTACAGGAGAGATGAAAGGCTGGAATGCTGCACGAGCATTAGCCGTTGTAAGATTAAGAGAGCCTGAATTGTGCGAGTGGCTGCGGTATGTTTTGCTAAGTAAGCCTTCGAAGCATTTAATAGATTCACGTTTGAATACGACTGTGCAAAAGACTCTTAATTTAAAAGATGTTAAAGAACTTCCAATTCCAATTCCACCAACTGTAGAAAGGGAGCAGATCACTAAAACCATTCGTGATGTTGAAAAGCGGGTTAATCTAAACAACCAAATAAACCAAACCCTAGAGCAAATGGCGCAAACGTTATTCAAATCTTGGTTTGTCGACTTTGACCCTGTAAAAGCCAAAATGAATGGCGAACAACCAAAAGGGATGGATGCAGCTACTGCCTCGCTTTTCCCAGAAAAGCTCGTTGAGTCTGAGTTGGGCTTGATTCCTGAAGGTTGGGATGTTTCACCTCTATCTAACTACATCAATATTAAACATGGTTACGCTTTTAAAGGGACTTATTTTTCTGATAAAGAGACCGACGATATCTGTGTAACACCCGGAAATTTTCGTATTGGTGGCGGTATAAAGCTAGATAAGCTTAAGTATTACGATGGCCCAATTCCTGATGGCTACACCTTTACTAAGGGAGACTTGATGGTCACCATGACGGACTTGAGTAAACAGGCTGATACTCTTGGATATCCTGCTTTTGTTCCTGAAAGTGCAAGTAAAACTTATCTGCATAATCAGCGAGTTGGTAAAGTCGAACTTAAGACTGAACAAGATATCAAAAACTATTTATATTCATTTTTCTGTTCAAGCGGTTACAGAAATGAAGTTTTAGGGGGGGTGACAGGTTCCACCGTAAAGCATACAGCTCCTAAGAAAATAATGGCAATTGAGGTCGCTCTTGATTTAGTAGTTGCTGATAAATTTAGTCAGTTAGTTGCACCTTTATTCGAAAAGAAAGCTCAAAACTTAGCTGAGAATAGTTACCTTGAAAAGCTTCGAGATACACTTCTACCTAAATTGCTTTCCGGCGAAATCGACTTAGAAAACCTGCAAGTAGAACAAGCTATAGCCATCGCAGAGTAGCCTTTCGTCATTCCAGAAAGTGAGGGACGAACTTATCAGGAATCTCGTTTTTGGTGTGGATGAAAAGCGAGATCTCTGATACCTCGTTCCTCGGTTCTGAGATGACGAAGGCGAGGTTCTAACCTGACGAAGGTGAAGGTCTAAGGTGACGAATCAAAGACACTTCCGATAACGGAACAGAATAGATTCTGTAAAAATTCAAATAACTAAGAAACATCAAACAACGTCAAACAGCAGTAGGAAAAGGCGATGAGCTTAAAATTTACTGAAGCCAAACTCGAACAGGCCATTATTGAGCTATTGGGTGAGCAAGGCTACCCACACGTAGTGGGTGAACAAATAGCGCGTGAAGACAAAGAACAAGTACTTATTGTCGATGACTTACGCCGCTACCTTGCTAAGCAGTACCGAGGCGATGGTATAACCGAGAGCGAAATCGACAGCATTATTCGTATGATCTCAACGTTGCCTGCCAGTGATTTGTACCATAGCAATAAAACCTTCTGCCAATGGCTAATCAATGGCTTCTTGTTTAAGCGTGAAGATCGCTCAAAGAAAGACCTCTATATTGAGTTAATCGATACAAGACATTTGGCACAAGCCTTGCGCTTGATGTTTGTCCCGCTGCTAGAGAATAAATCTAAGTCAGATAACGCTGATAGAGAAGTTGCTGAAGGTAACGTTACTTACCTAGAAACAAATCGGTTAGAAGCGACTGACACCAATATCTATAAAATCGTCAACCAGTTAGAGATTGAGGGTGTCGATGAACAAGTTCGAATCCCTGATGGTATCCTTTATGTGAACGGCTTGCCGTTGGTGGTGTTTGAATTTAAAAGTGCCGTGCGAGAGAAAGACGCGACTATTTTTGATGCTTGGAAGCAAATCTGCGTTCGGTATCGCCGTGATATTCCCAAGCTGTTCGTCTACAACGCGATGTGCATCATCAGTGATGGTGTGAACAATAAAATGGGTAACCTGTTTGCGCCGTATGAGTTCTTCTACGCATGGCGAAAAGTAACGGGCAACGAGTCTACCGAAAAAGAGGGTATTAACTCCCTCTATACGATGATTGCTGGGTTGTTTAACCAAACCAGATTACTTGATGTAGTGAAGAACTTTGTCTTCTTCCCTGATACTTCTAAGAAAGAGATAAAAATCTGTTGTCGTTACCCACAGTACTACGCAGCGCGAAAGCTTTACTACAACATCGACAAAGAACGTAAGCCATACGGTAGTGGTAAAGGCGGTACTTACTTTGGTGCAACAGGGTGTGGTAAGAGCTTTACCATGCAGTTTCTATCTCGCCTACTGATGAAAAGCATCGATTTTGAAAGCCCGACCATTGTACTTATTACCGACCGCAACGATCTCGATGACCAGCTTTCTAAACAGTTCTGTAATGCCTCTGATTACATTGGTGATGAGATGGTGGTGCCAGTTAAAAGCCGTCAAGATTTAAGAGACAAGCTGCAAGGCATCAAGAGTGGTGGTGTGTTCCTGACTACCATTCATAAGTTCACCGAAGACATCGAATTGCTTTCAGAGCGTACAAACATCATCTGTATTTCTGATGAAGCGCACCGTTCACAGGTCAACCTCGATAAGAAAGTGGTGATCAAATATCAAGATGGTGTAGCCGTCGATGTGAAAGAGACATACGGCTTTGCTAAGTATCTACACGACTCTCTGCCAAGCGCGACTTACGTTGGCTTCACCGGAACGCCGATCGATGCCACCCTTGATGTATTCGGTGATGCAGTAGACAGCTACACCATGACAGAATCTGTTAATGATGAAATTACGGTTCGTATTGTTTATGAAGGCCGAGCCGCTAAAGTCATTCTTGATAACAGCAAGCTTGAAGAGGTCGAGAAATACTACCAAGCGTGCGCAGAAGCGGGCACCAATGAACATCAGATAGAAGAGAGCAAGAAAGCTTCTGCCAATATGAACGCGATCCTTGGTGACCCTGATCGTATTGAAGCTTTGGCGAAAGACTTTGTTGAACATTATGAAGGGCGAGTTAAAGAAGGTTCTACGATAAAGGGCAAGGCGATGTTTGTCTGTGCGAGTCGTGAAATCGCGTTTGATTTTTATAAGCAAGTCAAAATCTTAAAGCCAGAATGGTTTGAGGAAAAGCTATCAATTGATGGTGTCGAGCTGACGGATAAAGAGAAAGAAGAGTTAAAGCCACTTGCAATGGTGCAAATGGTGATGACGCGCGGTAAAGACGATGACCCTGATCAGTACAGCCTACTAGGGACAAAGGAATATCGAAAATCGCTCGACCAGCAGTTTAAGAGTCCTAAGTCGAATTTCAAAATAGCCATTGTAGTCGACATGTGGCTAACAGGTTTTGACGTTCCTGAACTGGATACTATCTACATCGATAAGCCGTTGCAGAAACACAACCTGATTCAAACTATCTCACGTGTTAACCGTAAGTTTGAAGGCAAGGCGAAAGGGCTCGTTGTCGATTACATTGGTATCAAGTCACGTATGAATCAAGCCTTAGCGATGTATTCAAAGGCTGATGAGACTAACTTTGAAGATATTCGCTTTTCCGTTATTGAGGTGAAGAACCATCTCGATCTGTTAAGGCAGATGTTCCACAAGTTCGATACGTCAGGTTATTACACAGGAGAGCCGTGTAAGCAGCTAGAGTGCCTTAATCAGTCGGCAGAATACATTCTTCAAACCAAGAAAAGCGAAACCCGATTCATGGCTTTAGTCGGCCGTATGAAGGCGGCTTATGATGTTTGCTGTGGTAGTGAATTGTTATCTCAGCAAGAGCGCGACCAAATTCACTTCTATATCGCAGTGCGCTCGATCATCTTCAAGCTAACCAAAGGTGATGCACCAGACACGGCACAAATGAATAAGCGTGTTCGAGAGTTAGTGGCAGAAGCACTCCGTGCCGATGGAGTAGAAGAGATCTTTACCATTGGTGATGAGCACGCCGAAGCTATCGATATTTTTGACGAAGATTACCTAGCTCGTATCAACAAGATTAAGTTGCCTAACACCAAGATTCAGTTGCTTCAAAAGCTACTAGAGAAGGCGATAAGTGACTTTAAAAAGGTCAACCAGCTACAAGGCATGAACTTCTCTAAGCGCTTCCAATCGCTGGTGGAGCAGTATAACGAACGTCGTGAAAATGATGTGTTGAATGGTGAGGAGTTCGATACCTTCTCTCAAGAAATGACCGACATTATCTTTGATATCGTGAAAGAAATGGGCTCGTTTGAAGACCTAGGCATCGACCTAGAAGAGAAAGCGTTCCTCGATATCTTGAATCACATGCGCAAGAAATACGATTTCACCTACGATGATGACAAAATGCTCGAACTGGCGAAGGAGATGAAAACCACCGTAGACAATGTCGCTCAATATCCAGACTGGGCAGGGCGCGATGATATCAAAGCCAAGTTGAAAGTGGATCTAATCTTACTGCTACACAAATACGGCTTCCCACCAGTAGCGAACGATGATGTATACAAAGGCGTGCTAGAGCAGGCTGAGAATTATAAGAAAGGTAAGAGTTAATGAGCGGTGATAGTTCACTACTAATCGGACAGATCAATAAATATAAGGGTGCTATCAAAGGTGTCGAGAGTAAAAACTATAAGAAGCACGTGGCGACTAGGAAAATGTCATTAGTCGCCTTAGTTGGTTTCTTTATTAGCTTTTCTGCTCTGACTCTTAATAAGTTTTATAGTGATGGCTTTTTATCTGACGACTGTTTGTTGATCAAGCTACTAGAAAATAACGCTATTATTTCGGACTTTGTGTCTACGTTGATTGTTATCACGATACCAGCTGCATTGTACCTCATCGTATTTTCTTTGTATGAAAGTACACAGAATAAGCCTGGGAATGAGTGTAACCTAAAGTTTTACATGAGTTTACTCATCGTTTTTCTTTTGGTTTCAGTCGTTTTTTCTTCCCCGTTATTTTTCATGGCCATGTGTACTGTTGGTGTGACCTTGTTCGTTTTGTCTTATGGCTCTAATCGATACTTTGGTTATACCAGGGCTTGGGTTAGAAACCGTGCTGTTCGTTTTCACATTGAGAGACTGTTGTCAGAACACGAGTTAAACGTCGCAGGTAAAGCTCCGTTCATGGTGGAAATTGAAGAACAGGCGCTGCAAAAGAAGTTCTATACGTTAGTAGATAAGAATATCGAACAACAGCAAAAAGATATTGTTGGCGACCATTTATCAGTTGGTGATGCAACATTAAGTTGGATTAAAGGTTTAAAGAAGTAGGTTTAGAAAATGTCAGACTTTTTATTAGATTTAGACAAGCCCGAATATGATGATTTGTTTATTACATCTGCTGGTGAGCGGGAGCTGTGGCAGCGTGATGCAATGCATTCTTTGGTTAAAAAGTTAACGATTAATCTAGAGGCAGCTAAGCAGTACTGCAAACAAAGACAAAAAGATCGAAAGAAGACTAATCTATCGCATAACTCAATTTTCCTAACTGGTGAACGTGGCTCAGGTAAAACGGTATTCCTACGTAATGTGGAGAAGATCTGGCAACATAAAACAGAGACGAGCATAGAGAGTGACATCGGTTTTTTAGATGTTATCGATCCAACTATGTTGATGAATAATGATAGCTTTGCCAATGTTGTGGTGGCTGAAATTTATCGTAAAGTGGAGGAGCACAACTCAGATAACAATGTTAGTTCAACAGATAGAGCTGCTTTTTATAATGCACTGAAATCCTTATCAGAATCTCTTGGTAAACAAGATGAATTCAATGGTCATTCTGGTATTGATAAAATTCTGCGTTATAACTCAGGCATTCAAGTCGAGAAGAACTTTCATCGCTATGTTGAAGAAGCAATTAAGATCCTTTCGTGCTCAGCCTTGGTATTACCGATTGATGATGTTGATATGTCACTGCAAAAAGCGCATGAAGTGATTGATGATGTAAGACGTTTGCTTGGCTGCCCATATATAATCCCAATAGTTAGTGGTGACGTCGCTCTTTATCAGCAGATGATCAATGTTGACTTCGATCATCGCGCTTACAAAAAGCACTCTAATCAAGACTTACAACAGTCAGGGATAGAGCTTTCAAAGGGTTTATCTGACGAGTATCTAAAAAAAGTTTTTCCGGCTCAGATGCGCTTACCATTAAATAGTATCGTAAGAATCATTAATGGCTTAAATATTAAAGAAAGCGGTGAAGAGAAAAGTTTATATGTTTATATGAATAAATTTTATCATGAGTTCTATTTTTTACTTCATCGTCAACAATACTCTAATGAGTTACCTATACCCGAGACCGCGAGGGAATTAACTCAATTAGTTCGTTCTTTTTCATTGTCAAACTTAAATGAAAAAGATGGCTTTATGTTGTGGTCTACATTTCGCTCTTATAGTGAAGCTAAGAAAGATGCTGAAGGATATATAAATTCTTTGTCTTACTTGATTGCTGATTCTCGTAGGAATTCAGGAAATTTTTCGTTGCGAGAATTACCAATGTTTAATCCTCTTTTACAATTGAATCGTACCTATTCATGGGCTGAAAGAGACATTTATTCAACTCAAGTAGAAGCGGTTAATAGGATCAGTGAGGCTGAAAATAGTAAGTTTATTGAGCGAAAAATTTTAGAGTCTGATAAAACTCTAACATCGATGCCTCCTTACGATTATCATAGTAATCGTTTTCATATTCCTAAAAGTTCTATTGAAAATGAACGCAATCAGAATGAACACTTGCTCGCTATTTATACCAGTAATAATTATTACTCTGCATTGGCAAATACTACGCCAATCATTTTTGTAGGTAGAGCCTTTGAATTGATAATACTATCGTTTATTTCTGTTGGTCCGAATTTACAATCTCAGTTAGCTAGAGCTTTGTACGATACACCTTTGCATAGTGTGTTTTCTTTAAATATAACAAAACAGATCAGTGAGTTAGAACTCGATGACGATGACAGTATCGTAGATAATTATGATGTCGGTTTAGGAAGTAATGATGAAGTCTTAGAGTGGTTAGTAGGAAGTATTGAACGCTGGAAAACTGAGAATGAGGCATTTTTCAGCCATATCGATGGTCTTAATTTATTGCCTATTTTCGCAAAAATGTTTAATCAAGTATTCACGCAAATCAGTTTTCTTAAAACTAAGCTAACTAGTGGGAAATATAAAGAAGAACACCTCAGTGATTTTGCATGTCGATTCGAGTATATAGTTAATAACGCTGCTTTGATTCAGATGAATGATGTTAAAGTTGTTCTAGCAAATACAGCGCAAACTAATAATTATGATACTTTAAGGAACAATAAAAAATTCTTTAAATCAAATAATACGATTTCAAGGAATATATCAGCAGTTAAGAGTAGTGAACACGAAAATGCCGAACTTGCTAACCTTTTTTACAACGCATTATCAACTCATCCAATTTTTCAGATGAATGTATCAATAAGCAGCGATAATCAAGCGATTAGAAAGCCAAGTTATAGGCTGCTGTGGCAAGAAAAGAAACAAAATCCTAAGCAAGCTTCTGACGAGTTTGAATTGTTGATGAACAAAGCGATTGCGTCATCAAAAAGTTTTTCTGGGCAGAACAAGTTTGATAAAGATGATTTTATAAACTGGTTTAATTATGACTTTAATACAGCATTAAAGATGGCAAATAAGGTAGTACGAATAATTGATAATACGCCAGAAATAGAACCTAAAGGCACTACAGTTAAAGGTAAGGCTTTAGATGTCATGCGTCACTATGTGTATACATCATGATTGAATTATCCTTAAAACTTGCAGCTTATGCTTCATTTCTAAGCTCAGACAAGGCTATTGAACAAGCACAGAACTCTTTGTTGTCAAAACGTTTTAATAGTCATTCTATAAAAGACTATCAGTCTCTCTTTGCAGAGCCGTTGCGTGATGATGATATTGAAGCAGTTTATAACTGGCTGAATTTGGAAACCTTAACTGTTCAGCAAGTCCTATCTCAGCTTGCTGGACACTTCCTAGAATGGCAAGGCGATCGATTTGAAGTTAAGACTGAGCATTTAGATGAATGGCTTACCTTTGTGTCATTAGTCGACTGTAGCTGGGTGATCGCCCAGGCTTATGTCGATTTGATGGTGAAAAATGATATCTCATCGCAACAGATTTCAGATGCGATAGCTCTGAGCCAGTGTCCTGTTGCGTTGCATAAGAAACCAGTCATTAAAAAATTTGCGGATAACCATATCCATTTAGGTGGACACGGTCACACAGGTAATTCACTACTCAGTTTTGCACTATTTTTTGAAAAGTCAGACGGAAAAGTTAACTGGCCGACAAGATCGGAATACTCAGTTTTTGAAAGTGGCAAACTGAGTAAAGATAACTTGCCTTATTGGGTCAACAGTCTGGGTAATAAGCTTTGTCATTCACTTTTTGATCGTTCAGTTGGTACAAGTTCAATCCCACTAAACTCAACACTGATTGCAAATAATCACCAAGGTATCGCTTTACTACAAACAAGCAATACCGACACTCAAGCACAAAAAATAGCTAAGAATGCAGTCTCCCGTATAAATGGTAATGCAACGGTTTGGATTGAATTCTGTGTGGCGTTGTTACACGGTATTGGTGGTGAAGAGCACCCACGGTTAGAACAGTTTATTCGGGTTTCTAATATTTTCCGTAATTACATGATTGTGTCGGGAGTTGGTTTGACACAATTTGTAGACTTTTTTAGGTTTAAACATCGTAAGGGTGCTACACCCAAGCAGGCGATGCAGTTTTCACAGCAATCACTACGCGCTGACATGAGTAATACAGTGCGTGAGTTTAGAGTGGGCCCTAATATTCTACTCAATTCTCGCAATCTCGTGAAAACAGTCCCAGATGTACGAGAATATTTAGAACAGTTTTATCAGGAAAATGCAGCTGACAATGCACACTTTGTTGTTCATTTTACTCGATCTGGAAAGCGTGAAGACAAACGACAAGAAAGGGTACGCTTACGACATCTTAAAATGGCGCGTTCATTAGTGCAGTTCATGTCTTCAGTAGCCCATGAAGATAGTCTTATCCCAATAGAATTGACGGCAGAGCAGCTTAGTTTTGATTTGCGTAAGGCCATTAGAGGTTTCGATGTAGCTGGAAATGAAAACCATCTACCTATCGAAGTGTTTGCTCCTGTATTACGTGTGTTGAGATCGGCGAAGTTTTCAAGCCAAGGTATGTTTGGTACTCGTATAGAGCGACCGTTTCTTACGGTTCATGCAGGAGAAGATTTTAGTCACCTATTAACCGGTTTACGTAATATTGATGAAGCGGTTGTTTTTTGTGATTTCCAACAAGGTGATCGCATTGGCCATGCTTTGGCCTTAGGGGTTAATCCTCGCCAATGGTTAAAGCGTCAGCAAACAGCGTACCTGCCAGTAGGGGAGCATTTAGATAATCTGGTATGGGCTCACCAAAAAGCAATTGAAGTGCTACAACTTAGCGCCCAATTTACGGGTGTTTTACCACTGCTTGAACAGAAAATTCAATTTTGGAGCAAGGTTGTTTATGGCGAAGACGTTTCACCTTATGACCTTTATCGCGCTTGGTTGCTTAGAAGAAATTGCCCTTTAAATGTTAATTTGGATACTGATGAAAGTGGGAGTGACGTTTCCCAAGTACACTCGCTTCAGGAAGACTGGGTAATAGATAAAGCTGACTTAGAATCAAAGCATACCGCTAATCAGAAAAAGCTGTGGAGTCAGTACCTGTTCTCGAATGAGAAAAAAGAGGTGAACTATGACCAAACTGTCGCAATTTGTTCAGAGCTGAAAGGCAGCGATACTTTTGGATATAAAAATCATTGTCAGCTTTTCGACTCTATCTCTGAAGTTGAAATTAAGCTTTATGAAGCAATCCAAGATATTTTAATGGAGCGTTACGCTGTTAAGGGGATTGTTTTAGAAGCTTGCCCGACTTCCAATATCTATATTGGTCGCTTCAAACACTATCATGAACACCCGATTTACCGCTGGCACCCACCAGAAGAATCTTGGTTAGAGGATGGTGGAAAGTTCAACAAGTTTGGTTTGCGTAACGGTTCTGTTCCTGTATGCATAAACACTGATGACAGTGCATTAATGCCGACGACGATTCGCAATGAACATCGAGTGGTAAAAGAGGCGGCAGTTAATTATTTCGGTGTTGGTGTAAATAAAGCAGAGGACTGGATCGATCGTATTCGTCAAAAGGGTGTTGAGGTGTTTGAAGAAAACCACTTGGATTGGGTGAACTAAGTTTTAACGGTTGTTATTGGAGCCTTTGAAAGTACGTATGTGTTCGTCCCTAGGCTACAAAACGCATGATTATTGATTTGAGGTTAGTTTGGTAAAAAACATAGAAGTAGTGGCCGCCATTATTCAACATGAAGGCAAAACTTTATGTGTTCAGCGCGGTCCTTCAAAGTTAGCTTATATCCATGAGAAGTTTGAATTTCCCGGCGGGAAAGTGGAAGTAGGTGAGCAGAGAGAAGAAGCCATTAAAAGAGAGTTGAAGGAAGAGCTTCATCTGAATATCAAACATGTAGATTATGTCATGACGGTTGAACATACTTACCCTGATTTTCATATCACGATGCACGCTTACTTATGTCCTGTCGAAAACCGAAAGATAGTACTTACTGAGCATATTGAAGCATTGTGGTTAAATCTCGATGAACTAACTTCTTTAGATTGGGCTGAAGCTGATGTTCCCATTGTTACAAAGTTGCAAGCAAACTGAAGAGGACCGTGAATGACTTATTGCTATGCAAATAGGGTTGATGTTTTTCTTCAAGAACAAGAAGAAAACTGGTTGGCCAATATGTGTTCTGAGTTTGGTGAGAACTTCCCTGGCTTGGAGCTCGGTGAACTTCAGAAACGAGCTTGGGTTGATTGTTTTCATCATCTTCAGCAAGAACTCTCCAATCGTGCCCAATCTGATGGCTATATTATTTTTGAGTATGCTCTACCAATGGAAGGAGGGCGAAGACCCGATGTTCTGCTTCTAGTCGAAAATAAGCTATTCATTTTAGAATTCAAAATGAAGGATCGCTATCAGCGAGCGGATTATGATCAGCTGTGCGGCTATTATCGAGATCTCTGTAATTACCATCATGAAAGCGCCGAGCTAGAGGTGATTGCCGGTTTGGTTTTGACTCAATCCACCGGTAAATTAATGGATATCGAAAGTAATATCTCAATCCTATCTAGCGATAAACTCAAAGCCTTTCTTGATAAGTATTTAACGGGCGCTCCTACTAACACGGATTTAAAACAGTGGCTTGAATCGCCCTATGCGCCATTACCTAATTTAGTAGATGCAGCGGTAGAGATATTTCAAAACAATCCAATAGAAGAGCTAAAGAGTGCTAAGAGTGCAGGGATTTATGAAGCGCTTGATGAGTTGGATAAAGTAACTGCTTGGGTTGAGAGTGAAGGAAATAGAAACCGGGCGAGTGTATTGACCCTGGTTACTGGTGTTCCTGGAGCAGGGAAGACGTTGCTGGGTTTGGAGTTTGTACACAGGAACAAAAGAGGCCAGTTTCTATCTGGGAATGGCCCGCTGGTAGATGTCTTGCAATATGCTCTTGATGACAAAACGTTTGTTCGCGCGTTGAAGGACTTTAAACGCGAATATATGAAGTCACGTACAACCCCTCATACTAATTTGGTTGTTTTTGATGAAGCCCAGAGGATGTGGGACGAAAATAAAAACAAGAATTACCAAATGTCGGAGCCTTCTTGCATCATCAGGATCGCAGATAAAGATAAAGATAAAGATAAAGATAAAGATAAAACGCCTTGTCACTATGTCGCTCTAGTTGGAGAGGGGCAAGAGATTTATGTAGGTGAAGAAGTGGGTATTTCTCTTTGGTGCGATGCTTTGAAAAGTAGTAAAGAGCCTTGGATTGTTTTTTGCCCACCAGCGTTAGAGCATCATTTTCAATTCATGAGCAGTAATCGTGTTCGAGTAAACCCATTGCTAAATTTAGATCACTCTTTACGAGCTCATAGCGCAAGTTTATATCCTAAGTGGGTGGAAGGTGTTTTGAATGATAAGCCGGATGTTGCGCTGGCTAAGCAGACGATTAAAGACGGTTTTAATATCTATCTAACCAGAAATTTGGAAAAAGCCAAAAGATACTGTCTCAATAGATATCAAAACACCAACAAGAAGTATGGCTTGTTAAGTTCGTCAGACAACATCAAGTATAACAAACAACCATTGGGCCCATGGTTCCATGATGACGTTAGTTCTTCGACATCGTGTTGTAGTTTCCAGCGCACAATTAGTGAGTTTGATTGCCAGGGGTTAGAGCTTGATATGCCAGTGCTAATCTGGGCGAAAGACTTTCTCTACAATGGCAGTGGCTGGGTTCTTCATAAAGGCAATAGAAATGTTCAAAACCCTTTTCAAATTAAGCTTAATAGTTACCGGGTACTGATGACAAGAGGTAGAGATGGCGTAGTGTTTTATTTCCCTCAAGAGGCACTGTTCGACGAAACTTACGAATATTTCTTAAGTGCAGGAGCACAATGTCTATAAAGGCAGCAGCACTCAATCTTCGCGTCATTGAAATCAATTAAGGCCTTTTAGAGCAGGCTTAACACAATAAGAAAAATTAGAAATGAATGTAATTAAGCAGTATTTGATCGAGTGTGGTTACACTGAAGAGTTTTTAGAAACCACTGATGTAAGGTTTGATGAACCGAAGCTGATTATTTTGATTGAAAAGTGGCAGCATCAACCGAGCCTACGTAAGTTTGTTGAGTTCGCAGCACGTTTTCATTTAACACCGTATTCCGGTAATCGAGATTGTTTACTCTTTAAGCTAGAAGTAGCAGGTAGTTCAGTTCGAAATACTGTTCTTGGTGGTTTTAATGGGAGCAAGCAAGAGTTTGAGTTTGCGGGAACCCGCTTTAATCCAGAAAAAATCAGTTCAGCACTAAATTCTAATTCTGGATGGTTGAGAACTACGAGTGAACTAAAAGTACTAGCGCAACAGTTAAATGTTTTTTTTGATGAGAACGAAAAGCCCACACCTAAATACTTTTGGGTAAAAATGAGTCGCTCTGACATTGATAGTGTTTTAGAGCAGTTAATTGATAAGTGGTTAGTGGGTGTCCAAGGGTCGACTCAATTAACCTCAATCTCTATCGAGGAATACTTTACGCAAGTGTTTGAAAGTCGCGATGGAAATAACGGGGAATGGATTCGTGAGTATCGTGCCTATAATCAGCTTACTGTCGAAGAAAAAACCGCTAGTGAATTTGCTATTAAAGAGCTTTGGACAAAAGCCTCTACTTGGGTTGCGTCAATAAAAAATGGGATCATGAGCGGTGAAGATTATCGCAAATCTGAATCTGATTTAGTCGAGTTTACACGACTACTTGCCCGAGGTACCTCGCCTGAGCTGTATAACCAATCTATAGCGTTACTGAATCGATTAGCAGAAGAAGGAAAAATATCCCGTCGATATTGGGCTACGACTAATCGCGTTTTTGCTTCTTTACATCCAACAAAACTTTCAACGGCTGTTGCTGAAGAGGCACTAAGAAAAGTTTACCAATATTTGGATATAAGGTTTCAGCTCAAACTTAAGAACCTAAGTACTCTTAACTGGTATGAATTGAACCAGGAGTTACTGAGTAAAATACAGCCAATCTTGAAAGGTGTAATGGATACAGATGCGGTTAATGTGACGCTTTGGTATATCTACGAGTCCATAACTGAAACGCCTGCTAAAGAAACTTCTGAAGTGCGTGAGCCAGCTTCTAACTACGGTGAAAAACTAATGAATATACCTCTCAATCAAATTCTCTATGGTCCACCGGGAACAGGTAAAACATACCACACTATCGAAGCCGCAGTTCAAGCCGCTGATCCTGACTTTTACGCCAGCATAAACATTGATCCTGAAACCGGTGTATCAGAAGAGCAAAGAGACTCGCTAACGAAAAAATACAAAGCACTGATTGACGCTGGTCGAATTCGATTTGTCACATTCCATCAAAGCTATGGGTATGAAGAGTTTGTGGAAGGACTATCTGCAAAAACAGAAAGTGGTCGGGTATCGTACTATGAAAAACCTGGCATTTTTAAAGAAATTTGCCAGGATGCTTCTTCCTCAAGTTGTGCTCTGCTAAAAGTTGGAGATCAATTCAAGAGTTTTGAGCTCATAAGCGTGTCTCCGGAACTGATTACTTTTAAAAAGCAAAATGGGAACAAGCTACCTCTTTCTCGAAAATTGATAGAACAGGTTTATGAGTATTTTAAGCAAGGGCGCTTTTCCGTGGAAGATGAAAAGAAATCCTGGTTGTCTGGTTTTGAGAACGATATCGAAACTTACTTTGTGACGGGCTATGCGAGCATGTTTGCGTCAATGTTGCCTAAGATGAGAGAAAGGGAAAGCGAACAGTGTAAGTCAGGAAACTATATTTTAATTATCGATGAAATCAACCGAGGAAATATCTCTAAAATCTTTGGTGAATTAATTACCTTGATAGAGCCCTCGAAACGTAAAGGTGCGAAAGAGTCGCTAGAAGTCACACTTCCTTATTCAGGCGACAAATTTTCAGTCCCAGATAACCTCCATATAATAGGAACAATGAACACCGCAGACCGTTCATTGGCAATGATGGACACTGCCTTACGTCGTCGTTTTGACTTTAAAGAGATGATGCCAAATCCCAAGCTTTTTGCTAATAAAGAAGTTAAGGGCATCAATTTATCCAAATTACTCGAAACACTAAATAAGCGAATTGAAGTTCTCTATGATCGTGAACATACGCTTGGTCATGCTTTCTTGTTCCCTGTTTTCAATGAAGTTGATGAAGGCAAGGCGTTTATCGAGCTACAGTCAGCATTTAAGAACAAGATAATCCCGCTGTTGGAAGAGTATTTTTATGAAGATTGGAGCAAGATTCGTTTAGTCCTTGGTGACAGTTTGAAACAAGATGACAGACTACAATTTTTAAAAAGAACTGAAGACTCCTACAGTGAGTTGTTTGGCCCTGAACATGGATTAGAGTTGTATGAGGATTGCAAAGTGACATACTCATTCAAGCCTTTTGGTGAAGGGACTGTTTGGCAAAATCCGACAGCGTTCAAAACTATCTACGCAAAAGATAGCGAGTAAGCTTAGTGAAAGCCAAGCAAGAAATCACTCTCTTCGAGTATGACTGTTTAGTGAGTGAAGATGTGCTGAAAGATCAGACTACATCTTCACACATTCAATCTATCTCTATATCAGCCTATCAATATCTCAAGCAGCTTTGCTTAAGTAATGAGAATGAAAGAAACCTTCTCCAGTTACGTCGTCGAAATGGTATGGAAGTTCTGCAAGTTCAAAACTATGCCGGAGTTATGTTCACGCCAGATAAAACGCAAATTGAAATCTTGCCTAAAATCGGAAAAGGCTTCACAGATGAAGGTAGTGACAACAACTATGATGACGCTTATGTGAAAGCTCGGCACACACTACTAGTAATGTTACGTGCGTTGAAAGGTTTCTCACATATTCAAACCTCGAATGCTAATATTACTCGCCAAAGAATGCCGTTGTTAGAGGTATTTATAGGCCAGTTCTTACAGTCGGTGAACACGCTCGTAAAACGTGGCTTAAGAAGTGACTATGTACGTAGGGAAGACAATTTAGGTTTCTTAAAGGGGAAGCTGAATGTAGGAAAACAAGTTAGGCATAACTCCATTAGTAAGCATAAATTTTACTGTGAGTACGATGAGTTCTTACTCGATCGTCCAGTAAACCGGTTAATGCATAGTGCTCTAAAACGAGTGAAAGGCTATACGCGGAGTGCAGAAAATCAGAAGTTGTTACAAGAGCTAGACTTTGTATTTAATGAAATACCAGAGAGTAAGGACTACAGCGTTGATTTTTCGAAAGTCAGGCTTGATAGAGGGATGAGTTACTACCAAATACCTTTAGACTGGTGTCGACTAATCTTAGAAGGCTTTTCTCCACAAACGATGAAAGGTGGTGCTAACGCAGCTTCTCTTTTATTTCCTATGGAGAAGGTATTTGAAGACTACGTTGCTAAAGTTTTAAAAGAACAACTAGCGGTCAGTCATCCTAGGCTCAGTGTTAGTACACAAGTTACTGGTGAGTACCTTGCCCGTTATGACGGTAGAAACAAATTCAGTTTACGCCCGGACTTGATCATTAAGGAAGGGAACACCAATCAAGTCGTGCTCGATACGAAGTGGAAGCTTCTCGATACCAAGTTAAGTAATTCAAATATCTCCCAATCGGATATTTACCAACTGTTTGCTTATGCAAAAAAATATCTTGCAGATGATGAAAGTGGACAGGATGTAGTGCTTATTTACCCTAGCCAAGATAACTTTGATGAAGCACTGCATTTCCCCTTTGAATTGGGAGGTGGACATCAGCTTTGGGTCGTACCATTCGATATATCAGAGAAGAAACATACGGGTATCAGATGGCCATCAGCTTTCCACTTGCCCTCTAGTATTGAAGTTCTTCAATAGCAATCAAACTAATGCGAGTGCGGGAAAGACTCTAAGAGTTGATTGTAATGAACTAGATCAATATGCATGTGATGGATCAATCTATTATTGCGCCATGAATTATGTACTAAGGCTTGGTGGATATTTAGAAAGAGCTACGAGTTAGATTATCAAAATACCTGAAAAGAGATAACGAGCCACAGGCATAAAAAATATATAAAGCTTTGAAAACTTTTATCAATAGATGAAGTCTTCGCAGCTTCGTTAACACAAAGCACTCAGCGCATGGTTGAGTTGTAGGTTCATAGAATATCAACAATCAAGTTTGTTGACGCATTAATTTTGGAAGTGATTTAAATGAAAGATAGCCTTAACCTCTCCAGTTTATGGCCCGACTTGAACAGTCTAAACGTAATTCCACCACAAACAGCAGATCAGTTGAGTGCCTTGTTTGTAGTGGTTTTGTGGTTTGTAGCGGCATTTTTCTTACTGTGGTCTATATCTGCTTTCATTCGAGCTACCCGTCGTGTGAAGTGGTTAAATCATTTGCTTAATGATGCTGAGAAGGCAAACCCTGCAGATAGTAGACATGACTTAATTGCCAAAGCAGAACTAAAGAAAAATTCAGTAGGGCATTTGTGGCTAGAATTTGATGAAACGCTGTTGGAAGTCAGAGGATCTGACGAGGTGTTACGGTTACATAATACATTTGATGCTGACTATTTCTTCAATAGTTCCACTCTGGCTGGTGGTAGCACTGAGAATAGAATGATAGCTGCAGTACCTGGTTTCTTAACGGCCTTAGGGGTAATCGGTACTTTTGTGGGTTTGCAACTCGGTCTTTCTGACTTAAACATTGCAGGTAATGTTGATGTAAATGAAATGAAAGATGGGGTGGCGGGAGTTATCAATGGAGCAAAAATTGCTTTTATGACATCAGTCTGGGGTGTCCTATTGAGCGTAGCTTTCAATTTCATTGAAAAAATACTTGAACAGATTATTAGGAAAAAGATTAAGGTTCTGCAAAATAGAATTGACAGATTATTCCCTCGATTGAGCGCTGAAAACCAATTGCAATCTATTGCGAACAATAGCCAGCAGTCACGTGAAAGTCTACAAGGGCTAGCTGAGAAAATTGGCGAGAAAATGCAAGAGTCTTTAGTACAGGCAACTCAGGGCATTCAACAAGGCCTGGAGAGCAGCTTAGAAAAAATTATGGCCCCAGCTATTAATAAGCTCGTTGATGAAACCTCTGACGGTAATCAGAAAGCACTAGAGAGTGTTCTTCAATCATTCATGGATGGTTTCGGGCAGCAGGGTGAACAGCAGCGTGTTGCTATGGATAGTGCCTCTAAAGGAGTGAATGAAACTTTAGAATCTATGAGCACATCTTTGGCAGCATTTGTTAATAAGCTTGAAGCTCAACAGAGCGCATCAACGGAGAGAGAGAAAGAGCTGATTTCTTCGATTTCTGTACAGGTATCTGAGTTGGTAACACAAGGCAATGAGCAAAAGAGAATGATGACCGAGTTTGTGGAGAAACAGGTCTCGGAAATGGGTGAGCAACTTAGCCAGAGAGAGAGTGCAGCTTCGGAAAGAGAACAAAAGCTGGCTTCTTCTATGGAAACGACAATTAAAGAACTTGTCGATAATGTGTCGGGGCAAAGCCGAGTTTTAACAGAATTTGTTAATAACCAAGTAGGTGAACTTACACAAACGTTCTCTAAGCGTGATGAGCAGTCAAGCCTGATGGAAAAAGAGCGCAATGACATGTTTGTTTCTCAAACAAATGCAATGAAATCGGGAACTGATGAGCTACTAGCACAAGTTAAATCAAGTGTTGATATGCAGCAATCTGCGTCTCATCAGGTTTTAGAACAAGGTAAGCATCTTCAAAATAGTATTGAAACTTCTGTATCTGCATCTGCGAGAGCGACAGAGAGTATGCAGCTATCAGCGGTAGAGTTGAGAAATGCAGCTGACAGTATGAGCGTCTTTGGCTCGAATATTAAAGATGCGGGTAATAAGCTTTCAGGAGCAGTAACTGAAGCTGTAAGCAGTACTAAAGATTTGGCTGAACTGAATCAGTTAAGCGTAGAGAAAATCCACTCCTTGAGAGAGCAACTTGTTGAGGATACGAGTAAATTTGGTGAACTTGCTGATAAGATTAATGGCATGTTAGATAGCGCAGAATCGTCGTTCAATCAATTACGTTCTACTCAAAATGAGTTTTTGACAGAGCAAAAGAGTAACCTGACCGAACTAACTTCAGAAATGAAAAATAACGTGAAGGAACTGAGTGAGCAAATGTCGACCCTACTGGAAGAGTATGCTGATGAGGCAAATAGCCAAACCAATGAACACCTAAAAATTTGGTCAACGACTAGTACTCAATACGCAACGCAGATGGTTAATGCCGTCAATGCAATTTCAAGTGTCGTAGATGAAATCCAAGACAAAGTGAGTCACTAATGCGTAGAGGTTCGCGATACCAATCAAACGGTTCAGTTGACGAAGAAAACCCGTATTGGGTTTCCTTTTCTGACCTTATGTCAGCGCTTCTTGTTATCTTCATACTGGCCGCTGTAGCGTTAATTATTGAACTTACTCAAAAGACAAATGATGTTGAAGCAGGAATAGAAGAACTAAAAAAAGCTGAACAGGCGAGAAAAGATATAATCTATGACGTTAGAGATGAATTAGCTAAACGAAATGTTATCGTTGAGATCGCCGATAATGACACTGTAATACGTATACCTGAGAGCACTTTAACGTTTGCTTCAGGTAAGGATTCCATCCCAAAGAGTCCCGAAGTCCAACAGGCGGTAAAAGATATTGGTGCTGTGCTTCATATGGCTGTTCGAAAGAACGAAAGATTCAAGTACCTAGATACAGTGTTTGTAGAAGGACACACTGATAGTGATAGGATCTATTATCGAGGTAAGGGGAACTGGGGGTTATCTGTAGATAGAGCTATATCAGTATGGAATGTTTGGCAAGCTGAAGTAGAACTTACACCTAAGTTGGGTGAATTAGAAAATGCGTTTGGACAGCGACTTTTTTCTGTAAGTGGTTATGCAGAAACACGGAGAGCGAATCTACAAGAAGCTAACCAACAAGATAAAAGCCAGAACCGAAGAATCGATATTCGCTTTACGGTTAAGAAACCATCTATTGCTGACTTAGAAAGGATTGTTAATTAGTGCGCCTTCGTATTAAAAAGCTACCGGTAACTTTACGTCACGATCCTTTGGGTAAGTCAATAGAGGAGCTGTCTCAGCTCACCCAGAAACTTGGAGTACTGTCCAAGAGCGCTGGCATTGAAAATACTAAATTTAAGTCAGCATACGGTGATGTCTACAAAGCACTGATAACTAACAAGGCTGTAGAAGATGTAGTAGATACTTCTGTTCATGTGCGAGCGTTGGCAATCTCTTTGCAAACTGACGTAAAAAATAAAGTCAGCTTTACTCGTCGTCTTCTCAATAAGATCACAGAAATCGTGGGGAAGCCTAGTGCACTTGTTATTGAATCATTTTATCAGCATTTCCTATCAGAGTATGACCAGCTAACGGATTGTGATGCGACCGCTGAATGGTTATTAGAAGCGAAGCGAAAGAGAGGCTACGAGGGAGAGTTTGATGAGAAACTCCTGTCAAGCAACGGACCTCAGTGGCTTGCTAAGCAAGCAATCGAAAGAAATATTGATTTTGACCATTGGATTAATGAGCTTGATTTACAACATTACGCTAATGGTCGCTATTTGACGACAGCTAAAGGGATCTATTACGTAGAACAGCTTGAAACGATTCCGAACGGTATGAATCATCCATTGTTATCTGAGGTTCAGAAAAAGGCAGTTTTTGAAGCTCAATATGATTCAGAGGACTTGTTAGGACACAAGATTCTGCGAATTTTAATTGGTCGTTCTATTGGTTCTCATATGAGTGAATCATGGATGAATGTAGTGCTTGCTGTGGCAGGAGATCCTCGAGTGCCAAGCTCCAATCCACGGTACATAAAGTGGTGGAGAAATATTGATGCTCAGTTGACTCAAGCGGTTCGGGGGTGGTTGTCTAAATTAGACCTTAAGCTGTTCTTAGAGGCTTTGGAGGATTATTCGTATTCCTCATCCAACTATGAACTACAAAGAATGTACCCATCTAGGAAGCATTTTTTAGAAGGAATGTTTGATGCAGGTGTTATTACTAATACACGACTGTATCTGAGTCGAGATGCCGCTCAATATTTGAAACGAAACTATGACGCTAAACACTTGCCAAACTTTTCGACAGTGAAAGATGGGGATAAGTCTATCATCTATGTTCAGATGGAAGGCGCACACATGATTGAGGGAAGCCATAGTTGTTACTTATGGCTTTACAGACACTTAGAACCTTCAGCTTGTGTGTTCAATTATAATATTACTAGTCCAACTTATTCGCAGTTGACCAGTGGATTAAATTACCAAATGACTAATTTATCCGGTGGGGCGACAGCAAAGATTACGCATTCTCCTTCAAGTTATTCTTGGCAGCGACGCGCATTGACTGAACTCAGAGACTTAGGGGTTCAATTGACAGCTAAAGATATACTTTCTAGTGATGATTATGTCGACTTTAAACAACGTTTCGGAGTAAGAGAATGGAGCTAACTTCTTTAATCAGTAGATTTTTTTCTGGTTTAGATAAAACATCCAAATTTGATTTGGTATGTGATGGTAGCCTTGATTTCACTGCTTCGAAATCTAACTTAGAAAAAATACGAAGCGGTCAAGCAAATGAGTGGTTCACTGCTCAATTTGTTGCTCTTAAAATGCTTGAAGAACAAGGAGAAGTAACATCGTTTCCCGATGGGTTTATGATGCCTGCATCGACTGCTGTTCGCTTAGATTCAGAGTTGACGACTCTTTTAGGCCTTCCTGAACTTTGGGGAGGAATAATTGATGCTGACATAAAGGGAAAGGCAAGTAATCCCGACTTTAAAATTGACTTGGCAGTGACTACGCAACAAGGTCGTTCAACGCTTAATTATTCAATTAGTGGTCCTTTTATTAGGTTTGGAAAAGAGGCAGAGTATTTGTTAACACCATCACAGTTGATGGTGTTTGAGGCACAAAATCTTCATCAAAACTCCGAAAAGTCTGAGTACGATAATTTGCTTTTTCTTCATGCTCTTCAAGAGGCGCAATACCAAGGCTGTCGGTTAAAGTTAAAACATTTTGATAAATTAAGAATTTTAACGCCTAGCTCAGTGACTGTAGATGTGGAACTTAACGCTGTTGGGGACCTTATATTAACGCCTAATATGGGGCAACATGCTAGTCATGAAGCTATCCAGAGGGTGCTAGGTCAATTACAAAGTGATAGTTCGGTTTCTCTTAAAGTAGGTGATGAGATAGTACTTTTTTCTGAGGAAAAACTGAAAGCTGTCAAAGAAGTTATCAGCAATAGGGTTGTACCAAAAAGCCAGGTTAAAGCATTTTTGGAAAATCCGACCGCATTTATTGACGCGAGCTTAGTTGACCTTGATTTAGGGTTTTCTTTAAGGGTTCGTGGTGCAACGACATTTAAGCATGCCTATTTTGGGGAGACGGATGAATCCGGCATTGATTGGTTTGGTACCTCATTAACAACAGAGACCATTTATCCAATATCAAAGCTCATTGATGCAATTGATGACAGGCCCGCTTTATTAGAAGTAAGCAAAAAACTCGATGACGCTCAACATACCGGAGCTACAGTTTTTGATTACGAAGGGAAGTCGTATGACATTGGTGATCGTGAGGCTGTGAGTAAAACACTTGTAGCAATCGAAGACAAAATTTCTAAACCAGCTGGTGATACTTCTGAAGATGAACCTGGAGAGTCGGAGAAGGACTCTAGTGAAAAAGAGATCCATGTTGTTGATATCGTTCTAAATGATGAGGAGTTGTCAGAAAACTCCCCGCAGGTTGATAAATTGATCGCAGATATGGCGTGGGAAGGTGAGTTAAATTGGGACAATCACAAACGAAAACCATTCCCGCATCAAGAGGTAGGCGTTAGGTGGATTCTGGGGGTAGAACAGAAGATTCTTACTGAACCAAGTATCAGCGGAGCATTACTAGCTGACGATATGGGTTTAGGTAAAACCTACATGGCTCTCTCGGCTATAGAGCATATGTACCAACGTATGACGATTGACGCTAAGACTAAGAAACCGACATTAATCGTTGCTCCGTTAAGTCTGCTTGAAAACTGGAAAGATGAAGTAGATAAAACATTTGAAGCGTCTCCTTTTAAAGACATAGTCATTTTGCAATCGGCTGCCGATCTAAACAGATACAAGATGGGTGGCGTTGAAATCCGAAACCAAAAAAAATCAGATGAAGAGCTTGAACCTAAATATTCTTTAAAAGTAGGAAAGAACTTTGGTTCCGAACGTCTAGACCAACCACAACGACTTGTTATTACTACTTATCAAACGTTGCGGGATTATCAGTTTTCATTGTGCTTAATTGATTGGGGTGTTGTTGTTTTCGATGAAGCTCAGAACACTAAAAATCCTAATGCGCTGCAAACCAGGGCAGCTAAAGGACTGAAAGCGGATTTTAAATTGGTCGCTACCGGTACGCCGGTGGAGAATAGCTTGGCAGATTTTTGGTGCTTAATGGACACTGCCTCTCCCGGGTATTTAGGGACTTATCAGGAGTTCCGTTCTCACTACATTTCACCTATTCTCAAATCTGCCGGAGATGAAGTTGAAGAGGTCAGAGCTAGACTAGGGAGAGAGTTGCGTATCGCGGTGGGTGCTTTGATGCTTAGACGAGTTAAAGAAGATAACCTGAAGGGCCTACCTGCTAAGAATATGTATGCTGGTGGACACTTTGATGGATGGGAGTACCTGAAAGAATTAGAATCTACGATGGTCGGGTATCAGCGCGATGTCTATGAAGGAACGATAAGTAATCAAATTGAAAATGAAGATAGCCATGCCTTAACTACATTAATGAGATTACGAGACAGTTCATTACATCCGAGATTAAGTGACGGTGGACGACTAGAACTTCCTAGAACCAGTAAAGTGGCTCGTGAATTATATCTAGAGTCGGGGAAATTAAGTTCATTGCTTGAGACTCTTGATAGAGTGAAGAGCCAACAAGAAAAATGCATCATTTTTGCGGTCAATAAGCGTCTACAGAGCTTTTTATGCATCACCCTCGGTCAAATCTATGGTTTAGGACCACTGTCGGTGATTAATGGTGATGCCAAAGCTGTAGCTAAAAGAAAGTCAGTTCCAACTCGTAAATCCATGATAACGGACTTCGAAGCTAAAGAAGGCTTTAATTTGATTGTTATGTCACCAGTGGCGGCAGGTGTTGGTTTAACTGTCGTTGGCGCTAATCATGTCGTCCATCTGGAGAGGCACTGGAACCCAGCTAAAGAAGCTCAAGCAACCGACCGAGTGTATCGAATTGGGCAAACAAAAGATGTTCATATTTACATCCCTTTGTTACATCATCCTGAGTTTGAGTCGTTTGATGTCAACCTTCATAGGCTACTAACGCAGAAAACTTTATTGAAAGACGCTGTAGTCACTCCAGAGGATGTTGTACCGCAGCCACCTGGTGTCGGAGGGAGCATTACTGGGGATCTCATTAACAAACGTATAACACCTGACGAGTTGGACAAATTGAGTTGGCAGCAATTTGAGGCTCTGTGTTTGACGCTCCTGTCCAAGCATTATGATAGTGAAAGCGCATGGTTAACGAATGCTGGTGCTGACCATGGTGCAGATGGTGTAATCCTGACTCAGTCGGGCAATATTCTAATGCAAGCTAAATATACGCAACGAAGATACGATGGATATAAAGGTATACAAGAGATTCACTCTGCTAAGCCGATTTATGAATCTGAGATGCAGAAAACTTTCGGCCGTTTAGTATTTATAACTAACTCACCATCGTTAGCTAAGCGAACTGATGATATAGCTAAAACATGCGGGGTTGAGGTTATCGATAGAGCTAAGCTGCTAACATATCTAGATGAGAATGAAGTGACTTACAAAGATGTTCTAACTCGTCTTGAGAAGCGTAGGCTTAAGGTGTGAAAATTTTATAATGCGTGCTGGTACCGTTTATGGCCGACCAGCATGTTTGTTTTGTGAAAGTAATCTGCTCTTCAGATAAATTTAGTGCTGATCTTGTCTCAGAAGTTGAGTTCTTTCCGAAGTAACACCTGAGGTAACATCTTAAAACTCTACTTTTATATTGTTCATTTTAATCAATTGGATAGGTTTGATAGTCGAGTCCAGTAGCGGCACCACATTATACGAAAGAGCCCACCTAGTGTGGGCTTTTTTGTGTCTGAAATTTATTGCCAGCAAAGCTTTCAGACTTCGTCCTTCAATGATCTAAAGTGCGATGGTCATTTAAAACCCGTTCGGGTTATCAATTACGTATAACCAGCCTCCATCTACATATCTCATCACTTCCAGAGCGGTTCCTTTAGGGCCTCCAACTATCTCCCATTCAGACCTTATAAGAGCCGTATCGCCGTTAATATGGATGGATACATCATGGGTTAGCATTTCAACGTCACCTTGAAGGTAACCTTTCAATATCGGCTTGATAGCCTTTGGCCCTCTAGCAAGGTTCCCTTGAGCATCCAGGACGAATATGGCGTCTTCATGGAACAGAGTACTTAGTCCTTCTATGTCTTGTTTTGAAAAGTATTCCGCGAAAAATTGGTGCAGTTCAGTTGGCGACTGCGGTTTTTTGTAATCTGTTGATGCGTAAGAATAGAAAGTTATAAAGTTTAAAGCTAGGAATAGAAATATCTTCATGGAACCACCTGCTTGTTTGTGTTTTGGGTTGAGGCCATAATAGATAGGATGCTTACTAAAAGAAATTAGCTACCTAAAAGTAACTAATTACCTTAAGGTAACTAACTATCTTTGAGTAACTTTACAATCTTGATAATCTGAGAGGTAAATATGAGTGAACAGGGTAAGCAACCTGAAGGTTACTGTAACGCTGATAAATATTTGACCTTGATCTCTACGAAGTGGACTGCTCACATCGTTTGGTTATTAGGTCAGAGTAGCGAGATACGCTTTGGACAAATTCAAAAGCAACTGGCTTTAGTGTCTAGTAAAGTACTTAGTGAGAGGCTGAAGTTACTTAGCAAAGAAGGTTTTATCTGGCGCAGGCAAGAAGAAACCGTTCCTGTGACTGTATATTATGGTCTGACAGAAAAAGGAAAAGAACTTGCGAATATTGTTGATATTATAGTAAAAAAATCTGAAAGCTGGGATTAGTTTGATGTATCTAAAGAAAGGCTCTTAACCAATGCCATTATCTTTTGTGGGTTTTCTGAGTTCATAGCTTGAGAGATGTTGTTCGAGATTTGGTGACGCACTAAGTATTAGTTAAGTGCTGAATAATCTTAAAGGCTGGTTTCTATCTAGGTTTTATTACAGATTTATGAACGGGTAGGTAATGAAAGACTCGAAGTAAATGATAATGCATATATTAGCCGATGCATCTGATAATAAATATATATATTTTATATGCTTTGCTTGGCGTTTATATTCGGATAAATATCGGGATTGAAATATCACACTCAAAGCTGGAGAGTGCAATAGAGTGTGATCGTCATGATTTTAATAGAACGTTATTGAGCTAGATCAGCAACAAATGTTTGTTTGTAATTAGTTGTGGTTTGTAGCTCTTTTTTTATCCATTGGTTAAACAAGCTAAAGTCAGAATGTATTTGCCAGAAAAGTGATGCGATAACTCGTTTACCAAAAAAGTCAGGGTGATCGGTAATAACCTTAAGCTTATGTTCTTTGATGTTACCTTCGATGAGAAACCCTGGCAGAAAGGCGATGCCTTTTTGAGCTTTACATAAATCGATGATGGTTCCTAAATCATCGAGTCGCCATAGGTTATATGTTGCGATGTTTGACAAGTTAAGTAGCTCTTCACAACCATCCATTAATAGAACTCGCTGTGATGGTGCTTGGGACTTTAAGGTTACTAAGTCTTCATGGGCCACCCACCAACAGTTAACGTGGAATAGTTCCTCGATGTTGAAGTCGTAATTTGTCTTGTGATAGGGGTTACCTAACGCTAAGTCTATCTTTCCTTCATTAACGTAATTACCTAAAACGAAACTTGGTTTAGTCACAACAAGTAGGTCGACATTAGGAAAAGCCTCTGAAAATGCCAACAATGCTTTTTTTACGTTTTTGTTGAAAACTAATGGATCGATGCCCACGCGGTAAACTATCTGGTCGGATAGATTCATTTGTTCTGCAATAGTGATTAACTCACGATATTTTGATACCACAGGTAAAGATAATTGGAATAGGCGTTTTCCTTTCTCAGTTAACCAGACTTTAGAGTGTTCTCTATTAAATAAATTGAAACCCAAGTCTGACTCTAGGTTTTGCACAGCGGTACTAACCGTTGACTGAGACTTGCCAAGCTTACGTGCAGCAGAGCTAAATGAACCTTCTTCAACTACTGCTATGAACGAAACAATATTTTCGAAATGTAGTTTCATGATTCGACTAACCTTTTGACACAAAGAAATTATATTTTTTATGGTTTGTTGATTCGAAGAACAATAGCGTGATGATAATTGTATTTCAACATGTTTTATAAGGGGTAATAAAGATCGATGAATTATCTATTAAGCTAGTTCCAAAGCTTATATAAATTTGGATTAAGTTAAACATTGACGTATGTCTTATTTTTTCAAGTTTATAAATTTAAATATTCATTTTGTTTTTTAGCTGATTATTAATGTAAGTGTTTGTCATATATGGACTTTGTGTTTCTGTTGGTATTTTTTAAGGTGTTTGTTTTGATCATTTTTTACACGACCTATAGATTGAATCGATAGGGGGTATTTTCCATAGATTGGTGGTGCTAATTATAATAGCGACGAATTTTAAACAGCCCTTATAGGAAGACATAATAATGATTACTAAGCTATACGTTAAAACAAGCATGTTTCTATCACAATTCAAGAACGATGAGCGCGGAGTAACTGCAATTGAATATGGTCTTATTGCAGTAGCAATGGCTGTATTAGTAACTACTGCAGTAGGCGCTGATGGTTTCATTGGCAAACTTGAAGGTGCTTTTGAAGATGTAGCTACTGCTATCGATACTGCAAGCAGCTAACATCAAGCCTTATTGGCTAATGTAGAATATATCGAAAGATATTTGTGCCAGACCTATGTTTTCATTGGTCTGGCTCAGTTAATTGAAAATACCAATTAATACATGTTTACGTCAATCCATATAAATTTAGGCAATATTTCCAATTTTGAGTTTTGAAGTATATTTACTGCTTTTAGCAATCGTGTGTGTCTATGTATCGGTTACCGATTTTCTCTTTCGCAAGATACAAAATCACGCATTGCTGATATTACTCTTTTTGCAATGTTTTCTGTCACCGTTAGACATTCAAATTATGAGTTTTTTACTGGTGTTTGGGGGAGGGCTGATTCTTTACGCCCTGATTTGGATTGGAGCCGGTGATATTAAATATGCCGCAGTTCTATCACTTACTATACCTCTCAACGATTTACTTTGGGCGTTTGTTATGACGGCTTTTGCTGGCGGTTTTGTAGCCGTTATTTATCTTGTAAAGAACAAGCTGATAACTAAAAAGCTAACAAGAAAAACGTCGAACGACCAACAAGGTATTCCATATGGGATAGCAATTAGCGTTGGATTCTACTTGGTAATTTTAACTCAAAACACGCCACATATTTAAACCTCCAAGAATGAGAACATTATGAGATCTCGACTGGTATTACTTGTTGCCATTGCTGCCTTAATTGTGGGCGCACTAGGCGTTGTCGATTTGTTGAAGAGTGAACCTCAGCCGACAACGACCACTGAAGTGGTGGAAGAAAAAAATGAAGAGCATGTTGCCGTTTGGATGACCACGGAACCTTATGAAAAAGGACGTGCGATTGATGCGCAAGGTGTCGTAAAACAACAACTCCCTCTTAGTGAAGCATTAACGATGGGTGTTAGAGAAGATGCACAAATCAGCTTTTCGCCCTCCATTTTGCTCAATCGCAGCCTTAACGCAGGTGAGGTTGTACTGCCTGAATATCAAGTGACGCCAGGCCAGCCCGGATACATCGACCTTTTGGTCACGGAAGGCATGACGTTATACCCACTTAAAGTCAGTGACAAAAACCTAATCAACGATTACATCCGCCCTGGAACGTCCATCGATATCCTCACTGTGAGTTCTCCTAATGCCAACTTGGCAGGAATTATCGATAAGCCGAAGCGCTTTAGAGGTGTGAAGGCGTCAATGTTCCTTAAAAACGTCAAAGTACTCAACATTGGCAATGACGCCACTGGCGACAGTTCTATTACCGCTCGCGCTCCGAGTAAAGAGGATGGACTGACTACGGTGGTCATCGAAGTTAGCCCCGACGAGTTACCAAAACTTGCGCTAGCACAACGAACAATGCACATCGAAATTTACCGAAGCCAAACCTACACGCAACCCGAGTTCGCGGAGGTGCGCAATATTATCGATAACTATACAGGGATTGCTGAGTTACGTGGTAACGAGAACAATCCGAGAGAGGCTTTGTGATGATGATTCACCATCGAATCAAACAAGTACTGTTTGCTTCCATTCTAGCGCCACTGATTGGCTTACTTTCTATAACAAACGCTTTTGCCGCCGATCGCTCCATCACGCTCAACGATGGTCAGCACATCCAGTTAAAAAATCCGATTGGCCAAGTGTTTATTAATAACCCTGACATCGTCGACTACAAAATAATCAACGACAACACGATCGTTGTGTTCGCCAATGCTATTGGGCAAGCACGACTGATCGTCTACGGCATTGATGGTGATGTTCTGCTTTCCGACCGCATTATTGTTGATTTGGATTTAACGGATATTAGAAGACAACTCAAATTTCATTTCCCTGATGCCAAAGTCAAGGTTCAGTCTGTGGGGGAGCAAGTCGCCGTGAGTGGTCTCGTTGATTCCGAAGCGACTCGTGACGACATCTATCGTTTGGTTGCCACTCTGCTAGGACGAGAAAAGACCGAGAAATGGGACAAAACGGTGAAGCTGGAGTTTAAGTCCGATAGCTCAAATTATGAAGAGCCCGAAAGCATGGTGTTTGCCCGCAATATGACGTGGGAAGGGATCATCGAACGCATTGAAGTTGCAACGACTCAGCAAGTGAACGTCAAAATATCAGTAGCGCAAGTCACCGAATCATTTGGACAAACTGTTGGTGTAGATTGGAGTTCCGTCGGTTCAAGTGTTGGTGAATTTGTTTTCGACCAGTTCGACGCTGCAAACCTAAGCACGTTAATCACTGCATTAGGCAATGACCAGATTGCAGAGGTTCTGGCTGAGCCTAACTTAACCGTGTTATCCGGTGAGTCGGCAAGCTTTCTCGTTGGTGGCGAAGTGCCGGTTATCGTCTCTACCAGTAGCAACGTAAACATTTCATTCAAAGAGTTCGGCATCAAACTCGACCTTACAGCAAAAGTGCTTAGCCAAGACAAGATTCGAATGCAGCTAGCGCCTGAAGTGAGTGAAGTAGAAGGTTATGTTGAAGCAGCAGGCATCAAAGTTCCGCAACTGGCTTCACGACGCGCCATGACAACTGTTGAGTTAGCCGATGGCGATAGTTTCGTCCTTGGTGGTTTGATGAGCAGTGCCGATCTGGAAAAAATGCAAAAAATCCCTTTTGTTGGCGACATACCAGTACTCGGTGCCGCATTCCGAAAAGCGACCACAGAAAGAAAACGAACTGAATTGATCATCGTTGCGACCGTGAATCTTGTGGAACCGATGAAACCGAAAGACATTCAACTGCCTTACATCAAAAAGACTTCCACATTAGCGCGTTGGCTCAATGTCAAATGGGATGGCAAGGCGGTGACATCTTCTGATGCAACGATTCGTCTGTTGTCGCAAGGAGGGTTTATCCAATGAAGAAATTATTACTGATGGCGTTATTTACCACGTCACTTTTTGGCTGCGCCTCTGAGCAATATTTTGTCGGACATGGCTCTGAAGCTTTGGTGTACAAAGAGCACCACAGTTTTGAGTTTGCGATGAAAAACCGTTCTGAAACGACTAAACAGATTACAGCCTTGATTCAAGATATTGAGTCGATGGACAAAGAAGCGACCTATGTTGTGGATTACAAATCATCTCGCAGCAAACAGATGTTGCAGGCGATCTTCGAACAATATCCTTCACACCTTATTGCACTACAAAGAGTGACGTATCGAAACGCTCAATTGTTGCCTAGCGATCTAAATATTCAGGTGACGTTAACGCGTTTGAAGACTCAAGAGTGCAAGCCAGCACAGATTCACGCTCGGTTGAGACAGCAAGATTGTTTTGTTGAATCGATGCGTTTGAAGCAAGTGGCTTACAAGTCTCGATTGGTAGGAGAACAATAATGTTTGACCTTACGAAAGCATTAACAACAAAGGCCAAGCCAACTCCGACCGCAACAACAGGTGTTGCGGGGTGTACATTGTTCTATCAATCTCAAGAGTGTTTAGACCTTGTTCAAGAAGTCTTTCGATTTGAAGGATGGAATGATCCAGCTTGCGTCAAAGCCAAAGCGGGATTGACCAAACTGACAGAGCAACAGAGTAGCCATATCGTTATTCTGGAACTTAATGAATCGACCAATGTTGTTGAAGACGCTAAATCTTTTGCCAGCAAACTGCCCACCCACAAAGGTGTGGTCGTGATTGGTAAAGAAGACGCCATTTCTACGCTTCGTTCGCTTAAAGACATGGGCTTTTATTACGTTTTCTGGCCAGTGAACAAACAAGAATTTGCAGACTTCTTGAACCACGTTAGCAAGAACCTTAAAACTTTCTCTGGTGTGAGCCAAAAACGTAAAGCGAAGCGCGTAGCAATTGTTGGTGCCAAAGGCGGCGTTGGCGCGTCGTTTATCACCACTGAGTTGGGCTCACTGCTATCAACGCAAGGCTCGGACACGATTCTTGTCGACCATCAATATGCCGATACCAATATTGATGTCTTGCTCGGCCTCAAAGACTTTAAACCGCGAACCATTGATGAGTTTACTGCGCCATTGCATGAAATGGATGAAGAAGGGGCGTTGAGTTACTTAATTAACGCACGAAAAAACTTACGTCTGTTGGCTATCGATGGCGACATGAGCCAAACCGATGTTCTTAATTACAACCAAACGTTGTGTGAGTTGTTAGCGCGCAACACCAACTTCATTATTGAAGATTTTTCAGGTGGTGTGGACTTCAAAGTTGAACCTCAACTCTTGGTAGAAAACTTTGATGTGGTGGTTCTGATTTTAGATGCTTCGGTATCTTCAGTAAGAAGTGCGAAGCGACTGTTTGAAAAGATCTCTAGCTTGCAGCTTACGTTATCCTCTCGTACGCGCGTGATCACTGTGGTGAATTATCACCGTCCGGAAAATGCTTACGTTTTACAAAAGCCCGACCTGACTAAGTATTTAGGTGCCAATGTTGATCTAGAAGTGGATTACTGTAAAGCGCTAGCGCACATCATTATTGATGGTAAACGCGGGCACAAGCATGATCGCCACATCAGCCGTTCTATGGAACAGCTGGTGAAGCTGATTAATGGTCAACCTATGGATCACAAGGGCATGAATTCTTGGTTGAAAAAGGTACGTGCTAAATGAGTTCTAACAAAGACTTATACCTCGCGTTTCGTGGCCAAATATTTGAAGCCCTAGATGCAGAAGCGGTTCAGAAAATGAGCCGCCGAGACCTTGAATCTCAGATACAAGCAGCGGTTGATCTACTCGCTAATAGCTACCAAAGACCGATCACTTCGATGATGAAATCAGGGTTGGTGAAGAGCTTAATCGATGAACTGTTTGGTTTAGGGCCTTTGCAACCTTTGGTCGAAGATCAGTCTATCTCAGACATCATGGTGAACGGGCCCAACAACATCTTTTTCGAACGACATGGTAAGGTTAAAAAGTCCGAAGTCTCGTTTGTGAACGAAGAGCAGTTGCTCGCTATTGCCAAGCGTATCGCATCACGTGTCGGAAGGCGTGTTGATGAACTGTCTCCGACGGTCGATGCCAGGTTGGAAGACGGCAGCCGTGTGAACATCGTGATTCCTCCGATTGCTTTAGATGGCACAGCGATTTCTATTCGTAAGTTCAGAGAGCAGAACATCGGCTTTGAAGATTTGATTGGCTTTGGGTCGATGTCTCCAGACATGGCGCGAGTGCTGATGATCGCTTCGCGCTGCCGCATCAATGTATTGATCTCTGGCGGTACTGGCTCAGGTAAAACCACTTTGCTCAACGCTTTGTCTCAATACATCGCTGAAGATGAACGTATCGTCACGATTGAAGATGCAGCTGAACTGCGCCTGCAACAACCCAACTTAGTTCGACTGGAAACACGTACTTCAAGTGTTGAACAGACCGGAGCAGTTACCCAGCGAGAGTTGGTGATCAACGCGCTTCGTATGCGTCCAGACCGCATTATTCTGGGTGAGTGTCGTGGCTCTGAAGCGTTTGAAATGCTGCAAGCCATGAATACGGGGCATGATGGCTCAATGTCTACATTGCACGCCAACACACCGCGCGATGCGATTGCTCGTGTTGAATCCATGGTGATGATGGCGAACTTGAATCAGCCTCTAGATGCGATTCGAAGAACGATCGTCAGTGCCGTTCAGATGATTGTTCAGGTTAACAGACTGCGCGATGGGTCTCGTAAGATCACGAGCATTTCTGAAATTGTCGGCCTTGAAGGTGAGAGTGTAGTGATGGAAGAGATCTATCGCTTTCGTTATGACGATGCGCATTACGGAGAAAACGTTAAAGGCGAATTTGTTACTGACGGCATCATGCAACGTTCTGAGCTAGTCAAAAAAGCGCAATTTTTCGGGCTCTATGACGAGCTCATCGCCGCGTTTAAGGGGGCATAACATGCTTTGGGTTTCATTAATCCTGTTCGCGTTTGTGCTGCTTTTGATCCGAGATTCAAAGGTCAAAAAGGTCTACCAGTTTTTCAATATCGAAGAAGCGGAGGCTGAAAACTTTAATGCGATTAACGTTAAGTCATTAGTGCGTAAGCAGGGCTGGCAAAAGTTCAAAGATTCCATCTCACCAACATTAATGGTGTTAGGCCCGAGATCGTCGTTGTACATAGCCTTATATATAACGGGTAGCCTTATCGCGTCTTGGTACATCGTTACGGATCTACTCTCCATCACCAACTCTTGGTTGGTGCTTGGCTCCTCTTTGATGTTTACCTTCTTCGGTTATCGTTTTCTGGTAACAAGAAGGCGTCGAGATTTTGAGAATACGTTCCCTGACGCGTTGAATATTCTAATGAGTGCCGTCACCGCGGGTGACAGCTTAATGCAAGCCATCAGCTATGTGGGCGATGTCATGCACAACCCGATTGGCCGCGAGTTTAAGCTAATGGGAGAGCGACTGAAGTTAGGCGAATCTCCAGAAGTAGTGCTTCAACGATCGTGCAAAAACTACCCTTATCCAGAGTTTCTGTTTTTTACCGTGACTATCAGGGCGAATATTGCTCGAGGTGGCCAACTTAAGGGCGTGTTAGCACGATTGATTAGGGTTTTGGTTGACTCTCGTACACTAGAGAAAAAGAAGATGGCGATGACTTCGGAAGCTCGGATCTCCGCCAAAATTGTTGCCGCGATCCCTTTGATTTTTATGATTATTCTTAACTACGTTAACCCTGCGAATGTGGATTTCGTTCTCTATGACCCAGAGGGAAGGATCGTATTGTTTTATGTACTGGGTAGTGAGCTGTTTGGCTTGTTCATTGTTTGGTTATTAGTAAGAGGAGTACGCGCATGATGTTACTGGCTTCCCTTATTGTGTTGTTTTTTTCGTTACTGTTTTTGATTGTTGATTCGATTCGCAAAGAGCAAAGACATAAGAAGGTTGCGCTCTATATCGGGGATCATTCGGCTCGTGCGCCTTCGCGCGTAAATCGCTTCTTTGTTCGTTTTGGTAAAGAACATCGACAAGAACTCGAGCAAAAAATGATTGAGGCAGGTTACTACAACACGGATTGGGCAAAATTTTATTTTCCTGCCAAGTTGTTGGTATTAGCGTTGGTTTCAGGCTTGGTATTGTTAGGGGATATGACATCCACCAACAAACTGATCGTGGTTATTTTCTCGCTGATTGGCGTAATTGTCGTCCCAGATACAATGCTGCAAATGCGCCGCAAGATGTTGATCAGTCGAACCTCGGCTCAACTGCCGTATTTGCTCGACATGATGTCGGTATGTGTGCAAACCGGTATGACGATTGAAGCCGCGCTGGTTTATTTGGGCAAAGAGTTAGCGGAATTTGACTCAGACCTTTGTTACCAAATTAAGCGCACATCGGATTCTGCGAAAATACACGGACTTGAAAAAGCGCTCAATGATCTGAGTGAACGTATCCCGACGCCACCAGTACGAAGCTTCGTACTGACTATAATCCAAAACCTGCAATACGGGACGTCCGTGGCTCATGTGTTAAGTGATCTCGCAGAAGATATGCGAAAGGTCCAGATTCTTACGGTCGAAGAAAAGGTGGGCAAGCTTTCTGCGAAGATGAGTGTGCCTTTGATCCTCTTCATCATGTTCCCGATCGTTATCCTGATTCTCGCGCCGAGCATCATGCAAATGACATTGAGCATCTAGGGATAACTACGAATGGTTGGAAAACGCATCGGTTTCATTTTGCTCACGTTGAGTGTGTTGGCGGGCTGTCAATCGGCCCCTTCACCACAAGACCAGCAGCTTGGCGACGTGACTAGCATGGAAAAAGTGAACAACTATGATGGCTTGATTAGCTATTACAAAGCTGAATTAGAGCAAGGCTCCGAAGACCCAGACGTTAAAGAGAAATTGGCATGGGCTTATTTCCGCAAAGGGGATATTGAATCGGCTGACTTTTATGTCCAACACTTGCAAAAACAGGGGTTCGAAAATCCCAACTTGTACCAATTAGAAGGCCAAGTGTTTGATGCAAAAAATGACATCGGAAGTGCCATTTCTGCTTACTTAGCCTCTATCGAGGCAGGAAATAGAACAGGGCAAATTCACGTCTTGCTTGGTGTGTCTTACACCAAAGTTGGGAAATACGATGAAGCACAACAAGAGCTCAACCAAGCTCGTTTACGCGGTTATGACGACGTCGTTGTTAAGAACAACATTGCAATGATTCAAATGGCGAATGGTGAGTATCAACAAGCGATTCAAACATTAGCACCGGTTTTAAAAGCAGACCCAGTGAATAAAACCGTTAAAGCAAATCTGGCGATTGCCCTTATGAAAAACCAGCAAATCGATTCGGCAAAAAAGTTGCTCAAAGGTGACTTTTCCGCAGAAGAAATCCAGAGCATCGCTGCTGAATTAACTCAATTAGGAGTTAATGATGAAGCATTTTAACAAGCAGAAGGGCGTGACGGCGATTGAGTTTGTACTAGGTGCGCTTGTTCTGTTTTTTGCCACCTTTGCGATCTTCGAATCGAGTTATCAAATCTACGTTGTGAACATGACCGAGTATTCGCTGAGAGAAACCATCAGGAATACCAAAATCTATGAAGGTAAAGGGATCAATGAGCAATACGAGAATAAGTTTAGGTCGTTAATTGAAGACGATGACAATCTTTGGAGTTTCTTAATTGATAGCTCACGTTTTTCTATCGCAGGACAGTACTTCAAAACCTATGACGATTTCGTCGCGAACAGAGGACATTCAGATCAAGGCTTGAACTTCAATTACGACTTAGCCGAAATCACCGTGACCTACCGTTATACCCCAGTTATTAAATTGGCCGGTGCCGCTGATAGAGATATTTCACGCACCATGGTTTTGAACCTAGAACACGAGGGGTGGGCAGATGATGTTCCGTAATCAAGGTATGTTTTCGAAACGTCGCCAACAAGGTTCTTACACCATTGAATTAGTTTTCATCCTTGTGGCTCTGTGGGGCGTTTACCTGTTCGCTGCAGATCTGAGTTATCAGTTGCTCGTGCGCGCCAAGCTTGATCGCTCCAGCTTTGCTTTGGTGAATGTCATTAAAGAGCGCACTCGCTATTTTGAAGCCGACGTGTTGGCAGGACAAAACCTACCCGTAACCAATGCAGAGTTAGAAGAGATGGCGAAAGTGGCAAGTCGAATGCTCAATACACCACTAGACAATGTGGCGATCAAGATAGAGTCACTGACCAATAAAACGAATGTCGCTGAATTCTCAACCAGCAAGTATCGAAGCTTAAATTGCCAAACCGATTCGATTCTAGATCATGCAGATTTGACGCCCGTAGAGAAGGGAGTCGTGTATCCATTGTACCGCATCAGTCTTTGTGAAGAGGAGAGCTCTTGGTTCAAACCCTTCTTCAACGGTGGTACGAGTACCACGGTCAAGGTTGGCTCATCTTCAATAATGCCAGGGAGATAGTGAAATGAAAATGCAGCATGGGCGTCATATCAATCGCCAGCATATCAGTCTCCAAAGACAACAAGGCGTTGCCGCGGTATGGATGGGCTTATTGCTTGTTCCAATTATGGGCATGACCTTTTGGGCGGTAGAAGGCACACGTTATGTTCAGGAGACCAGTCGATTACGAGATTCCGCAGAGGCTGCAGCCATCGCAGTGACTATTGAAGATCAACCGGATCAGGCTCGAGCGCTTGCGACCAAGTATGTCGAAAACTATGTGCGTGATATCAAATCAACCAACCTTTCTGCAGGCCGTTTCCACCAAGCGGAAGACGAGGGTGCTGGGGTTCTTGAATACATCCAATACACAGTGAATGCCAAGACGACACACGACTCTTGGTTTGCGAGTAGCTTTATCCCGTCTTTTGATCAGCAGCAAGACCTGGCGGGCCGTTCGTTAGCGAGAAAGTATCCGGTGTATCTTGGTGATAACAACATCGACATTGTTTTTGTGTCGGACTTTTCCGGTTCAATGAACGACAGATGGGGTTCAAATCGAAACAGAAAAATCGACGATTTGAAAACCGCCATCGATGAAATATCCAGTAAAATTCTTTGCACATCGATTAAACAGGACTATGTCGATGGAGAGTGGAAATACGTTTGTGATGAGCCCGGAGAAGATACCACCGGAGACAAGCTGCTTAACCGAGTTGGCTTTGTGCCATTTAACGTTCGAACGAGGGAAATCGTCTCGGGTAATAGAGCCAACGCAACCAGCCAATTAAGCTACAAAGATAACTATAAAACCTACGTATCACCTTATTCCTATAACGATGTTAACTGGAATTACTGGCGTACGTACTCTCAAAATGACGTAATCAGATGTGCTGATCGACAGTCACGTTGCAATAATCCAAAGGCGGACAATCAAAAGTACGCCAAACGTATTAAGGATGTGATTAATCAAGATAATTACCGAGTTGCTGACGTATACAACTATGTAGATTTACCGACATCAGTGTCGACGATGTTTACTGATAAGTCGGGGTTAAAGCCTGATTTCTATGGTGTGAGTGGAACAGAGTTATTTAATGCGCATGGCTCTTCCGATTCATCGCAGTTTTCCAACATTCGCTTATCGAACAAGCTTTCAGATTTGAATCCGATTAATTCGATGTGGGCAGATGGTGGTACGGCTGCTTTTCAAGGCATTTTGAGAGGTTCTCAGGTGCTCCATGACGGTGACCCGAACAGTTCCGATCAAGAAGAGCAGCAAGTCTACAACAAGAAAATCAAGATGCTGCTGATCTTAAGTGATGGGCAGGAAAGCCCAAATAACGGCATTCTCAAAGGGTTAGTCGATAGAGGCATGTGTGACAAAGCAAGAGAAGAGATACCAGGCTTATACATAGGTGTTATCGGAATTGATTTTCGAGCATCTCAGCAAAGTGGTTTTCAAGACTGCGTTGTCGACCCAAATGAAGACATTATCGATGTATCTAACTTAGATGAATTGATTGAAAAGATAGAAGAACTCATCCGTAAAGGCTCAAAAACAAGCGGAATAACTAAGTTGTACTAGAGGAAAATATGAAAAAGTTAATGATCGGTTCAATCGTCATATCGACATTGCAATTTAGCCTTATCGCCAATGCAAAAGAAGGCATCAGTGTTTATTGCGATACTTTGTTCAGTGAGTATCAACACAGTGTCACGGTTGATGATGTCGTTGGTATCGCACAACACAGGCAGGGCTTTCTACAAATAGAGCAGTCGTCTGACAGCAGTGAGCTAAAACAAGCGTTAGCTGGTCAATCCAATCTAGGTATGAACCAGTCAGGATGTAAGACTTGGATCAGTAACCAAGAGCGTCAAGGCTTATTGGCTCGCCTTCATTTTGGTTTTGACCAACACAACTTAACGCCGATGGGCAGTAAAGCATTGAGCCAACTCGCAGGCGAGTTAAAGACTAACAGCAGCGCGATTACGGTGGATGGCCACACTGACAGCACTGGCGAAGCAGGTTACAACCAAGCGTTAGGGCTTCAAAGAGCGCTGACTACGTCGGACGGTTTAATCGCGGATGGTGTCGAGAAAAATCGCCTTGTGATTCGTTCGTTTGGTGAAAGTGAACCGATCGCGTCTAACGCAACGCCAGAGGGTAGAGCGAAGAATCGACGCTCAGAAATTTGGGCCTCTACGAATGATGCTTCTGAATTAGAAAATTAGGATGTAGGGCTTGGTTGTTGCTGAGTGGTAGGCAATAATAACCGCCCTAGATGATAGCTCTCGGGATTTTTGTTACAACGTATACTAATGAATGTTCGATTAAGTTTAACTGTCTGATACTAAAGAAATATAAATGCTTTTTGATAAGTTCTCTTCTGAAGGGATGCAAAGAAATATCGATGTCGATACTTGGGTATCTATATTGGATAACATACGAGACATAATGGACGCATCGAATGCGGGCATCATCATGATCTCTGATTTGAGTTGCTCTGGTTCTGAGAGCGTGTGGAGCTCCTCAAACATATCGTGTAACCAACATAAGAGCAAAATTAGCCTCTTTTGTGAGTATGTACATAACGAAAATCGCACGGTTTATTTGAGTGGTCATGCTGGTGGTGATTCCGTTTCTGCGAATGGGGCGGATGCCTATAAGTCGTTTTGCGGCGTCCCGGTAAGAGATATCGATGGCGAAGTGTTTGCGGTGCTCTTGGTTTTTGATTTAAGCCCAACAGCGTATACAGAGAGCCAAGTTAGCTTGATTGAAAACATATCGACTCTATTGCGTTCTGAAATTTTGTTAAAAGAAGAGAGCAGGATTTTATACAAAAACAGTCACTTTGATATCATGACGACGCTGCTTAATCGAAGGGGCTTTTTCCATGAATTCAACAAAGCAAACATCAGCGATGGAGAGATCGTTTGTTTGTATTTTGATTTGGATAACCTGAAATATATCAATGATACGTATGGCCACTTCAAAGGTGATGATTACATATCTGGCTTTGCGTCATGTATTAAAAACAATTCAAAGTACAACACTATATCGGCCAGAGTCGGTGGTGATGAATTCATCGTCGTCATACACTCAGAAGAGCCTGGGTATGCTCGTGAATTGGTCAAAAAAATTCACGCTGAATTTCATGATTTCATTAAAAGTTTTCATTGTGATGATGAGGTGCCACTCGGTTTTTCATATGGTTGTGGTATCGCTGACTCTCGGAACTTCAATATCATTAATTTAATAAAGTCGTCCGATGAAAACATGTACCTCAATAAAAAAAATAAGATTTAGCCGTTTGTGACAGACGTAAAAAAGCCCACTGAATGTGGGCTTTGATGTAGATGTTGTACCGTCTTCTTAACTAAGCTCGAATGATCATTTGCTCGCGTTCAGGACCTACCGATACCATTACAATTGGCACGCCCATCAACTCTTCGATACGAGTTACATAATCTTGTGCTGCTTGAGGAAGGCTCTCAAACGTGCGGCAACCCGTGATGTCTTCATCCCAACCTGCCATATCTTCATAAACAGGTTTTAGCTCGGCAGTTTGCGGCCAAATTGGGTTCTCTGTATGTTCACCTGAGTAAGCCGTACAGATCTTAAGTTCAGATAAACCAGACAAGCAATCAATCTTAGTCAGTGCGATCTCAGTCGCGGCTTGCAGGTCAACACCGTTGCGAGTTGCTACTGCGTCGAAGTAACCCATATCACGTGGACGACCTGTTGTTGCACCGTATTCGTTAGAGCTTTCGCGGAAGCTGTCTTGCTCTTCCATTGCCGTAACAAGCGTGCCAGTACCCACTGATGAGCTGAATGACTTAGCAACGGCAATAACGCGCTCAGGACGAAGGGCTGGTAAGCCACTACCGATACCTGCGTAAGCTGCAGTTACATTAGAAGAGGTCGTCCATGGGTATTCACCGTAGACAAGGTCACGACCTGCACCTAATTGAGCTTCAAATAGTAAGTTTGCGTCTTGTGATTGAAGTGCTTTAAGCGGTTCAGTCACGTTGCAAATGAACGGACGCCAAGCTTTGGTCACTTCAAGTAGCCACTCTGTCATTTCAGAAGCGGTTTGAGTGAAGTCACATTGAGGGTATAGCGCTTTGAGCTGAGGCATCTTCCAATCAAGCAGGAACTGAATGCGCTGCTCTAAAATCTCAGGTTGATTCAACCAACCCACAAGAATGCCTTTCTTCATTACACGGTCGCCGTACGCTGGCGCAATACCTTGACGTGTTGAACCGTAAGCACTATCGCCTAAACGTTCTTCTTCAAGCGTATCTTCAAGGGCGTGTAAAGGTAGACACAGTGTCGCACGGTCTGAAATCGCCATTTTCACTTTGATGCCAGCCGCTTGTACTTCTGCAATCTCTTCAGTTAGCGCAGCAGGGCTGATCACCATGCCAGGGCCAAGAACCGCCGTACAATCAGGATTAAAAATACCACTAGGGAGTTGGTGCAGTTTGAATGTACCGAAGTCATTTACCACAGTATGACCTGCATTGTTTCCGCCTTGAAAGCGAATGCTAGCAGAAGCTTGGTCTGCTAAAAAATCAACGATACGGCCTTTGCCTTCGTCGCCCCAGTTTGCGCCTACAACAACAATAGATGGCATAATTTTTCTCCTGACTGATTGAGAAATCATGTTAGTCCTGCAAAAAGAATAAGAGAAATTAATTATCTTTATTATCTTGATAAGGATTCCATATGTCCTTAAGGTCTTAACCTACAAGCAAGATTCCCTATCACGTTCGTCCCTCACTGTAGGGAATGACGGAAGGGGCATTCTTCATTTTTAGGGAATGATATAAGTGACACGAGAGAGAGGACATGATGCTCGATATTAATTTGTTGAAGACGTTTGTGACGCTTGCGGAGTACAAGCATTTTGGGAAAGCGGCAAATGCGCTTCATATGACACAGCCCAATGCGAGTTTGCACCTGAAACAATTAGAGCAACAAACACGTATAAAGTTGATAGAGAGAAGCCCATTTCAATTGACTCAAGCGGGTGAGCGGCTATTGGAAACAAGCCAAAGAACGCTACTCGAACTGCAGATTTGTCAGGCCGATCTCAATGCCATCAACGACCTTAAAATAGGGACGTTAACCATTGCTGTGAGTGACATCATTTCTCGATTCTTGTTGATTCGTCCGTTCCAGAAGTTCAAAGCGCAGTATCCCGGTATTGACCTTACGCTATTGAATACCACCTCATCTCAGGCATCGAGTTTAGTTAAAAATGCTCAAGCGGATATTGGTTTTGTTATCGCCAAAGAACAGCACAACGAGTCACTCTATTTCACTAAGCTGCAAGAGCTTTCTTGGTGTGCGCTTGGCGATGGGTTTGATATCCAAGACTCAGGTGCAGAGCTCTCTTTGATTTTACTTGGCCACGATACGAGAACGCGTGATTTCATTGATGAGGGTTTACCAAGCCTTAATCTACCAAGTTATAGGGTGATGGAAGTAGGGAGTGTTGACGCTCAAATCGACTGGGCAGAAGCGGGTTTTGGTGTGGCTATTGTCCCCGAGTTTGCGGTATCAACTAAGCCTCACCTGAATTCAAAAGTGACACCATTGATCAACTTCTCGAGCACCAGCCTCGGTTATATTGTTAGGCAGAACCAAGTGTTGTCGAAAGCGACCAAGCAGTTGTTAGGCTGGGTGAATGATGAGATTACCCTGTTGCAAAACCAATAATTCCATCTCTCAATTAGATCTATCTAGGCCCGCCGCGTGTGGGCTTTTGTGTTCTGTTAATCATAGTTTTCTAGCATGCTAATTCGTAGGTGACTTCCCAAAATAAAAGGCGCGTTAATGAAGTGCTTGGTTGATTCGGTATAATTCAATGATATGAACGTTACTTTAGTACGCTAGTTTGGTAAATAGAACATGAAAAACACCGATTTTAGTCTGATCCCGTATTTTGTTGTCATGATGGAAGAGCTCTCTATCTCGAATACCGCGAAACGTTTTGGCGTTACTCAACCCGCAATTAGTAAGGCGCTTAACCGACTAAAAGAAACCTATGATGATCCGTTGTTTGTGAAAACAAAGGAAGGCTATAGACCGAGCAGCTTTTGTTATGACATCTATCCCCAGATAAAACAGGCTTATGATGCCTTTGAGTCGACTTTTCCAAGTAAGCGAAAGTTCGACCCAACAAAAATTGAAAGGTCGTTTAATGTCGCTTGTATTAGTGGTGCGACTTATTCATTGATGAAGCGTGTATCGGATGTTCTTTACGCAGAAACGCCAGACATCGGTCTACATGTTGATCCTTACTACACCGCAGACATCATTCTTGATCTGCGCCAACACCGCTATGATTTGTGCATAGTTCATACACCGATAAATGACCCCGCAATGGAGTGTATTCAGCTCTCGAATGAACGCATGGTGGTGGCTTATGATAAAAACCATCCTAGATTAGGGGGCGAGATTACATTGGAAGAATACCTTGCAGAGAAGCATGTTCTTCATAGTATGTGGGATACCAAAGAGTCACCATTAACTAAAACCAGCAAATATGCGAAGAATAGAAAAGTTGCGCGAAAGGCGCCCGGACCTTTTGAAATGCTTGATATGGTCAGAGGGACGGATTGGCTTTGTATTAGTCAGGAATCGATAATTGAAAGGTTTGGTCTGATGGATGATTTTAAGTTATCACCGTTACCATTTGAATCAGACCTTGGGACTGAGTATCTGGTGTGGCACAAGAGTCGCAATGCAGATATGGCCCATTCATGGTTTAGAAAAAAGATTATTGATGCCTCACAAAAAAAGCCCCAGTGGGGCTTTAACTAGTCGTTATCTTTAGTCGCGGCAGCTTGACTATTTAGCCATTGCTTCGCTATTGCGCGTTTTGTGCTTGCATCTGCTGAATTAGCTTTTGCATTTTCAGCGTGTTGTAATTGATGTTTGCCGCGCTGAAGCCTTGGCCTTGTTGCATTGGGTAATCGTTTAGAGACCCCATGAACTTAATCACTTCTTGAGACATGGGTACGAATAACCACATATTGTCTACCATCCAACGAGTGTACATACCTGACTCTTTAGCCGCTGTTTCAAACGGGTCCATACGTAGGTTCGTAATTGAAGCCCAAGCCGGAACTTCACGAATAGCTGACTGCATGGTGCCTTCCATCATCGCAAAGCTTGCTTTCCAGTCGTTCCAACGAAGCGCGTTGAAGTCACCGTTTCCAGAGAAGTAGAAGATAGTTTCACGAGGTGATTTTTCAGTTTTACCTTCAAAGTATGGCATGAAGTTTGAGCCATCTAAGTGAACACGCCAATCTTTATTGTTGAGTGAAACACCTTCTTTAAGGTCGTCAACGATAGAGTCGTTACCTGCTGCTGCAGCCAGTGTAGGTAACCAGTCCTCTTGAGACATTAGCGCGTTAACCGCAGAACCAGGTTTGATCACACCTGGCCATTTAACGATTTGTGGAACACGCATACCACCTTCGTAAGTTGTTCCTTTTTCACCGTGGAAAGGAGAAGTACCGCCGTCAGGCCATGTAAACTTCTCTGCTCCATTATCGGTAGAAAGGATAACAATAGTGTTGTCAGCAACTTCTAAGCGTTCAAGAGTATCAAGCAATGCGCCGACATTGTCGTCTAGTTGAACCATACCATCAGCGTAGATGCCTTGACCAGAAATGCCGCTGTAATGTTCGTTCAGACGAGTCCAAACGTGCATGCGAGTAGAGTTGTACCAGATAAAGAAAGGCTTATCTTCTTTTACTGATTTCTCCATGAACGTGATGGCTGCTTCGGTAAAGTCCTCATCGATGTTTTCCATACGAGCACGAGTCAGTGGACCTGTATCTTCAATTTTGCCATCAGAGGTTGCTTTGATAACGCCACGAGGCCCGTAGTTTTTTCTGAAATCTGGGTCTTTTGGGTAAAAGTAGGTTTCTGGCTCTTCTTCCGCGTTTAAGTGGTAAAGGTTACCAAAAAACTCATCAAAGCCATGGTTGGTAGGAAGGTGTTTGTCTTGATCGCCTAAGTGGTTTTTACCGAATTGTGCAGTCGCGTAACCTTCTTCTTTAAGAGCGTCACCAATGGTAGGCGCCCAGTCAGGAATACCGTGCGCAGAACCTGGCATACCGATAGTAAGTAGGCCAGTACGGAATGGGTGTTGACCGGTAACGAACGCAGAACGACCAGCCGTACAAGATTGTTGCGCGTACATATCCGTAAAAATAGCACCCTCATTAGCAATACGGTCGATGTTAGGCGTTTCGTAGCCCATCATTCCACGGTTGTATGCACTAGTGTTGTAATAACCAAGATCATCTGCCCAGATAGCAAGAATGTTCGGTTGGTCCGCTGCAGCAACGCCTTGAGCAACGCTGAGCGCACCCATTGTTAACACCGTTCTGGTTAATTTAGTCAAGGTAATGTCCTTTCTTTAGTTTCTATTTGTTTAAAAAGAAAATACCAATTTTGCATTAACTCGGAGGACTACTGCGTATGAATTCTGGTTACTTAAAAGAAAAGTGGAGCCGTGATCAGGCCTAGTGTTTTACTCAAAATCAGAGACCTGACCCAGAGTTATTTTTTGATTAAGTGCGCATTAATCATTTTCGTTCCATTTCGAAAACCAAATTCGTCGTTGACAAGGTTTGATAATCAAACTAAATTTCAATGAATTACTTTGATGATCAAATTACTTGTTAATCAAAGTTATCTTAATAAGAAAGATCGTCTAACTACTAACACAATCTAAGGACGCCATTTTGAGTTTTCCAACACGTCATCAACACAACTTCTCTTCACACAATCAACAAGGTGAAAAACGCACTTTCTACGTTCTCTTGTTAACCGTCATCACCATGGTTGTCGAGATTATTGCAGGTACTATTTACGGTTCTATGGCGTTACTTGCTGATGGTTGGCACATGGGAACGCATGCTGCAGCGTTTGGTATCACCTTGTTCGCCTACCGTTATGCGAAGAAGCATGCTGACAGTGAACGTTTCTCTTTCGGTACGGGCAAAGTCAGCGTATTAGGCGGGTACACCAGCGCGATTGCATTGGGTATTGTGGCGTTGTTGATGCTGGTGGAGTCAGTACATCGCTTGTTCAACCCACAGGCTATTCAGTTTAATGAAGCGATTATTGTTGCGTGTATTGGTTTGACAGTGAATGTCGTGAGTATGTTTTTGCTAGGGGATCATCATGACCACGGACATGATCATGGACACGAACACTCTCATTCTGAACATAAGGGACACAACCACAATCATCAACATGAAGGGCATCAAGAACACACTGAGCACAAAGGGCACCATCACGATCACAACTTGCGTGCGGCCTACATGCACGTCTTGGCCGATACATTGACTTCTCTGTTGGCGATTGTTGCTCTGCTATTTGGTAAGTTTTACGGTTGGAACTGGTTGGATGCCGCAATGGGTATGGTTGGTGCGGTTGTGATTGCCAAATGGACAATGAACCTCATGAAACAGACAAGTCCAATCTTACTCGATCAGAATATTGACGATGAGTACCGTAACGGCATAACTGAAGCTTTAGCTCCTTATGCAGCCGTAACCGACTTACATATGTGGAAGGTGAGTGGGCATCACTACTCAGCGGCGATTACTCTTGAATCAAACAGCGACAGAAGCGTCTCTGAATATAAACAAATGCTCGCCAAGTTTGATAAGATTAATCATCTTACTCTCGAAGTGCACTCAACCGACCATGCAAAATATAGAACAGCTTAACCAAATACTGACTGAGTTCTACGATAAAATGTCTTCGTGGGAGCAGTCTGTTGTCAAAGAGACGGGTTACTCCCTGGCTCAAGTACACACCATTGAAGTACTTGGTATGCATGGCGCGTTAAGAATGAAAGAGCTCGCTGAAAAGTTGGGTATCACCACGGGTACACTTACCGTTCAAATCGAAAAGTTGGTTAAAGCAGAATTGATTGAACGCCATCAACACCCAACCGACCGCCGAGCAATTGTGGTTGCTTTAACTAATGAAGGCCAAAAAATCCACGTTCATCATAACCAACTCCACTTGAATTTGGTTAATGAGTTGACGCAAGACATCGAAGAAGACGAGAAAGTGGTGTTATTGAAGTGCCTAACCAAGATGGTAAAAGCGTTTTAGTTAAGTTCGCATCCTAACTTATTAGCGGCAAAGCGATTGATTAAGAAATCCAAAAATGGACCTGACTCGAATTAAGTCGGTCCATTTTTTCTCGCCGTTTACGCTCGACAGTACAATCACCAATCGATGGATTCACAGTTTAAAAAAACAAGTCAAAATCTCCAATATTGCGCTTCGCTCTTGCTCCTTTTATGAGCCAAAAAAACGTCATTTCTAACCCTTCGGTCAATAATAGTCCAAAGTGTTTTAATTCAAAGTCTTATATAGCGGGGTGTTCAGGCCTTCACGCTCCGTCAAATAGCTGTCTCTCACTTTTATCATTCAACTAATGTACATGTATTCAATTTGTGTTATTGATGCATTTATCTTTAGTGGGAAGAATCATTCTCTGTTTGAATACCATTGAGAATGTCACTGCTGGTGGACTAAACAGTCGCTAGGTTTAGTGCTCATTACTGATACAAAAACCATAACCATAACAATAACCAGGTCGCACGAGTTGTATTCCATGCTTCGATGCGATCAATTAGATACTCATAGTTAATTTAGTAAAGACGAGCCACGTATATGAATATAAAGAAAAAGCTCTATTCGTTGGGGATGTTCTCCATCTTCGGTATGATTTCATTGCTGTTTACCACATCACAATTCGCAGACACCACCGCTCAAATGAGCGAAGCTAAACAAATTACCAAAGAACTTGAAGTACGATTGCTCAACCTTCGCCGAAACGAGAAAGATTTCTTACTGCGTAGCGATATGAAGTACCTCGATAAGTTCGACGTAAACTACAATAAATTCTTAGCGTCTGAATCTGAGCTCAATGCGGTGCTCAGTGATTTAGGTTTAGCCAACAGTACACACCTACGTGAAGACATCGAAACCTACCACACAAGCTTTGTTAACTTAGTAAAAGCGAGTGAAGTCTATGGGTTAGCGCGAGACAAAGGCTTGCTAGGCGAGTTTCATGTTTTGCTCGATGACATTAGCGCGACAGCCAGTGCTGAACAAAAAATCGAGCTTTACCTGTTTAATGACTTAATTGAGAAGGGGAAGTTTGACCCGAGTGTTCTTTCTATAACTTCGAATATGATTAGCTCAGCTGCTTTGATAGATGCTGCTCGTCAAGTGGTTGAACAGAAGCGAGTGATTGGCTTGAAGCACAACGAAGGTCTGCTAGGCGAAGCCCGCTCTGGTTCACACGCTATCGAAACTCAGTTTAAAGAGTTTTCCGCTGTATTAGACCAAGAAACCCAACAAGAGATGGACAAACTATCGCTGATCAACAACATCCTTTGCGTCACGCTACTCGTGTCGATCATTCTGTTCAGTTGGTTAATTGTCCGTTCTATTATCGGCAAGATTGAGTCACTGCTTTCGGTGATTCGCAACATCGTTGATTCTAACGACGTGTCTATTCGTTCGCACCTTGATGGCAAAGACGAACTCGGCACTTTAGGCCAATACTTCAACCAATTGCTTGATCAGCTAGAAGGCTTGATCGCGGCATCTCAATCTAAGTCACAGCAACTGACACAAAGCACGTCGAACATGCATGACGAGCTAGAGTCAGTAATCAAACAGTTTGAAGTGCAAGCTAACCATACCTCAACCATGACAACCTCAGTGCAAGAGATGGTACTCACCATTGGCGAGATCTCTGAAAGTACATCGGTTGCAGCGGAAGGTGTACATCAAGCGAAAGTGAATGCCGATAAAGGACGTGAAGTGGTGGTTGAAACCATCAGCAACATCACCCAGTTATCTGAACGCCTTTCAAGCAGCCAAGATTCGATCAGTTCACTGAACCATCATGTTGATCAAATCGGCGATGCAGTAAACATCATCCAAGGCATTGCAGAACAAACCAACTTATTGGCATTGAACGCAGCGATTGAAGCAGCACGTGCCGGTGAACAAGGTCGTGGCTTTGCGGTGGTTGCCGATGAAGTTCGAGCGCTGGCAAGCAGAACGCACCAATCAACGACTGAAATTACCAGTGTAGTAACGGCAATTCAGAGCCAAATGAATGCTTCGATGACAGAAATTGGTGAGTGCAATCAACAAGGTCAATTAACACTAAAAGATTCAGAAGAACTTGATGCAAGCCTACAGCTCATCCTAAGCGACATGGAAAGCATTCAAGGCAACTCTGAACGTATTGCTTCTGCAATTGAAGAGCAGGGCGCTGTTATGGCACAAGTGAGTGATTCAATCACAGAACTTAATACCATTTCTAACGATAACAACGTGTCAGCGCAGCATTGCTTGGTAGAAGTCGATAAAGTCGCAGAGCAAGCCCATGAGATGGATAAAGCAGTCGCGCAGTTTAAGACATCTTAGAACCAACCTAGTTGCATTAAAGAAGTGCAGCCAAACAACACAAGCGAAAGGCGCGGATTATCTGCGCCTTTTTTGTGCCTAATGGATAGGCAAGTTCATGAATAGATAGAAATAAGAATAAGGCATTCCAAAATAGACTTAAGTATCTGTGAAATATAACTAAAATAATGACAGACTATCGAATAAACGAACGAATTGGCCCGTTTCTGACAATCGGTTAAATCTATAGGAAGAGGAACAACATGCACTACGACGTATTCAATGGAGATGCAGACGGCATCATCGCTTTACTGCAACTTCGCTTAAACGAGCCTAAAGAAAGTGTACTGATCACTGGTGTAAAGCGTGATATCAAGTTGGTCTCTCAAGTGGTTTCTAAACTCGCTGAGCAGGGTGAACAAGGAGAGGTTTCGTCTGTTACGGTCCTAGATGTGTCGATGGAGAAGAATCTACCGGCACTACACTCGCTACTCGATGCTAATATTGATGTGTTCTATTGCGATCACCATCGTACGGGAGACATACCGCAGTCTAAGTTTCTTAAGACGTTGGTTAATACGGCGCCTGAATGTTGCACCAGCTTGTTGATCAATCAAAAGTTAAAAGGTGAATATGTTGCGTGGGCAATCGCGGCGGCATTTGGTGATAATTTAAAAGCGGTAGCTTCACAATTAGCGTTAGAAAATGGCTTTGACCAATCTCAAACTGATTTCTTAGAAGAGTTGGGTACTCTAGTTAATTACAACGGCTACGGCTCGTCACTCAGTGATTTGCATTTCACGCCAATTGAGCTCTACCAAACCCTTTATCAATACCCGAACCCATTTGACCTTTTAGATGATAAAAACTCTGTGTTTTATCGACTACGAACTGCCTATCAAAATGATCGCCAGCAGCTATCAAACCTTGTTCCTGTTTATGAAAGTGAAGTCGCACGTGTGTTTGAACTGCCAGGTGAGACTTGGGCAAGGCGCATCGGTGGCGTATTTGGTAATGAAATCGTCAATCAAGATCCAAACCGAGCGCAAGCAGTATTAACGAAAAACAAAGATGGAAAGTCTTACACGGTGAGTTTACGGGCACCATTATCAAACAGAATAGGCGCGGACGAAATTTGCTCAAGTTTTGCAACTGGTGGAGGAAGAAAAGCAGCGGCTGGAATTAATCAACTTAATGAACTTGATAAGGTGAATTTTATTTCACTATTGGACGCATATTATTCATCTGGTACTGAGGGTTAACTGAAAAATTCCTGAGGTATACATCCAAAATTCCACAAATTTTCACTCCTATATTCCGTTATACGTGTGTATCTCTAGCACATGTATGACGATTATATCCAAGCTATTTTAGTGATGTCACTCGCAATGGTATCTGGTCTGAGGTCAGTGATTACGGCATGTTTGGGGTGATTTTTGCCGATTTAAAGTTCGTTTTTTCCTATTGGTTATTTTTTATGTTTTTGGTTAATTATCTTAGTGAATTAAGGTTGATTAAATATTTGCTCAGTCAATGTATTTGGTTGAAAATAACAGATTTTAGCATTTCAATTTGAATGAAAAGTCAAAATCATATTGATTCTGATATTCAATCTGTGACTTAAAATCACAAGTTAAATCAAAGGTCATCTTTTCCTATAAATTCCATTACTTCTCTATAAATATTCATGATTACAATGAATTGGTTCGGTTGTGATTGGCACAGCTGTTAAGTAAGGAAGTGGGACTAATGTTGAAACGTAAAGCTCTACAATTAGCAGTATCGGTCGGCATGGCGGCTATGTCTGGCGCTGTTTATGCGAATGGTTCAGATATGACGAATCCAGACTCTGGTGTCGTGGTTGGCTATTGGCATAACTGGTGTGATGGTGGCGGCTACCAAGGTGGTAATGCGCCGTGTGTGACGCTAGATGAAGTGAACCCAATGTACAACATCGTGAATGTGTCATTCATGAAGGTTTACGATGTGACAGATGGTCGAATCCCAACTTTTAAACTGGACCCAACGATTGGGCTTTCAGAAGAACAATTTATTGACCAAATCTCTGAACTCAACAAGCAAGGTCGCTCTGTACTTTTGGCTTTGGGTGGTGCTGATGCACACGTAGAGCTAGAAACCGGTGATGAAAGAGCCTTTGCTGATGAGATTATCCGTCTTACCGATCGTTACGGTTTCGATGGTCTAGATATCGATCTTGAACAAGCAGCCGTGACCGCAGCAAACAACCAAACTGTGATTCCTGATGCACTTAAGTTGGTAAAAGATCACTACCGTGCTGAAGGCAAAAACTTCCTTATTACTATGGCGCCTGAGTTCCCGTACCTAACGACGGGTGGTAAGTACGTTCCTTATATCGATAATCTAGAAGGCTACTACGACTGGATTAACCCACAATTCTACAACCAAGGTGGCGATGGTATCTGGGTTGAAGGTGTGGGTTGGATAGCTCAAAATAACGATGCGTTAAAAGAAGAGTTCATCTACTACATCTCTGATTCTCTTATCAATGGAACGCGTGGTTTCCACAAGATCCCACATGACAAGCTCGTGTTCGGTATTCCTTCAAGTATCGATGCTGCAGCGACGGGTTTTGTGCAAGAGCCACAAGACTTATACGACGCGTTTGATAGCCTAACGGCGCAGGGACAGCCTTTACGCGGCGTAATGACTTGGTCTATCAACTGGGATATGGGTACTAACAAAGCGGGTCAAGCATACAACGAACAATTCATTAAAGACTATGGTCCATTTGTTCACGGTCAGGTGACACCGCCACCAGTTGAAGGTGAGCCTGTATTGAAAGGTGTTGAGAATACGCGTGTTCTTCATGGCACTGCATTTGATCCAATGGAAGGCGTAACAGCAACAGATAAAGAAGATGGTGATTTAACTTCATCGATCGATGTTGAAGGTTATGTCGAAACTAGTGTTATAGGTACTTATGTACTGACTTACCGTGTGAAAGACAGTGACAACAATGAGACAACCAAGGCTAGAACGGTAGAAGTTTACAGCCAAAAACCTGTTTTCGATGGCGTGTCGGATACTACTATCGTACTCGGTAACCCATTCGACCCAATGGCGGGTGTTACAGCAAATGATGCTGAAGATGGCGATCTAACAAGTACTATCACACACACTGGCAGTGTCGATGTAAATGAGATCGGCAACTACACGCTTGTGTATAGCGTAACAGACAGCGCGAACCAAACTGTAACCGCTGACCGTAAAGTGTCTGTGACGGATGGTTCTAACTGTGCTGCTGCATGGGATGCCGACACCGTTTATGTTGAAGGTGACCAAGTATCGCATGATGGAGCAACGTGGGTTGCAGGTTGGTATACTCGTGGCGAAGAGCCGGGAACGACAGGTGAGTGGGGCGTTTGGAAAAAAGCGTCAGACAGTTCATGTGGCGGCAACCCTGATCCAGGTGGTGATTTAGAGCTAAGTGTATCTGGTCTTCAGTCGGAATACATTCTAGATAATGGCAATGTACGTTTACAGTTCACACTAGCGTCAAACGAAGCGCTTGATGTCACCGCAACGGTGAGCAATAGCTCGGATACTGTTGTTGAACAGACTAACGTGAATCTAACTGATAGCCGCACGATTACTATGGAGCTGAGTGATGTTGCAGAAGGTCAGTACCAGCTTGAAGTGGTTGGTACTGCGACAGACGGTGAAATGGTGATGGTCGATAATTCATTCGCTATCAAAGAAGAGGGCGGTACAACGCCACCTCCAGGTGATTACCCGCCATATGAAGCCGGCACAAACTACGCAGCAGGTGACATTGTGGTAGGCAGCGACAATGGTCTATACGAATGTAAGCCTTGGCCATACACGGCTTGGTGTGCAAGCGCATCTTATGCTCCTGGTGACAGCCAGTACTGGCAGGACGCTTGGACAAAGCTTTAGTCTTATAGTTTAACGATAGCAATATAAAGTAGACGATCAAAGAGAGGCCATTGTGCCTCTCTTTTTTATGTTTAAACATTTCTGATTTAGAACTTTGATAACCGTCTTGATCTCAAACTCGGTACTTTATATCACCTTAGATAACACTATGACGCAATGTGATATTGGATACGCGATAAAAATAAAGGCAAATATGGGTTCTTTGTTGATCTATGTGTTTAGACTAATTTGCTGCGTATCGACTTCTCTAGATTTTCACACACGTGATCAGCGCATTGCCGGATTGAGTATCCCAAGGTATCAGTTTGTCGTAATCGTGCTCGAATATATTAACCTCGAAGTAGGGCTTCAATATTTCGATTAATTCCTTAAACGAGAATGCCACCATCGGGTGTTCATCATTCCACACTTGAGTTTCACCCGCGGTCGTCTTTTCAATACTAAGCTTTAGCGCTTGCTTATCACCCTGACCAGAGTAATACCAACCAGAACGGAACGTGAAATCGTCTTTGTCTTGGTTTGTTGTGTGTCTAACAAATAGGTCGTTACTGATCTTGTCTTTATCCACCACGTTAAAACAGAAAATGCCTTCAGGCTTTAATGCGCGATGTACACTTTCAATACACTCTTTAAGTTTCTCTAGGCCATCGTTGTAATGGATGGAATACAAGAAACAAGTGATAAGATCGAGTGGTTCAGTGACCTCAAAGTTACTCATGTTTTGTACTGAGAACTTGGCTTCTGGGCAGCGAACTTCTGCGATGTCTAACATCGGCTTGTTAAGATCTAGGCCACCGCTTTGGTAACCAAAATCAATAAAATGACGAACGTGTGGGCCAGTGCCACAAGCTAAGTCGAGGTGTGTTTTTCCTTCATTTCCAAAGATTTGATGGAGTCTACGGACGCAGTTACTTTGCGCTTGGTAGTCAATATCTACACACATTAAGTCATAGTAACCGGATAGGTCGGTATAGAGTGCGTTAGCGGACATGTTTGCCTGCAGCATAAGCTGAAAAATTAGGGTGGCGCATCATATACCGAAATGCAGAGAACGCAATCAAATATCGATCAATATAAGCGCTTTAATTGTTGGTGGTTGTACTTTAATTGTGGACGGTGGAGTTCAATTCGTGCAGTTAGTCGACTGACTTTACGTATATTTAAACTATCTCCGGATTATGAATGAGAGGAGGTCGCTATGATTACGAAAGTGCTTCATAGCACACCGTGTCGCCGTTAACTGAGACTTGGTTTTTCCCCCTTGTTTTCGCAAGATAAAGCGCCTCATCAGTCACGCGAATCAATGTGTTAATTGTGTTGGATGAGTGGCACTCGCACTGGTTGGTGACGCCAATACTCACGCTCGATGTAAATTGGTGGCGATTAAATCCAAAAAAGATATGTTGATTGAAGGTGTGGCAGATTCGTTCGCCAATGATTTTGGTATGCGCGGACTTCGCTTTTGGAATGAACACAATAAACTCCTCGCCACCCCATCGTCCTACTACACCCCCTAACAATTCAACGTGAGTTTTAATGGTGTCTGCTAAGTGCTTAATGACCGTGTCACCGACTGTGTGCCCAAACCTGTCGTTAATCGATTTGAAGTCATCAATATCAATCAACATACATGACATCACCATATGCTGATTAACCGGTTTTTTTAACCAATCGTAAATAGCACGTCGATTGAGCACATGTGTTAAATCGTCATGCATCGCACGATGCAGTAACTCCTTCTCTAGCAACACCTTATCAGTGACTTCCTCAAGGATAACTTGAATGGCGTCTTCACCTTCCCAGTTAATCACGTTGTCATAGAGGTTGAAGTATTTATAGGAGCCATCGAAACACTGGTTAGATACCACGGAACTAAAGTTCGGTGTATGGCCGTCGAGAATATTGCCACAGCGTCTTATCGCAGCTTCGCGCTGATCTTCAGGTACAATGGATATGATAGAGTCCATAGCAAGCACTTGTTCTATAGATCCTGCACCTTGCTGCTCAACCCATGTTTGGTTGACCATTAAAGGCTTGAAGTTTCTATGGATCAAGATCCCTTGTTTTGATGTGCTGAGTAGCTTGCGGTACATACGATCGGTTTCGTTACGTTTGCGCTGAGCTTCGACTACGGATGTAATGTCAATGATAGTCACTTTGAGCGCGGGTTTGCCATTGAGTTCAATAATATGTGATAGGCAGAAGATAGAGATGTTGCGGTCATTGGCTGGAATATCTGTATACAACTTACCTTTGTTGAGCTTACCTTTTATTGCTTCTAAATAACGCTTTTTTGCTAGGTTTTGGTAATTCTCAGGGACCAATGCATAAACAAATTCTACGTTCAGTAAAAGTTCTTCCCGGCTTCGGTAACCAAAGATTCGGGCGATCTCATTGTCGACATCAATAATTCGGTGATTTTGTAGAGTCATATGCCCTTGCGCGGAATCGAAGTTCTGGCAGGGTGTTGTGGTGGTTAAATCTACTTGAATGCTCATATCGACCGGACTACTTATTCGTTAAACTGAAACAGCTGTTGCTCCCTCGCTGCTGCGACCTACGGGCTTTGCGGCACGCTTTTATGACGAGACTAGATAGGAAAAATATGGTATCTAGGTAAACCCAGTGTGACATTTATAATTTTATGATTAATCAGTAATTTTACTGATTCAAACCGAGTTCTTGAAAAGGAAACAATTCAGGAAAGTAGGCCAGTAATTAACGCCAAATCACTCAAATTAAATAAGCGAACCAAACAAGGAGAGTTGAGGCAATGAAGCCAGCAACAAATGCACAGGATTCAATGGAAAATGGAACAGCATTGAAAAGCAGCACATCGATAGAAATTAAGCTTGATGACTTATCGGGCGGGGAAGTCGTTGAGTTGCTTGAAGAGCACCTCGCTGATATGTATGCAACTTCGCCAGCCGAAAGCGTTCATGCATTGGATCTGGAAGGGCTGAAGTCGCCAGATATTACCTTTTTCAGTGCTTGGAAAGACAGCCAACTGCTTGGGTGTGTTGCCATTAAAGAGCTAAATACACAACACGCTGAACTCAAATCAATGAGAACCTCGCAGTTTGCTCGAAAGTCAGGCGTTGCCAGCCAACTCTTACAACACGTATTGGATACCGCAGCCATTCGCCACTATCAAACAATCAGTTTAGAGACAGGTTCAGAAGACTACTTTAAGGCCGCACGTAACCTGTATGAAAAGTTTGGCTTTGGATACTGTGAACCCTTTGCTGATTATGTGTTGGACCCGCACAGCCAGTTCATGAGTATTGAGTTGCGTTAGATGCGATCGAAATTGTAGATCGAAGTAAAAGAAAGATTCCCTATCACGTTCGTTCCTCACTGTAGGGAATGACGGGCGGGGTGTATCTCGATGACTTGTACTTCTGTTTTGCTGTTGTAAAAAAAAGGTTGCTCTGAGCAACCTTTTTAATAGGTAACGATAATGGCTAAAGCGTTAGCGAGTTTCTAGCTCCGCGAAAATGGCTTCAGCATCCACAACACTTCCTGAGATAGAAAGGGTACTGAACGGAACCAAATCTTCCGGGCTAGATGGTTTGTTAACAAGCAGCTCAGGGTAGACTTTCGATTCGCCCATCAACATTGCCTTGAGCTCTTTGACTGACAAATCAGGGTAGCGTGACCAAACCAAGGCCGCGACACCGGAAACCACTGGTGCAGCCATACTTGTGCCACTTTTCGAACCGTAAGTGTTCCCCGGAGTGGTTGATAAAATGCGGTACCCAGGTGCGAATACATCAACCGATTTCTGACCGAAGTTACTGAAGCTCGCCACTAATGTTTCGTCGGCGTATTTCGCTGATGCACCCACATCTAACCATGTTGAAATAGGCTTTGAGCGGTAGTGCTTAGCGTAGCGGTTTGGAAAGCTTGGTTTGATGTCATTATCGTTGCGGCTGTTCCCCGCAGAGTGAACAATTAGCACACCTTTACGCGCAGCATAGCGAAACGCGTGGTCGACGATGTACTTACGTGGCGAGTAGCTTTTACCGAAGCTCATGTTAATGACCTTAGCACCATTATCGACGGCATAGCGCACTGCGTTAGCAATGTCTTTGTCTCGCTCATCGCCATTTGGCACCATACGTACCGCCATGATCTGAGCATGATCCGCCACACCATCAATACCAATAAAATTGCCGCGTTCAGCAGCGATGATTCCAGCAACGTGTGTACCGTGCGAACCGACAGGGCCTTTTACATCGTTGTTGCCGTAGCCTTTTTCCCAAGGATTGTTGATGTCGTCCCAAACAATGTCAGCACGCGTATCGAGATCTAGGTTGAGATGGAAATCCAGAGAGTCTTGGTAACGGCTACGACGTGATTCCAGATATTCAAATGAATACCATGAATCAAACAGACTCAAAAGCCCTTCAGCAGCGGTTACAACGCTAGCGTTCTCGCTATCCAATAGTGTTTTTAAACCGTTAGTAGAAAAGTCTTTTTGATCGACGAACTGAAGAATCTGTTCTTTGAACTCATTGGCTTGGTCAGTTGCTGTTGTTACACGATTCAACGCATCTTGGTCATCTTTTAGAGATGACAAGTAATCGGATTCAACACCTTGATAGTACTTACGTTTCTTACGCGGAATCCAATGTCCGTTCTCTTTTAACTCAAGGTACTTTTTGTATTCTCTAGTGACTTCTAGCGTGTCCTGGTCAACGTTAATGCCTAATGAGTTACCAAGAAAATTCCAACCATGAACATCATCGATGTAGCCATTGCCATCATCATCGATACCGTTGTCTGGGATCTCTCCTTCATTGGTCCAAAGCTTGTTTTTGAGGTCTTCGTGTTCAACGTCGACACCCGAATCAAGAACGGCAACGATGACAGGTTGTGGTTGAAGAGGAGGCATCAAGTAGTCATATACCACATCAGAACCCACACCCTGAATTCTTGTGTAGCTTGCTGTTAAGTTAAACCAATCACCGCGTTGTTCATCAGCGTTGCTCATCATTCTCATCGAGAAAAATGAAGGCTGGATAGTTTCTCGCGAGTAATCCTCAACAATTGTCCCTTTTACATCTTGGATGAAAGGTGAGTTGGCAGGTTGTGGCTCTGGGCTACTCTCATTCAGAGTTGTAGCTGATACGTGAGCCGAAGCCATAATAGCCAAAGCAAGCGTGGTGAGTCTTTGTCCGTGATTCATGTGTGTTGCATCCTTATCATTGTGCGACTAAATAGTTGTGCCACTAGAACTGACTCTTCAGCGAAGCTTTATGAAAACACGCAGTCAGTTCTGTGAGAGGGAAATGCCCGCTCAAAAAGCAGTCAAAAGGTAATATGCAATCAGACTTGTATCATTCGTTTGATCAATGAAATGGTAGGAAGATCTCACTGTGATTGATTTTAAAGTCTCAAAGTTTGAGCTAAATTCTATTAATAAAAGCAATATTTATAAAATTAAGAGTTGGAATTAAAAACGTTTAAAATCAAATGATTAGTTTGTTAATTGCAGGGGGTGGTTTTGGCTCTCATTCAGCATTGAAGTGCTTTTGAAAGAGCCAAGATCAAGGACGTTAGTCGTCGTGAGAGCCAAATTCAAAGTTTCCGTTGACGGCAAAATGGTCTGAAAGGTGCCAACTTCCCCAAGTGTCAGAGCTCAACCTTTGATGAAGCTTGACCGTATTATTATTACTTGTTGCTCGTCTATGCATTCTGCTAACAAAAACGTAATCCAGATACTCTACATCAGCACCACCTGAATACTTATAAGCGGCATACGGGTTAATCGTCGGATCAAAGGTTGCATTGGTGTAGCCTCTGAATTCTGGAGGATCAACATCCAACGTAGCTAGCATTAGCAGGTATTCCACGAAGTCGCTATTTTTATCGATATTGAAGTCTCCAGCATAGATAACTGCTTCGTTGGAAGGTATGCCTTTAGTCAGCATAAAGGTTCGCATCAGCCCTAGCTGCAAGCGTCTTAGTCTTTTGGCAGCAGGCGTATTGAATGATGCTAGGTGCGTGTTAAATATATGATATATCTGACCATCTTTGTCGATTTTGGTATAGACGACGCCTTTATCTGCGTAACAATCCGTCCCAGAGCAGTGTTCAAAAACTATACTGTCGGTTTCAATAATTGGATGGCGACTAAAAGTGACCACGCCTCCGTCGTACATCGCACTAGTGCCACCTCCTACCACCTCTGTTCTAAATGCATATTCCTCTGCTAGAGCGTTGAATAGGATCTCTCGGTCTGAAGAAAAAGCTTCTTGAAGTGTGAGTACGTCATATCCAGAGAGAGTGTGGTCCAAGACACTTGCACGGCTTGTAATGTTTGATGATACGCCGGGGAGCATCCATAGGTTATATGAGCCAACGTTCAAGGTATTTGGGTCTTGATCAAAATCATTGATCGTATGTTCTGAGACTACAAATTCAACGTCGTCAAAGCCTGACGTGTATATAGCCTTAACACCGAACTCAGAGTGATATCCATCTTGGTTATATCGATGAAGAATATATGGGTTGTAGTCGGTCACCATCCCTTGATCTTTGTACCCATAAGACAACGTTGAGCCTGAACCGTGACCAACCAACCTAAGTTGACTTACAGGTTCTTGTGGCTTACGTGCCCAAGTACCTTCGTTTGTTAATCGTGAAATTGTTAGGAAGTAGTCATACGTTGCGCCATTAACAAGCCCATAGTATCGATTAAAATCAGCTACTTTAGCTTTTTGATAAGGCCAAATAACTAAGTTATTTGTAGTAAGCCTATATTGGTAACCGTTACTTACGGGCGTACTGGAATCTATAGAAAAGTTTATTAATATGGGTTTGTCGGTACGGTTTATATAGTAAAGTGATGTTGCGAGTGCTTGGCTGGCTATTGCCCAAAGTATCAGTGTTGAACACAGCTTTTTGATCATGTTTCTTCCTTTGATTACATTCCTAAAATCGAAATCAGAAAATAGCCTTGATATGCACTTAGTTGCAATTTAAGGGTTTTGGTTTTGTGCTGTGTAACACGTATGTGATCATATTGTATATTTTATGAAAAATTACGCTATTTTATAGTAACTTATGATTATTCTAACCGATTCGAAGTACATTCTATGACGACTTATTTTGCTGGTTTTTCCCTTGGGCTTTCGCTGATTCTTGCAATCGGTTCTCAAAATGCATTTGTTTTAAAGCAAGGGCTTAAGAATCAACACGTATTGGCAGTTTGTGCTGTATGTGCCATTTCTGATGCCTTACTAATTAGCTTCGGCGTTACAGGCTTTGGCGCAATCGTTAAACAGTTCCCACAAATTGAGCAGCTCGCTCGTTATGGCGGCGCTATCTTTTTGGGTGTCTACTCATTCTTAAGCTTCCGCTCTGCATTTACCGAAAACCACGCCTTAGAAGCCACTACTGAAACCAAAGACTCGTTAACCAAAGCGATTGCGATGTGTTTGGCGTTTACTTGGCTTAATCCGCATGTGTATTTGGATACTGTGGTATTGCTGGGCTCTATCTCAACGCAATATCAACCTAATCAAATGTTGTTTGGCGCTGGTGCAGTATCGGCGTCGTTTGTGTTCTTCTTTTCACTTGGATATGGCGCACGTTTCTTGGCTCCAATGTTTAAGAACCCGAGAGCGTGGAAGGTGTTGGAATTTGTCGTTGGCATGATCATGGCGTCTATTGCAATATCTTTGATCGTTTAGCCGCTCGTAATTAGGCATTCAAACATATTATCTAAAGTTCCTACCTAAAGTGACTGCCTTTAGTTGCCTTCGTATTTAATTATTTCCACAAAAATGGAATTATTTTTCGTCTTTCGGTTTTGGCGTTCGTCTTAGGGGTATGAATAGAAAATAATGACCTAATTCGGAGTCAACCATGATTAAACTTGTTAGCTTTAAAAACTGCCCATTCGTTCAACGTGTAATGGGTGCTTTAGTAATGAAAAATGTCCCATTTGAAATTGAATACATTGAGCTAAATAATAAACCTCAATGGTTCCTAGATATTTCGCCAAACGGACAAGTGCCAGTATTGATTACAGAAAATGACACAGTTATTTTTGAATCAGATGCAATTGTTGAATACTTAGATGATAAGTATGCGCCAATAGAAGAGGTGTCTGCCGAGCAAAAAGCACTAGATCGCGCTTGGTCTTATCAGGCAAGCAAACATTACATGCCACAATGCGGAACGATGGGTAGTAAAGATAAAGAAACCTTTGAGACGCGTTTAGCGATTCTTCAAAAATCCTTCCAAAAAGCCGAGAATAAATTGGGTGATAGCGTCTTCTTTAAAGGCGATTACATCTCTAACGTCGACATCGCTTGGCTACCACTGTTACACCGAGCATCAGTAATCAAAGAGGGCTCAGGTTTTGACATGCTTGAAGGCTTCCCGAAAGTACAGAAGTGGCAAGCGGCGCTGATTGAATCTGGCTTGACCGATAAAACTGTTCCTGCGGACTTTATTGAGAAGTTCAGTGGCTTCTATTTAACGAATAACTATTTGGCTAGTCTTACAGAAGTTTGTTAATAACATGGAATAAATTTAAATATATTTTAATAGCAGGTTGTTCTAAATAAGTCTTCTGGAAAATAAAACTCACCCTACTAATCGATAGCGTGAGTTTTTTATTTATGATGAAGGTATAGCTGATGTATATAAACGCTACTTTTAAGATTGATAGATTTCTAACCTGTTGATTTAAATTGACTTTAATGGTCGTGATATAGTGGGTGCGCTTCGTTTTACATCTGTTTTTCTTATTGTGTCTCATAAATAAGATGCTGATAAATTATTTAACTATTCGCTTGGTGAATAAAAAGTATCGTGTTAATTTCTCTATCACTTCACAAATGAACAGTGTTTTATTGTTTGTTAGGAGTCGCTTGAATAATTTATTTTAAACAGTATCGCAACCGTTGGAATAGTGTCGGAAACCTATTGATAGTTGATGAACGGTACTGTGGAACAAACTAAAAAGGGTATTTTCATGCTTAAATCATCATTTCTATTGGGCCTAATTGGCTTAGTTTCACTTCCTACACTTGCTGCTGGTATCGAGGGCGGTCCATACATTGGCGCAGGCCTTGGTGTGTATCAAGACTCAGACACTGACGGCGCAGGCAGTCTAGATGCTGAAAGCATGGGGTACAGCCTTTACGGTGGCTACCAATTTAACCGCATTGTAGGTATCGAACTTGGCTACACGGATTATGCTGACTATGAATCATTTGGTACTAAGGTGTTTTCACCAACATCGCTTTCTGTTGCAGCAAACCTAGGCTACACCTTTGATAACTCAATTCGTCCATTTGTACTAGCGGGCTTGAGCTACGTAGATTTGAACTCAAACAACGCTAGCTCTTTTGATGATGATTCTGGTGCCGGCTTTCATTTCGGTATTGGTGTTGAATACACGCCAGTAGAAAACCTAACATTACGTTTGATCTCACAAGCAGACGCTGTAAATATCGAATTCTTCGGCCCTAATGGTAATAGACTGGCAAGTCGTGATGTCGCGTTTAGCACTGTAACTCTGGGTGCTTCGTACAATTTTTAATGACCCCTGTGAAATAACTTACAGCTAATGTCATGGACACCTATAACCGCTCTAACGTTGAGCGGTTTTTTATGTCAAAAATAACGATTGGTCACGCTATGGGCGGAGTTGCTCTAAAGCCTGAAATTAGTTGGTTTTCACAAGCTTATAAAAGGGAATTATCTCGACTATTTTGGTAGATTAAAGGTATTACAGACTTCCAGTGAGCAGCAATGAAGATTCTTCACACGTCCGATTGGCACCTTGGCCAAAACTTCTACAATAAAAGCCGTAAGAATGAACATGAACGGTTTTTACAATGGTTACTTGAGCAAGTTACAGAGAACGACATCGACGCGATCATTGTTGCTGGCGATATTTTTGATACCAGCACACCGCCGAGTTACGCTCGTGAGATGTATAACAAGTTCGTGGTCGATTCGAACAAGATCGGCTGTCAATTGGTGTTGTTAGGTGGAAATCACGATTCGGTGTCTGTGCTTAAAGAGACACAACAGCTGCTCAAATACATGGGCGCAGACGTGATTCCTAATACCAACCAAGATCATGCGACTCAGGTTGTCGAATTAAAAGGTAAAAACGGCGATGTAGAAGCGCTGGTTTGCGCCATTCCTTTTATTCGCCCACGCGATGTGTTGACCAGTCAGGCGGGTGTCACCGGCGTTGAGCGCCAAAAACAACTCGGCGATGCGATCAAACAGCACTACCAAAGTGTTTATGATGCGGCGGTTGCTAAACGTGCGACGTTTGAAAACAGCGAGCACATGCCGATCATCGCTACTGGTCATTTAACGGCGATGGGGGTTCAACAATCGGACTCGGTACGCGACATCTATGTCGGCAACCTTGATGGTTTCGCCGCTGATGGCTTCCCAGATGCCGATTATATTGCACTTGGTCATATCCACCGCCCACAAGTGGTGGCAAAGCGTGAATACATTCGTTATTCAGGCTCTCCAATCCCATTAAGCTTTGATGAACTTAAATCTCAAAAGCAGGTATGTCTAGTTGAGTTTGTTGAAGGTGAGCGCACGATTTCTCAATTGCCAGTTCCAACGTTCCAACCCCTAGCCGAAATCAAAGGTGACTTGAGCGAGGTTGAATCTCAGCTGAACCAATACATAGGTTTAGATAGCGAACAAAACGTGTGGTTATCGATAGAAGTGCAAGCGCAAGATTACTTGTCGGATCTACAAGAGCGTGTGCGCGCATTAACCGAAGGTTTGAATGTGGAAGTACTTCAATTACGCCGAGCAAGAGAACGTCGCAATCAAGCATTAGAGCAAGAGTCGGCAGAAACCTTATCTGAACTGAGCCCGATGGACGTATTTAGCAAGCGTATTGCCTTAGAAGAGTTTGAAACCGATTCTGAAAAAGCGCGTTTAGAGCGCATGACGGTGAAGTTTAAACAAGTGATGGTTGAAGTGTCTGATAGCGCTCAAGCGCCGAACAAAGTAGAAGAGTAACCAGTATGAAGATTTTAAGCCTAGAATTTGAAAACCTGAACTCTTTGAAAGGGCGTTGGAAGCTCGATTTTACTCAATCGCCGTTCGCAGAAAACGGCCTGTTTGCTATTACGGGTCCAACAGGTGCGGGTAAGACCACAATTCTGGATGCGATTTGTTTAGCGCTATTCCACCGCACGCCTCGTTTGAAAAGCATAGCGAAGGGCAATAACGAGCTGATGACTCGCGGTACGGGTGAGTGTTTCGCCGAGCTTGAATTTGAAGTGCAGGGCAAAACGTACCGTTCTAACTTCCATCAAAAGCGAGCGCGCGGAAAACACGATGGCGCATTACAGACGCCAACGTGTGAATTTGCCGATGCTGATACCGACAAAGTCTTAGAGACCATGTTGACCAAGAAAACCAAGTTGGTGGAGCAGGTAACAGGTTTAGACTTTTCACGTTTCACTAAATCCATCATGTTGTCTCAGGGTGAGTTTGCGGCCTTCTTAAATGCCAATGCTAACGACCGTGCAGAGCTACTTGAAGAGCTGACTGGAACCGAAGTTTATAGCCTGATCTCTGAGCGTATATACGATCATTTTAAGTCAAGTGAAGAGTCACTTAACCACCTGAAAGCGAAAGCCGAAGGTGTAAGTTTATTGTCTGATGAGCAGATTCAAGAGCTGACAACAGAGCGTGACACGTTAGAAACTGAACAGAAACGTTTAGCCGAGCAGTTAAAAGAGTGGCAAGCGCATCTAAGCTGGTGGAAAGACGTGACTAAAGCTGAGCAAACTATTGCTACCAGTGAGCACGATCTCAAAACAGCTCAAGATGAACTAGACCGTAATCAACCTTCACTAGAGCGTTTGGCAAACAGCGAACCGGCTGAGAAATTGCGACCGCTGCACAAAGACCTAAAACGCTGCGAGCATGAGCTCAATCTTACGCAAATTAACCTAGATAACAGTACTAAGTTGCTTGCAGTACGCGAGGCCGAGAAGTTAGATGCCCAAACTAAGCTGGCTCAAAGTAGCGAAGCGGTTGAAAACGTTAAAGCCGAGCAACAAGATCAAGAGAAGATCATTGAACAAGTCCGCCCACTCGACAATCAAATGTCGGTACTTAAAGACAAGAAAGCTTCGGCGGTTAACGCCGCGAATACGCTGAATGAACAACACGCGCAGCAGCGTAATCAACAGGTCGTTTTGGTCCAAAAACTAGATGCACTGAAGCAACAAGATCAACTTAGCACTGAGTACCTAAATACGCATCAAGCTGACCAACATCTGGAAAAATACCTAGGTCAGTGGCAAGCAAAGGTAGAGCAAGTTCGTACTCTAGAGCGTCAGCATGCAGAACAGTTGAACTCAGCGAAGCAAGCTTTGTCAGCGGTTGATGCACAGCAAACGATCATCAAATCTGCGCAAGAAGCTAAAGCAACGCAAGATAAAACTTTAGCTGAATTGGTTGTGCTAGAGAGTAGTGCAAAGCAACAGTGGGAAGCATTGCAAGGCAACACCAGCGAACAAGTGTTGAATTCGAAAAAAGATATATTGGAGTTTTGGAATCGCAATACGCACTCACTACTAGAGATTAATCGTGGCTTCCTAAATGCCCAGCAACAGCTGCATGCAAAAACACAGGCACACCAAATTAACACTCAGTTGGTCGACAAACTTTCGAAAGAACGTGAAGTGCTGGTTGAGCGATATAAAGAGAAAGAGACTTCGCTTGAGCGATTAACACGTTTGATTGATCAAGAAGGCGAGTTGGCGAAATACCGTGCAGCTCTAGAATCAGGCTCTGAGTGCCCACTGTGTGGTTCAACAGACCATTCGATTGAGCAGTCGCAAGATATTGCAAATTTGGTTGCTCAAAAAGAAACGGAAAACCTAGAGTTAACGGCCATCAAAAAAGAAGGCCAAGAGCATCGTCAGCAGTTAGATTCTCTTGCCCCTATGATTGCGGCACTTAACGATGACATTCAACGTGCGCAAGCGGATATTCAGCAAGCTCAAATGAATTGGCAAGGCGTTGTCGACAAACTTCAACAGAGCTTATCGGATTTCGTTGGCACGGTTCCAGAGCTAGCGATACTAACGATTAACGATTTAGGCAATGAAGCTACGGTTGCGACCTTTGCTCAGCAGTGTGAACTTCAACTGAATCAGAGATCGCAGCAACTCAAAGCGTTGGCTAATGCTAAAGCGCACTATGCCGAAGCTGAGAAACAACGCTTATCAGTGAGTGTTATGGCTGACAAAGCGCAATCTAACCTTGAGTTGGCCGAGCAACGCTTAGCGGATCTGAATAAGCAAAACCACAGCACTAACGAGCAAGTGGCTCAGATAGGTCAAGCGAAAGAGCAGCAATGGAGCTCTTTGAAAGAGAATATTGTTCAAACGGCTATCGAAGCGCCTGAGCTGGAATATATCGATGATTGGTTTACTGCGAAATTGCAAGCATCAAGCACATGGCAGCAAACTAAACAGCAACAGGCCGATATTGAGAAGCAACTAATCACTCAACACGCCGAATTGAAAACCTTAGATGACAAGCTAAACAGTGTTGAGAAAGAGCTCGCGACACTGACGCAAGAGAGCGAGTCTCTAGTGTCAGAACTGACTCGTATTGGTGCTGAAAGGGCAGAGTTGTTTGGTGACAAAGACATTCAAGCCACCAGCAATGCGATGAAGCAAAAAGTTACTGAAGCGGTAAATGCATGTGATGCCTCGCAGTTAGTGCTTAACCGTTGCGAACTTGAACATCGAACCGAGCAAACCAAACACATTAGCTTCTCTGAAGAGTTGACTAGCAAGCAGTCAAGTTACACACAAGCGTCGAATGCCTGGTTAGAAGCGCTGAAAACGAGCCCATTCGAAGATGAAGCTAATTTTGAAGCAGCGTTGTTAGACGAAGAGGTTAGAACTCAACTTCAAAGCCTGAAGAAGTCTTTAGACGAAGCGGTTGTCAGTGCGCAAGCTAGGTTGAATACAGCTAAAGCGACGCAAGTGGAACTACAAAACCACGCAAATGCTAAAGCATGGCAAGAGCAAGACCAACAGCAAGTTGAACTTGCGACAACTGAATGCCAAAACGCACAACAAAGCCATGCGACAAAGATCGGCGCGATTTCTGCCAATCTTGAAACGGATCACCAGAACCGCAGCAACCAACAAGATCTGTTCAAGCAAATAGACGAGCAACAGGTCGACTTTGATGATATTTCACGCCTGAATTCACTTATTGGTTCTAAGAACGGCGACAAATTCCGTAAGTTTGCCCAAGGTCTAACGCTGGAAAATTTGGTGTACCTTGCGAACAAGCAGCTGCAGCGTTTGCATGGTCGTTACGAACTAAAACGTAAAGCCGATGATGGCTTAGAACTGCAAGTGCTGGACACATGGCAGGGCGATGTGATGCGTGATACTAAAACGTTATCAGGTGGTGAAAGCTTCTTGGTTAGCTTGGCGTTGGCATTAGCGCTTTCTGATCTTGTGAGTTACAAAACCAGTATTGATTCTTTGTTCTTGGATGAAGGTTTCGGCACGCTTGATAGCGACACATTGGACATTGCCCTAAACGCGCTCGATAACTTGAATGCTTCAGGCAAGATGATTGGCGTCATTAGTCACGTTGAAGCACTGAAAGAGCGAGTGCCTGTTCAGCTTAAAGTAACAAAACACTCTGGCTTAGGTGTGAGTGAGATGGAGAAGCAGTACAAGGTTGTTGCTTAGTCTTGATATAGATGCGGATAAACAGCCCCTGACTCAGTCGTATTTCCTTCTCGAGGATGACGGAGTTTCGGGGCTGTTATCAATCACTCCGCCGTCACGTTCTGCAGTAAAGAATGATTAGAGTAACTGCCGCTATTCCCTAAAGTGAGTTACGAACGTAGTAGGGACTTTAGATTTGTTCTTATTACCTTCGTCATTCCCTAGAGTGAGGAACGAACGTAATAGGGAATCACTAGTAGGCGCGGGAAGTGAACTCGTCAAAAAGGAAACGGCCATGCACAAGAAGCCTCATTTACCAACTAAGACATGTCCTATTTGCCAAAAGTCTTTCTCATGGCGTAAAAAGTGGCAACGTTGTTGGGATGACGTGATTTACTGTTCTGAACGTTGCCGTCGTCATAAGACAACTTTGGCGTAATTTCTGTTCGTTTTTACAACACGTTAATAGTTTCGTCATTCATTTCTTAAGTTAATATTTCTATCTGTAAGACAACTAATGTATAAAGGCGGCATGAAGATACCTAAAAGAATACAGCCCTTAGTTGACGATGGTTTAGTCGACGAGGTGACAAGCCAATTAATGAGTGGCAAAGAAGCATCGGTGTACATTGTGCGCTGCGGCGATACGATCCGCTGTGCCAAGGTATATAAGGAAATAAGCCAGCGCAGCTTCAAAAAAGCGACCGCGTATCGTGAAGGCCGAAAAGTCCGAAATAGTCGCCGTGCTCGAGCGATGGAAAAAGGCTCTGGCTTTGGTCGTGAGCAACAAGAAAAGGTTTGGCAAAGCGCTGAAGTGGATGCCTTGTATAAACTGGCAGAAGCGGGCGTTCGTGTACCTGTGCCTTATGGTTGCTTTGATGGCGTACTGCTTATGGAGCTGGTTACTGATGACGAAGGCTATGTAGCACCACGTTTGAACGATGTCGTGATGTCGGCAGAGCAAGCGATCGAAGATCACGCAGTGATGATGACCTATGTGGTTAAAATGCTGTGTGTTGGTTTGATCCATGGTGACTTGTCTGAGTTCAACGTATTGGTCGATGAGTACGGTCCGGTGATCATAGATTTACCTCAAGCGGTTGATGCTTCGGCGAACAACAATGCCGAGTGGATGCTGGCTCGTGATATCAATAATATCCGTGATTATTACGCTCAGTTTGCTCCTGAATTGGCGAAAACCGAGTATGCCAAGGAAATGTGGGCGCTTTACGAGAAAGGCGACTTAAAGCCCGATAGCAAACTAACGGGTGAGTTTACAGAAAGCGATGATTTGGCCGACATCAATGCAATCATGCAAGAGATTGACGCTGCGCGAGTTGAAGAACAACACCGACGCGAGCGAGCTAAAGAAGAAAAAGAAGGCGTCGACGACAGCAAGTTCAACTGGGCTGAGTAATCGTGATGATCAGTTTTGATCGTTAGCTAAATAGCAGCCATACGTCTTAATTAACTGATGCCTTCTTTCTAAAAAATAACCCAATAGAGCACCACTCTGTTGGGTTTTCTTTTTTAGCACTCATCAAATTTTACCATTCATCAAAGCAAGCGATTGGCATTCCTCACTACCAAGTCAACTGCTCGCCATCGTACGCGTAGAAGTGCCCACTTTTATCGGGTGTCGCAGTGCGAATGATATCGACTAATTGATGGGCGACGTAGCTCGACTCAAACAACCTATCTTCAGGGACATTGGTCTGAAAAGGCTTCGACAGAGCCGTATCTGTTGTACCTGGGTGTAGCGCTAACACCGTGCCTTTCTTAATGGTGCGTTGCCATTCGATCGACATGGTTTTGATGAACATGTTGAGGGCTGCTTTCGATGAGCGATAGCTATACCAGCCGCCTAATCGGTTATCTGAAATACTCCCCACCTTTGCGGAAACCACGGCAAACTTTGGGTTGTCGCTCGTTTTAAGAATCGGTGTGAAGTGTTTTGCCAATAACAAGCTGGGCAGAGTATTTACCGAGATGTTTTTTAGGAAAAACTTAGGGTCAATGGACGCAAGGTTCTTTTCCGGACCAAGGTCTGGAGTGTGAAGCATACCCACGCAGTTTATCAACCAATCAAGTTGTTCAAACTCAGAACTCAAACACTTGATATCAGCTTCGTTGGTGGCGTCGACTTTGTGCCAGTTCAAGCGACTGTTTTCAAGTTCCGGCTGTTGAGAGTGGTAAGTCGCGTCTACATGCACATCAAGAAAATCAAACCGAGAGAGCTCAGATAATAGGTGTTTAACCACAGCAAAGCCGATACCGCCGCTTCCGCCAACCACCAATATGTGTAGTCTGAGTTGCTCAACCATTATAAATTCTCCAAGTTTGTTATTCGTTGTTCTGCAGTATTGAGTATTGCTTGTTGCTCTTGTTCATTCATGTTGTCCCAAGAGCGATATAACATGCCCATGCGTGGGTTACGGTTTAACGCATCGCGGTGCTGGTTCATAAAGCGCCAGTACAAGCTATTGAAAGGGCAAGATTGCTCTCCGCTGCGTTCTTTTATCTTGTAGTGACAGCCTTTGCAGTAGTCGCTCATGCGGTTGATGTAAGAACCGCTGGCAGAGTATGGTTTGGTTCCGACGATCCCGCCATCCGCAAACAGTGCCATACCTCGCGTATTTGGCATTTCAACCCACTCAATCGCGTCGACGTAAATACCAAGGTACCAACTGTCTACTTGGTAAGGGTCGATGCCTGTGATTAAGCAGAAGTTGCCAGTGATCATTAACCTTTGTATGTGGTGCGCGTAAGCAAACTCAAGAGACTGGTCAATCGCATGCTTCATGCAGTTCATCTTGGTCTGTCCGTCCCAAAAGTAATGGGGCAAGTTGTTGTTTGCTGAATAATGGTTTTTGTTGGCGTAAGTAGGCATGTTCGCCCAATAGACGGCGCGTATGTACTCTCGCCAACCCAATATTTGACGAACGAACCCTTCGACCTGTGCGATATCGATAGTGGTAGCGCCTTGCTTGGAAGAGGCGTGATAAGCGGAGAGTGTCGCATCAATGACTTCTCTAGGGCTGAGCAGTTTGCTATTTAGTGAGAACGAAATGCGACTGTGATACAGGCTCCACTTAGAGTCGTGTTCTGTAGTCATCGCATCTTGAAACTGCCCAAATAACGGTAAACAGACTTGGCAGAAATGAGCGAGCAGAGACAAGCTTTGTGCTCGGTTCACCGGCCATAGTAACTTGTTACCGACTTGACCAATGGTTTGCACTTGGTGGCGTTCTATTCGCTGCAAAATGTCTGTTATGTCATTGGTAAACATCAGAGGTTGAGGCAGGCTTTCAATGTCTTGTTTCTTGAGTTTCTTTCGATTGCTCGCATCGTAATTCCATTTGCCGCCAACTGGCTTTCCGTCTTCTAGCAAAATGTCGAAGCGCTTTCTCATTCGGCGATAGAAGTGTTCCATCATGATGTGTTTGTCTTTCGGAAACTGTTGTTCTATCTCTTCGAATGGAAAGAGGAAGTGTTCCGTATCACAACAACCTTTAGTCGCATTAGTGAGCTTTAGCTTGTTCATCTGCTCTAAAAGGCGATATTCATCTGGCCTTTGATATTCGAATTTTTCTGCGCTGCATTCGTGTACATAATGCTTTAGGAGTGTCTCTAGGTTTTCAAATTGCGTGGTATCGTCAAGAGTAAGGTGGAGTACTTGATGACCTTGTTGTGTCAGTTCGTCAGCGAAGTAACCCATCGCACAGAAAAAAGCTGCCACCTTTTGGATGTGCGATGTAACGTAGTCAGTCTCTTGCTCAAGTTCAGCGATGATATAAATGACCTCGTCATCAACCTGTTGAAACCAAGAGTGCTGGATATTGAGTTGGTCACCTAAAATTAGGCGTACAGTTTTGTATTTCATATTACGTCCTGATATCGAATTGACGCTGAAGCCTCGTCTTCTCGGTGCCATTTTTTGATAAATGTATGTTCCGGGTCATACATCTCTGTCTGCTTAACGAGATCGAAATGGCGGGATTTAGATTGTGATTGATGGGTTACACTTTGTTTGTTGGCGTTCTGGGGAGCCTGTGGATTCAACGTTCCAGCGATATAAGCCCAATTACCCCAATTCGAAGCCACATCGTAATCGATGAGTTGGCTTTCGAAATAAGCAGCACCGTGGCGCCAATCAATATCTAGCTCATGAATCAAGCAGCTCGCGACCAGCTGTCTGCCTCTGTTAGACATATAACCCGTTGCGTTAAGCTGGCGCATGCAGGCATCAACGATGGGATAATTGGTGTTGCCGCTTTTCCATTTGGCGAAGCTTGATCCCGCAGTGGTATCGAGCAATTGTTCATTGGACAGATCACTAGATTCTCGACCAAACAGTGACGTCCCCAGCGTTAAACACTTCCAGTAGAAATATTCACGCCACAACAACTCAAAATAAATCCAGTAGGTAGAGTCGTTCGCGCCACGATGCGCTTCGAATTGCTTTAAGTGGCGGTAAATGGTTTTTGGCGAAACACACCCTAATGCTAGCCATGGCGAAAACTTAGTTGAGTTCTCTATGCCATCTAATGCGTTTCGCGTCTGTTTGTAGGTTCCGGCATAGTCATGTGAAAAGTAGTTTTCTAAGTGGGTTAACGCTGCCGTTTCGCCGCCTACATAGTCGCCTGTTATTGAGTCATCCAATTCAAGTATCGGCTCTCTATAAGAGTCAGTAGCGGTTTGAGGTACTGGTGGCAGGTACGTTATCACGCTCTCTTTTATCTCAATATCTAGCCGTTCAACTTGAAGGCGGAACTTAGTGAACGAACGAGGTAGCTTGGCAAGTTCGAAGGGGAACATATCACTCTCAAACAGAGTAGTGTGATGCTGCTGAGAGATGAGTAAATCAGGGCACTGCGTTAGCGTATCCTTTACTAGCTCTCGTTCGTCATGGGCACAATGTGAACTGACAAAAACGTGTGTCACGTGCTGAGTTTTGATGATTTGAACTAAGTTCTCATTAGTATTTTGGTCTAACACAAAAAGGCGCTGTCCAAGACGCGCCAAACTCAAGGCTAAATCATCTATAGCTTGCTTAATGAAAAGGTGACGATGCGCTCCGATTTCCTGTTCTTGTGAAAGTCGAACAGAATAAGTAGAAAGCTTTGGTTCAATGGCGACGCATAGTAGATCATCGACGAGCTGCGACGCCCGATGAAGTAGTGTGTTGTCGTTGATTCTTAAGTCATTTGTAAAAAGATAGAGACCAATCTTTTTCATGCTTACACTCGTGAATTGTTAATTATTAGACGCTTACGAGTTGATAGGTTGACAAGATCACAAATGGATACTCTGAGTGGGCAATAGCAGGGATAAGGGGGTATCAAGCCAACCAATAATACCGATAGAGGTTGGCAATACATGATGATTTTAGGAATCGAGCTGCAGCAGCTATTCCATAGGAACAACGAGAATATCGATAGGAGACGTATCGATGATTTGTTTAGAATGGGATATGAGCTTATGCCAGAAATCATGGTGATGACCACATAGCAATAGGTCGATGCCGTTTACTTCGATGACATTTTTGAGCTTATCGTTCAAATCGCCGGTACCCACGAAAATGTGTTTGATTGGGTGTTTGGCGTAGGCCTCAAACTCTTTCAAATGCTTAACGGCATCTTCATTGATGGGTAAATCACCGTCATTTCCTTGAATATCAACGAGTTCAGGATAAATCTCCCCATGCGTTCCATCGATATAAACAAATGAAATGCCAGCCTCCAGTTTATCAGCGAAGAAGGTCGCTCTATCAATGAGAATCTTGGTGTCGTCAGACAATTCAAGTGCGACCAGAATATGTCGGTAATCCATAATTAAAGCCTCTTGTTGTGAGTTATGTAACAAGCATAGTTTGTGTTAACACAAATGATATCGAAGAGATCTCATATTGCGTAAAATCATCATTCAATGTTCTTCTAAGGACCATCGTATTTATATCGCTTTGATTGATAAGAAATTTACAAAAGGTTGATATAGTTGTTGAAGCGTTAGCTTATGCTTTTAGATAGGCTTGATAGTTCAATGCGCCAATAACGAAGAGGCATCAATGACAGCACTACTAACCATTCCCACTCGAACATTAGGTTTTGACTACGATATTGAGATCCTAGATTGGTCTCAAAAGCTCGTCGGCTTTCATGTGTTCGAAGATGGTAGACGACCGCTTGATGGGGGGATTGGACTTAGCCTAAACCTCGTTGAGCAGTTTGATGTGAATGGTCGTTGGCTAGATTCGTTGCCTGCTCGTTATCGTGAAATCACCGATGACTTTCCTGAATATCAATACCAAATGTTGTGGTTAGCTGCGAACACTTACGAAGCTGCACAGCTACTTGAACTAAGGCCTGTTATTTTGGCGCTTATCTGCATGAAATACAGCGTCGACAACAAGAAAGCATTGGCACTAAGTCGCTTAGGGCAGAAGAAGATCCTTGCCAAGTTGGGCTTAGACAGCAGCAAAGCGACACTCAAATTCATCGACAAGCTAGAATTGCATTACAATGTTGGTGATGAGCTTGACCACATTGTTCGTATTCTCGAACCGTTGCAAAGACGAGTTCTTAAATTTAAGCATTACTCAAAAGTTGGATACACAGCCCTGCGTTTGGACCAAGTTCATCCATTTCTAACCGGCAGTCGATTAGGAATTGCAATGGTGGAAGAGGGCAGACTTAATGCACCGTCGAAGATGGCGATGTTCCAAGATGCGATATTGCTAGGGCAAGATTTGGAAATGGATGACCCACTGCGAGCCATTACCAGTCAGAACTCTTTTGCTATGTTTGAACAACTCCATGATCGCTGGACGGAGCAACGACAATTACGTCGTTTGGAGGGGAATCGCCCAATGGATAAAGACATCCCTTATCCAGTTCCTTTACTCGGTAATGGCAACATTCACCCGCTCACGGATTATTACGACCTTGAACACGAAGGCATAGAGCAGAAGCACTGTATTGGCGTGTATCACAACCGAATCATGAGCGATCGTTATGTGGTGTTCCGCATGCTTAAACCTCAGCGTTTAACCATAGGTTTACGCCGCGTTCCGAGCAAAGTATTTCCGTTTGAAATTGATCAAATCTGCGGAAAGCGAAATGCTCCGCCATCGGAGTCCGCTCGCCAAGTTATTCATGATTGGTTAGAAGCGAGTAAGCAAAAGTATCCTAAGCAATAGCCATGAAGTAGAAGGAATACAGGATGTTTCAACAAGGTGATCTTTGCCCGCATTGTGGTTTGATTATTGTCATGCCAACGGATTTGCAAGCGGAGTGCTTAGGCTGTGGCGAAGAAATCAATGAAGACCCAGCAGACAGTTACGAAGAAGAAGAGTAGCTTTATCTGCACTGATATAAACCAAGGCTAGGTTGGTCAGTCGTCGATATCGAATCAGAACCTAACCATAAAGTGATGAGTATTGAGCTTAATCGATAAGCTCGGAATAAAAGCCTGATATTAGGTTATCTGCCGTTCGAGTAATGAAGCTCTCCCTTTCATCCATAACGCATAAAACTGTTAAATTTTCGTTGAAACTCATGCCGATATCGCCTTTAAATCAAACAACTAGCTGTTGATTAGACCTATCAATACGATTTATTGCAGCAGTTGTTGAGCACAAAGCCTATATTGACTAGAATGACGCACTTTTTTTATTTACGTACATACAGGTAATGAACATGAGCGATACTAATTCAAGACCAGCTTTACCAGATCATCTTGCAGGTAACCCACGCAGCCCACACCACGTTGCTGAGTGTTTCGAATACCCAATCGGCATTCGTCTAAATGGTAAAGAGCGTACTGATGTTGAAGAATACTGCATCAGCGAAGGTTGGGTTAAGATCCCTTCTCCAAAAGCGCTAGATCGTTTTGGTCAGCCAATGCTTATTACTCTAAAAGGCACTGTAGAAGCTTTTTACATCGACGCATAATCACTTCGTGTGGCTAGTTAATACTTCATGTAATTAGCTAATGTTTGTCTAATCAGTCAACATTAAGTCACCAAGTGTTATTACCTAAAAGGGTCTAGAGAAATCTAGACCCTTTTTGTTTGCGTTGATTTTGGTGAATTTCTTTAACCAATAGCCCAAATCACCCTTTTAACTCCACAGATTTAACCAAAATTTTCGGTATTCACTATGCATTCGCAGGAATAATAAATTTGTTGTTGGTTGATTTGTGTTCGCTCGCTCTTTTTTGGTTTGTTCACTCTCGAAAGTTCTGATGTTTAATTAAGCAGATACAAACAAAAATATGAAGCGTAGTCTAATTAAATGAAACTAATATGCTGTATTTAAAGTTATTTTTTGTTAATGACTACCTCTATCACAGAAATTAATCCTGAAGCACATACAATTCCCTTGATTTCGAATGAGCGCTAAATTTTTTCGTTCGAGCATTTTAATTCTTCCTTCGCCCAATAATTATGAGGTTCCTATGTTTGGAATATTCAAACCTATGGCGCATATCGATCGCTTGTCATCAGATAAGATCGATAGCACCTACACACGACTACGATGGCAGCTGTTTCTCGGCATCTTCGTTGGCTATGCGGGGTACTACTTAGTCCGAAAAAACTTTAGTTTGGCGATGCCTTATCTCATTGAACAAGGTTTTAGCCGCGGAGAACTAGGGGTTGCATTAGCGGCGGTTTCTATCGCTTACGGCTTATCTAAGTTCTTAATGGGCAGTGTTTCTGACCGTTCTAACCCTCGTTATTTCCTCAGCGGTGGCTTGTTAATGTCGGCGCTAGTGATGTTCTGCTTTGGCTTTATGCCATGGGCTACAGGCAGCATTACTGCGATGTTTATTCTGTTGTTCTTGAATGGTTGGTTCCAAGGTATGGGCTGGCCGGCTTGTGGACGAACCATGGTGCACTGGTGGTCACGTAAAGAGCGTGGCGAGATAGTGTCAGTATGGAACGTTGCTCACAACGTGGGTGGTGGATTAATTGGTCCAATGTTCCTGTTGGGTCTATGGGCTTTCAATGACGATTGGCGAACCGCTTTTTATGTTCCTGCATTTTTTGCCACTCTCGTTGCTATTTTTGTTTGGTTCACAGTGAGAGATACGCCTCAGTCTTGTGGTCTACCTCCAATTGAAGAGCACAAAAATGACTACCCAGATGATTACGACAAGTCTCACGAAACTGAGATGACAGCAAAAGAGATCTTCTTTAAGTATGTCTTTAATAACAAGCTGTTGTGGTCAATCGCTATCGCAAACGCGTTCGTTTACCTGATTCGTTATGGTGTACTTGATTGGGCTCCTGTTTATCTAAAAGAAGCGAAAGACTTCTCTGTAGATAAATCATCTTGGGCTTACTTCTTATACGAGTGGGCAGGTATTCCGGGCACGCTATTGTGTGGTTGGATCTCAGATAAGTTGTTTAAGGGCCGACGCGCACCAGCAGGGATCCTGTTCATGGTTCTCGTGACTGTCGCAGTGTTGGTGTACTGGTTGAACCCAGCGGGTAACCCAACGGTTGATATGTTGGCACTGATTGCAATTGGCTTCCTTATTTATGGCCCTGTAATGCTGATCGGTTTGTATGCACTGGAACTTGCGCCTAAGAAAGCGGCGGGTACAGCGGCTGGCCTAACAGGTCTATTTGGTTACTTAGGTGGCGCGGTTGCTGCCAACGCAATACTTGGCTTTATGGTTGACCATTACGGCTGGGATGGTGGTTTCATTATTTTGGTCGGCGCTTGTGTGGCTTCAATAATCTGTCTGCTTTATGCCTTCTTAGGTGAGCGTGCGCACCATAAACAAAAAGATCTCGAACGAGAGAAAGAAGCGCTAGCTCAGTAGTGTGTTTACTGAATTACATCTATAAATAACAACAGAGGCAGGTCTATCCTGCTTCTGCTTTATCAAGGGAAACAATAATGAAAACAACGTCACTGTCTCTGACCTTATTAGCACTAAGCTTATCTGCACAAGCGTTCGCTGAGCCTTTAGTGATTGCTCATCGCGGTGCTTCTGGTTATTTACCTGAACACACATTACCCGCCAAAGCGCTGGCTTATGCGATGAAACCCGATTACATCGAACAAGATGTCGTGATGACCAAAGACGACCAATTGGTGGTGTTACATGATCACTATCTAGATCGAGTAACAGATGTCGCTGACCGCTTTCCAACACGCGCTCGTGCAGACGGTCGCTTCTACGCAATTGATTTTACGCTTGCAGAGATCAAATCTCTGAAAGTGACCGAAGGCTTTAACCTAGATGAACAAGGTAACAGAGTGGCAGGGTACCCAACGCGCTTCCCAATGTGGCAGTCTGATTTCCGTGTCGCTACCTTTGCAGAAGAAATCGAACTGATCCAAGGGTTAAATAAGACCTTAGGTTATGACGTAGGTATCTATCCTGAAATTAAAGCACCTTGGTTCCATCGCCATGAAGGCAAAGACATATCTAAAGCGGTACTAGCCACATTACAGCAATATGGTTACCTATCGAAAGATGACAAAGTGTATTTACAGTGTTTCGATGCTAATGAACTTCAGCGCATAAATGATGAACTCATGCCGGCGATGGAGATGGATCTTAAGCTCGTTCAGTTGATGGCCTATACAGACTGGAACGAAACCATGACTTACAAGGGCGATAAAGCAACGCCATACAGTTATGACTGGATGTTTGAAGCGGGTGGTATGGAAAAAGTTGCGACTTATGCAGAAGGAATAGGCCCTTGGAAGCCAATGTTGGTGGACGATACATCGACCAAAGAGAACATCATCATTAAACCATTAATGAAATCTGCCAAAGATGCAGGCTTAGATGTTCACCCATACACATTCCGCGCTGATCCAGGCCGAATTCCAGGTTATGTCGATAACTTCGATGGCATGTTGGATGTGTTTTATAACCAAGTGAAAGTCGACGGGGTGTTTACCGATTTCCCAGACAAAGCGGTCGACTTCTTAAACCGTTAATTGGTTAATCCACAATAAAATACAAAGAGTTAAAAGCACTGCCTGAAGGTGTTTTTAGCTCTTTTTTTGATCTAACAATCCTGCATTAAATCTACACTCTTAGCACACACTTTAATCGTTACTTGGTTTACACCGTTTACACTCCTTGATAGGTTACGCGCAATGCAGTCAGGTGCTCAATATGTAGCGCTTCTGGCTGAAACGAATATTGAAAATGGACACATCATGGAAGAAAGAAGCAAAGCTTACCTCGATAGCTACCTCAACACATTACCAGCGGACATTGCTTCGCAATACACCTCTTTTAGTTCCGACTATTACTGTGCTGACGAATACAATGCCAACCTATGTGCCCAGTTAATTCTCAAAGGTGAAAAACAGGCGTCTTGCAGCCTTGAATATTGGTACAGCCATGAAGGAGAAGTTATGCCTGTCGTGGGACATTTGCAAGTCGTCACTGATTGGAATGGCAAACCAGTTTGCCTTGTCGAGGTAACCTCGGTGTCGCTGTGCAAATACAACGAAGTGACCGCTGAGTTTGCTGCCGCAGAAGGCGAGGGTGATAAAACACTAGAATGGTGGAGAGATGCGCACTGGAACTTCTTCTCACGTGAATGTGAAGAGCTCAAAATTGTGCCAACTGAAGACATGTTACTCGTACTTGAGCGCTTCAAAGTGGTTTATCAATAGTGAAGTCACCGTGAGTGTCATATTGAATCTCGAGACATGGCACTTTGGCTATCTTTGACTAAAGCAAGATAGCTAGACGCCGAACCACTATTATCCTTACCAAATGTCACTGCGACGCCACATTTAGGCTATGTTGAACAAAATAGCTCCGAACTCTACTTCGATATTGCTTTCGACAACATTCTGTCCTATTAAAGGGATGGCATGTAGAGATAGAATCTGCCCCAAGTTATAAAAAGGTAGAGAAGTATGAGCTTAACAATCAGAGCAGTCGCGATAGATGATGCGCAAGGCATTATTGATGTATTGAATCCAATCATCATCGAAGCGCGTTATACGATCTTGGATCAGACTTTTACTGTTAAAGAAGAAAAGGCATTCATTGAGTCGTTCCCAGAACGTGGTGTATTTAGCGTTGCAGTCAACGAGACGACAAGCCAGCTGCTTGGTTTTCAGAATGTAGAACCATTCGCTACTTACACTAAGGCCTTTGACCATGTTGGTATTATTGGTACTTATGTTGATGCTAATAGCCGTGGACAGGGCGTTGCAAAACAGTTGTTTGATTACACATTCAAAGCGGCAGAAGCCAAAGGTTATGAAAAGCTGTTTGCCTATGTACGAGCAGACAACGAGCGTGCTTTAGCGGTTTATCTTAAGCAAGGTTTTGACATCGTCGGAACGGCTAAGAAACACGGTAAGATTGGCGATCAGTACTTTGACGAAATCCTTATCGAGAAATTTTTATAGGATCACTTAAACGCTAGGTAACTCATCGTATGCAGGAGGCAAGATGAAAAAGCTAATCGAATTAACAGAAATAGTCTTATTCGACTGGGGCAATACGCTGATGGTTGATTTCCCAGACGCACAAGGGAAGATGTGTGACTGGGAAACCGTACAAGAAGTGAGTGGTGCTCGTGCATTATTAGCGGAATTGTCGAAAACTCATCAAGTTTATGTTGCCACCAACGCAGGCGACTCCAGTAAAGAGGACATCATTCGTGCCTTTGAGCGCGTTGGCCTATCTCAATATATCTTGGGTTACTTTTGTAAGGCGAGTATTGGCTTTTCTAAGTTCGAGTCAGGGTTCTATCCTGCCATCATTTCCAAACTCGGTGTTGCACCACAAGATATCACCATGGTAGGTGACACTTTAGAGAAAGACATTTACCCAGCACTTGAAGCGGGTTTGCAAGCGGTGTGGTTGAACGCGGAAGGAGTTGAGCTCAAGTCCGAGCATCCGAGCATCATTCAAGTTCAATCTCTAAGAGAACTGTTGAAAAAACACAATTAATTCTCTGATATTAAGCCCAGATCAAGCGCTTGTCTGTTTTGACGCCGACCTCTCATCTCTTTGTTGTTTAATCCTCTAAGCTAACTCTAGTTTCCACTATGAGGGCTAGGTTATGAGTATCGAACGTCACGGAATATCAGTTGGAATTGAACGTGTTAGCGGTGAAACCATCGTTGTGTTTAAAGCGAAAGGCAAACTCACACACGATGACTATCAAGCAATGATGCCAATTCTAAGTACTACGCTAGAAGAACTCGATTCATCTAAACTTAAGATGCTGGTCGACATCTCCACCTTAACGGGCTGGGAGTTACGTGCTGCTTGGGATGATTTCAAACTGGGATTAGAGCTCAATTCGAAGATAGACAAAATCGCGATTTATGGTGATAAAAGCTGGCAAGAGTTCGCTTCAAAAGTAGGGAGCTGGTTTGTGTCTGGTGAGATTAAGTCATTCGAAGACCACGACTCTGCGCTTAAGTGGTTAGTCGATTGATTCTATCTACGAACAACTAGAAAGCAATCCGTAAACAACGCCAATGACAGTTGACGAGCATTGTCTCAAACGCTGTCATTTTTCGTTTTGGCGATGATATTTCCAATTCGATTCAATAGAGTATATTCATTCCAGCGTGTAACATACTCAGGCTTTGTTTGGTCGTGAGTAATAGTGTGGCCAGATTCAGTAATAACGAGAACTAAAACAGAAATAAGGTCTAACGACATGAATAAGGTAATTGATAAGCTCGCTTGGATATTCATTAAAGATGGCAAGTTGTTGATGGTGAGATCAAAAGGCAAAGAACTGTTCTATCTACCGGGTGGTAAACGTGAAGCTGGCGAAAGTGATGAACAAGCACTGGTTCGTGAAATCAAAGAAGAGATCTCAGTCGATTTAGTGCTTGATTCCATCAAATATGTTGAGACGTTCACTGGCCAAGCTGATGGAAAAGCGGAAGGCGTATCGGTGCAATTGACTTGCTACCTTGCTGATTATACTGGAGAACTGTCTCCGGATGCTGAAATCGAAGAACTTAAGTTTGTTGATGGTAATGACAGAGCGGTATGCTCATTGGCAGCACTGGTTGCGCTTGATTGGTTAGAAGCGAACCAGTATTTGGCCTAAGGTTTTAGCTACTATTAGCTAATGCTGAAGAGTGATCTTCAAAAGCTCATCGCTTATGAATAGCTTGAAGGGCGACTGTCTTTCATCAACAGGTCGAGTTTCCTTTGAGCTTTCTTCGTGTCTTGCAAGTCCACCACTTCAATCATTTCACATTCATCTCGCACCATCTCATTAATCAGGCTTGGATAGTGTCGGCAATCTTCTGGTCGATCTAAGTAAATGCTACATGTGTACTTGGCTTGAGCCTTGGTATCTTTTGTCGTAACCAGCTCTAGAAAAGGGCATCGAGTTAAACGTTCGCCAGTTTCTGGGTCAAACCATATCTCGCTTCCGCGAACATATTCAAAGATGTCGGGGTTGAACAGCTCCCACAAATCGATCTCTTCTTGAGTCGCGGCAAGGTCACCATCTCCGTATTTGATACAGCATTTTCCACATTGATTACAATCTTTCATTATCGATTTCATAAGTTGGTGATCTTTTACCATTTTACCACTGTTGGGCATGGCACGTTGACTTTGTTGTTCATGGTTAAGTCATTACGGGGCGGGAACTTGGAGGAATTGCGGCGACTAAAATCCATTTATCTATACACCACCACTCCAATCGAACCTGTAAATGGTGATACAATTTGTGCCTCTCACGTTATTCAAACAAAGGCGTCAAAATGAGAACCGTATATACCACCGAAGGCAACATCAACGCAAAGAAACAAAAAGAGGCTTACCCAAAGCTCGCTTTATGTGACAAGTGCGTTGGTGATTATGTGGTTATCGAACAAGGTGAACGAACGTACAAGCCTTGTGCTAAATGTGGTGCCGACGATTAATGCGCCTTGATAAATACCTATGTAAAAGCACTGACCTAACTAAGCCTGAAGCGATTGAACGCATACAAAATGGTGAGGTCGACGTAAACAGCGAGACGGTTACCGATGAATCGACTCAGGTTCATGAAAGCAACACCATCTTGTTAAATGGCACTCCGCTTAAGTTGCGAGAATTTCGATACCTCTTAATGCACAAGCCTGCGGGTACTATCTGCTCTAATATCGATGAAGTTTATCCTTCATTGTTCAACTACATCGAGATAGACAAAGCATCAGAACTGCACATCGCAGGGCGCTTAGATGCAGACACTACAGGCTTAGTTTTGATTACCGATGATGGGCGATGGTCATTCAATATCACGCTGCCAACCAAGTCATGTAAGAAGGTATACCGCGTGACATTGTCACGAGATATCAAAGACGATGTCGCTGACAAGTTCAAAGCGGGCGTTAAATTGCAGGGCGAACAAAATCTGACGCGTCCGGCAGAGCTTGAAGTGATTACCAGTAAAGAAGTGCTGTTGACCATAACTGAAGGTAAGTTTCATCAAGTGAAACGAATGTTTGCTGCGGTAGGGAATCGAGTTGTTGGCCTACACCGTGAACAGATTGGTGATGTTCGTTTAGATGTTGAAGCAGGCCAGTGGCGTTATTTAACCCAAGCCGAAGTCGACTCATTTCAGCAAGGCTCTGAATAAACGCCGTAACCACTTAAAGCGTTAAGCGTGTCAGCACCAGAACATCAACACTATAAGGATGTAAGATGGAAAACCTCAAAGTCTCAGAAATTAAGTCTTTCGTGCCCGCTAAAGACTTCGAACTATCTAAGCGATTTTACCAATCAATTGGCTTTGAAGTGATGTCCGAATTTCACGACATCGCCTATCTGCGACACGGCAGTTGTGCATTCCTTATACAAAATTTTTATGAACCTGCGCACTGTCACAATTACATGATGCACTTGCTGGTCGAAGACGTAAAAAGTTGGTATCAACACATCCAAAACTCTAATGTAGTGTCGGAATTTGAAGTTACCGTTTCCGAGGTAGTTGAGTAGCCTTGGGGAATGCTTGAGTTTTGTATCACTGACCCAAGTGGTGTGCTATGGCGTGTGGCTGAAAACATCAGGCCGCACTAATTCATCCAACTTGTATTAAGGCCAGTGAAAACTTCAAATTATCCATCTGTTTCTTTATTTATGCCGACATAAGGCAATGATCAAATAGGTTCAAACATGGATATAAAGGCTAAAATGCACAGCCAAGACGTTTACTATTGTGACGACGTTGATCTGGTCGCTGAGCAAACACAATGCTTAGAAGTGCTTTACGATTTCAACCACACTCGCCCGAGTGAAGGTGACAAACGCCAACAAATCATGAAGCAGCTGTTCGCCGAAGTCGGTGAGGGCTGCTACATAGAACCACCGTTACATGCGAACTGGGGGCGTCACACGCACCTAGGCAACAACGTATACGTGAACTTCAACCTCACTCTTGTTGACGACACAGACGTATTCATCGGCGATAACGTGATGATTGCGCCTAACGTGACCATTGCCACTGGCACGCATCCTATCAGCCCGGAACTCAGGCTAAAAGCCGCGCAGTTCAATGTTCCTGTTCGCATCGGCAACAACGTATGGCTTGGTGCGCACACGGTTGTACTTCCTGGCGTCACCATCGGTGAAAACTCAGTAATAGGTGCGGGCAGCATTGTCACTAAAGACATCCCAGCCAATGTAGTAGCAGTCGGTAATCCATGCCGTGTGGTACGCGAAATCAACGAACGCGACCGAGAGTATTATCACAAAGAACGCCGCATTCCAGATGAACTAAAGTAAGCAATTTTGACACGCCTGAAATTAGCTGTGACATAAGCCATTGTTATGCAATGGCTTGAACAATTTGGTAGAGTGACAGTTCAATGAGCATGGAGGTTTTATAATGGGAACTGTAATCGGTCTGGTGATTCTAGCTGCTATAGATTGGTATCTTGTTCGTAAAACAGGGCTTCATATACATAAATGGATCTCTAAAAAGTATGCCGCGTATCTGTCGGAGAAGGGAAACAAAAAATAGCCTTTCTTATTAAGTCATCGGTATAAAAAGCGTTATCCGCTATTAATTTTACACACATTGCAAAGATTGGAGGACTCATGAAAGGTAAAGGAAAGTGTCTATGTGGCTCGGTTGAGTTGGAAGTAGAATACGCCAGTAATGAATTAGGGGCTTGTCATTGTAGTATGTGTAGAAATTGGTCTGGCGGTCCGATGTTAGTCATTGATTGTGCTGATTCAGTTAAAATATCAGGTGAGTCAAATGTAGTGAGATATAAGTCATCAGATTGGGCGGAAAGAGGCTTCTGCGGCAAATGTGGCACTCATTTGTTCTACTATTTGATACCAAATAATCAGTACCACCTTCCTATCGGGTTATTGATGTCAGAGGATGACTACAAGCTAACACATCAGATATTCATCGATGAAAAGCCTGAATACTACGAATTTAAAAATGAAACACAAAATATGACTGGTGCGGAAGTATTTGCCCACTTTGAAAGTGGAGAGTAAGCACTGGGCTGTCACTTCATATTGAAACTGAGACGCTAAAGATCTCATTCGATATGGGAAGTGGCGATACGCTTGTAAAAGTGCGCCATTACTGGACGTTGATAGTTCACGATGAATAAACAAAAACTAAAGAACCTCATTCAACAAGTTCCTGAGTTAATTGAAACAGCCAATGTATGTCGTGGAGTGGGTTTGCCAAACTTCTATATTGCAGGCGGCGCTATCACTCAAATGATCTGGAATGATATCGAAAACAAACCGCTTCTAGAGCAAGTTAAAGACTTCGATGTAGTCTATTTCAATAATGCCTCAGTAATTACTGAAGATGAGTTCAAAATCCGCATTCGTTCACGGTTAAGTCATTGTGTCGACGTGGACGTAAAGAACCAAGCGACCATTCACGAGCGTTACGCTAAGAAGTTCGGTTGCTTAATTCACCCCTACGATTGTGTTGAACAAGGTATCGAGTCTTGGCTTTCTGCGTTTGCTATCGGGTTTACTCTGGATGATTCAGGAGATATCAAGTTGTTTACACCATACGGTGTAGAGGACGCGTTTGATATGTTGATTAAACCGAATAAGCGAGCAATGACAGAAGTGAACTATAACAAAATGACCGCTGGTTATAAGGCTCGATGGCAGCAAGTCAAAGTGCTCCCTTGGGATTAAACGATAGAGTATTAAGGAGTTTTAAGTGAGTCAGGAAGTAAGAGTAGGTGTCGCTGCGGTTATTCTACGTGAAGGACGAGTGCTACTTGGAGAACGAATTGGTTCTCATGGGGCTCATACTTGGGCAACCCCGGGCGGACACCTTGAATGGGGTGAGAGCATTGAAGAGTGTGCAAAACGCGAAACACTCGAAGAGACTGGCTTAGTTGTTAGTACATTTGAGAAGCTGTCTTTCACCAATGATATTTTTGAGAAAGAGAACAAGCATTATATAACGCTGTTTGTTGTTGCTTCTGACGCTAGCGGCGAACCGCAGATAACAGAACCTGATAAATGCAAGCAATGGAAATGGTTTAAGTTAAATGAGTTACCTGAGCCATTGTTTCTTCCTCTGACGAATCTGTTGAGCGATCCGGCCATCCTTGGGAAGCTAGCTTAGTAAAACAGATTCTTCTCATATCTCTAATTGAATGACTAAAGGATCAATGATGACGTTACGAATAGTTCCAGAGCTTTATTGTTTCGATATTAATGTGAGCAAATACTTCTTTGTCGATGTGTTAGGGTTTGAAGTGAAATATGAGCGCCCAGATGAGGAGTTTGTGTATCTAACGCTTGATGGTGTTGATGTGATGCTTGAAGGGATTGCGGGCAAAAGTCGAAAATGGCTATCGGGTGATCTGGAGTTACCTTTAGGGCGTGGTGTTAACTTTCAATGGGATGTTATCGACATCGAACCTCTTTATCAGAGAGTAAACGAAAGCGGCGCTGATTCTATTTACTTAGCGTTAGAGTCGAAGTCTTATCAATGTGGAGACTCGATCGCGACTCAGAAGCAATTCATTGTTCAAACCCCAGACGGTTATCTCTTTAGGTTCTGCCAAGATATTAGTTAGATATAAGCTGTTAATCCAAAGATAGGAAGTCAATGAAATATAAATTAGATATCGAGCCTTCTGATGACGACATTAATGAAGTCAGAGGTGGATTAATCAAACACAACACACCGTTTCTGGAAGGGATCCCCAAGTCTCAAGCTGCGTACTACGCGATGGAGGAAGGCAACAAAGTCGGTGGCATTATCGCTGACCTTTGGGGAAACTGGTTACTGATTAAGTTCCTCTGGGTCGATGATTCGATGAGAGGAAAGCAAGTCGGCAGTGAGCTGCTTGAACGTATTGAAGAGTACGCACAGTCTCAAGGCTGTACGTTGTCACTGGTCGATACATTAAGTTTCCAAGCGAAGCCTTTCTATGAGAAACGAGGGTATGAATGTCAGATGGTGTTAGAAAATTACCCTGTAGATTCCTCGCTATCGTTTCTTACCAAGTCGCTTGTCAAAAAGTAGCAATTAAAGACCCCGTATATACAAGGAGAGTAGAATGGTAAACATTCGAGTACACTCCAATATCAAAACAATCCTTGGAGTATTTAGAAATGTTGTTTTCTAGTCTGTCTAAACCATTGGTTCATGGCTCTGAGTTATGTTCTGTTCTGCTCAACTTCTTGACCAAGCATAAAAGTGATTTCGAAGAAAAGTTAATCCCAGACCTGTCATACATCGATGATATGGCACATGTGGTGAACGGTATTAAAATCAAAGACGTTCTACATATCAATGCGAATCAATACCGACTTCAATATTCGTTTGACTGGGAGCTGTTTCTAGGTTGTTCGGATAGGAACGAAACTGGCGCAGAGAATGGAAGTGTTCTATTCACACTTGAGGACGATAACGTTCTTAATATCAACTTCCCAAACTACGGTTCTCGAGATACTAGCGATGAGCTCTAGTCGGTTTTTGTGCGTGTTATATAGAGGAAAGAACAATGATAACTATCGAAAGGCTTGAAGAGTCACATGTGGCGTTAGTTCAGGCCATCCAATTAGCCGATGAACAGGTCAAGTTCGCTGGCACAGCAGCAGAGTTTTTATTAGACGGCAGTGAAACTACGCACTTACATGTGATTAAGTTTGATAACGAAGTTGTTGGTTTCTTTAAGCTGGATATCGCTTACGCGGATCACTATGAATTTTGCCCTGAAGGAAGCATTGGGTTAAGAGCTTTTGTGCTTGATAAAAACCAGCAAGGTAAAGGTTTAGGAACAGGCACGGTCAAAGCTTTGTTTCCATATTTAAAAGCGAACTACTCAGCGTATGAGTCGATTTACTTAACTGTGAATTGCAAAAATCCCGCAGCATTTCACTGTTATAAGAAAGGTGGCTTCGAAGATACTAATGAACAGTATTTAGGTGGCGCAGCAGGTCCGCAATTTATCATGTGTGGGCGAATTGCTTAGTAACATGAAACAGTTTCCACTGAGTTAAAACCCCAACAAGGTATGTTATGAAACAGAATATTGTCCATATTGCGCTGGTCGTAAAAGACTACGACGAAGCCCTCGATTTCTATGTTACCAAGCTTAAGTTTGATCTCATCGAAGACACCTACCTACCGGAAGAAGATAAGCGCTGGGTTGTCGTTGCTCCACCAAATTCAAGCGGTGTGAGCTTGTTACTTGCTAGAGCATCCAAGCCAGAACAACTCGATTTTATTGGTAACCAAGCTGGTGGACGAGTATTCCTCTTCTTAAACACCGATGATTTCTGGCGTGATTACGAACGTATGACGTCTTTGGGCATTAACTTTGTCCGAGAGCCTAAAGAGCAAGACTATGGTACCGTTGCTGTGTTTGAAGACCTTTACGGTAACTTATGGGATCTACTTCAGTTAAACCCTGAGCATCCAATGGCTAACAGGTAGATTTTGGTGTGACGCTCGAACCTCTGCTCTAGGTTTTTATCGAAGGTTTGGGATGGCGATTGAGGGAAGTGAATTCGAAAAATCGGGTGTCTCTTATTACAAAATGGCGGTTCAATGGGGTTAATGACTCTGGCTGATTGCGCTAACCATTTACCTATCTAAACTCATCAACTCAACTCAAGGAAGACCATCGTGGAAGACATTAAAGGCATTCTTCAATTCATGGCTGAAATCGAAAAGCTAAAGGATGTTTATCGACAAACAAAACCGGTTGGATTGGATCGATATGAAAATTCGGCTGAGCACAGTTGGCACGTCTGTTTAAGCGCGCTTATGTTGAAAGACTATGCCAACGAAGAAATCGATATTACGCGAGTGATGAAGATGCTTTTGATTCATGACCTAGGGGAAATCGACGCAGGCGACACGATCATTTACGCCAGTGAGACCGAAGAAAACAAACTCAAAGAGAGAAGCTGCGTTGAGCGCTTGCTTAAGTCATTACCTAGCCATTTAAGAACCGAGTATTTAGAACTATGGCTTGAATTCGAAGCGGGAGAGTCACCAGAAGCTCGATTTGGTAAAGCGATTGATAGAGTGCCCCCTTTACTTCATAACATCCATGGAGGCGGTCACAGCTGGAAGAAGCACAACATATCCAAAGATAAGGTAATGACCTTTAATGGCGAGCGTATTTTTAAAGGCAGTCGTGCTCTATGGAAAGAGCTAGAAGTGCAACTTGAAGGGGCTGCGGAGCAGGGATTACTCAAGTAGAGCTGCTCGGAGATAAAATAAGAACACATAGCGATAATAAGACGCATTAGAAAAGTGATCCTCTCTGCAAACTGAGAATGGGAACATGTCTATACTGAGGTTGGTTACGTCGCTTCCTCTATAAGTGGCGCTATGAATGTAAGCTTTAGTAGGTTAAATCTCAGAGGTAACAATGAAAAAACTACTACCCCTATGCGCTATTTTACTTTCGGCATCCTTTTCAGTCGCCGCTTCTGACGGTTTGATAAAGTACCAAAGTAATTATTCAGTGAAAGAGACAGCCGACCGCTTTGAAGAGATAGCGAAAAGCAAAGGCCTGACATTGTTTGCGAGAATTGACCATCAGAAAAACGCGAGTAACGTTGATCTCGAACTTAGACCAACCGAGGTTATTATTTTCGGTAATCCAAAAGTAGGCACACCATTAATGCAATGTGCTCAAGAAGTCGCGATAGATTTACCGCAGAAGGTGCTAGTCACAGAGGATTCTAATAAGAAAGTATGGTTGTCTTACAACGATCCTAATTACTTGGTAGAGCGTCACGCGATTAATGGCTGTGACGAGGTAGTTAAGAAAATATCTGGTGTACTAAGCAAGCTATCAGAAGCGACAGTGGCGAAAGCGAAATAGCAAAGTCCAATAAGTACTCATTAAGCTTATTAATGGGTGCAATATGACGATGATATTGCTTACTAGTCAGTGTGTTGACAACTAAACAACAATATATAAAAGTAGTTATATGAAACTGAATTTAGCGCCATCTAACCAACGAATTATCATCATTCCTTAGGAATGGTGGGTTTTTGGATGCGTTTTATTTATCGAACCCACCCGTGAGGTGGGTTTTTCGTATCTGCCTTATGGGTTTTATCTCAAAGAAGGAAGTTATATGAAGAAAGTAGCGGTATTTGGTAAGCCTGGTAGTGGCAAATCTACCGTAAGTAAGGCACTCGCAGCTGCGACTGGCTTAGAGCTTCACGAGCTAGACTCCATCGTTTACAAGGCGAATGGTGAGTTCGTTGACAGTGCTGAGTTTGAACAAGCACACGAGAGCATACTGCGTTCCGACAGCTGGATCATCGATGGCTTTGGCCCGCTAGACTCGTTTAACAAGCGCTTAGACGCGGCAGATACTTTGGTTTATATCGACCTTCCTTATCCAATTAGCTACTGGTTTGTTACCAAGAGAATGCTCAAAGGGTTGCTCGTTAAACCTGAAGGCTGGCCTGATGGAAGTTCAGTGATAAAAGGCACGATACAAAGTTATAAGACACTAAAATTGTGCCCGAAATTTTGGAATGACGACTTTAGACTACGGTTAGAATTACGCGCAAAAGAGAAAGAGGTTCACATCATCAGAAGCGTGAGTGAATTGAATAACTTTGTCCGCCAAAACGTCACTTAACAGGTGAGAGCTTACCTTTCTTTGAAACGCTTTAATTTGCTCATAACTTCATGAAAATATTTAGATTTAATTCAACATATGGCATATTTGCCATATGTTGAATTTGTGCTTCGAGTTAAGGCTATAGATATTATGTATGGAAGTGAGAAGACGAGAGCGTTCTGCTGTAACTGTAAGGAACTTACACTGCATAGGTACACGATGTTCAGTAGCCAAGTGCAAAAGGCACCACAAGCTGAAGATAAAGAACCGAGCTTACTCCAACGAATTTTATCGGAGTTTCTATCTTTTGGTGTAACAGGTTCGGGCGCGACAGGTGATTACAAATGTACCCAGTGTGGAACATATCTGAATACACCAGACAACCTAGACTGAGTTTGGTTTACACAAATAAAAACGGGAAGACCCCAATGATCTTCCCGTTAGGTATTGCTTAACTCATCGTGCTATTGGCAGTTTGAGTAAGAAGCCTTATGCACAACACTTCTTGTATTTCTTACCGCTACCGCAAGAACACGGGTCGTTACGGTTAGGGGTCTTTTCAAACGTCATCGTTTTTGGCTTGTTTAGTAGAGTATCAAGCTCGATGGTGTTCTCTTCTTTGTCTGCGTCGACTGTAACGGTAACGAAGATAGTATTTTCAGCGGCTAGTGCTTCAACTTCTGCTTTGCGCGCTTCAGTTTGAACCATTACTGCGATTGGAGATTCTTCAGTACCCGCTTTTACATCGCGGTTTACGTTGTAGCCAGCAAGAACGTGGTTCTGTCTTGTTTCGATACGGCCTTTGAAAAATAGTTTCGACATTGGGTACTCATTAAAAATGTTGAATGGCGCTATTTTTAACGGCGATAGCGCAATGGAGCGGGGATTATACGCATATATTGCAATTGATAAAGCAGTGATGTGAGCAAAGGCTGTTTGGTTTTTGTTTTCTAGCAACGATTTGTTCTCTAGCTCTGTTCCTATTAGACAAATTTTGAAATTTAAGACAATAAGGTTTCCCTCAATAGGGTTTTGAGTGATAAATTCAAATCGTCAATTTAAACAAAGAGATAGTGTATGAAGTTAGATGCCATCCTGTGGGATTACGATGGAACCTTAGTCAATTCTGTTCCCAAAAATATTGCAATCACAAAAGACATTATCTCTTTGGTCGCACCACACTTGTCAGGTGATAACTTACCTAAATATCTGCTCAGCGAAGCGCTTTATCATGAAGCCAACCACGGCGCTAAAAACTGGCAAGCCTTATATGTCGACTACTACGGCTTATCCCATGACGAAATGTTGATTGCTGGTGGAATGTGGGCGGAGCATCAAGAGAAAAACCAAACCGCCGTTGCCTTGTTTGACGGCATGGAAACGGTGGTCAATCAGTTTGCTCATCTTCCTCATGGAATCTGCTCTCAAAACTCTCAATTGAACATTCGCGCCGTGCTCGACAGTTATGGCATTGGCGATTTGTTTAAATCGGTAGTGGGTTATGACGATGTCTCTAATGGCAACCAAAAACCACACCCGTTTGGTGGTGTGAAATGTGTTGAGAACATATTTGGAGCAGAACAAGCTAATGAGCTTTGTTTGATGTATATCGGTGACCATGAAGCGGACACACAATTTGCTCGTAACATTGAATCTGCACTGGGTAAGAGCGCAAAAGTGATTGCCGTGGCCGCAGGTTATAGCCGATCTGAGCCTGAAAATTGGCAAACCAAGCCCGATTACATTGCGAACAGTGTCGATGATCTTTTAACGATCATTAGCAAGTACGCATAGAAAGCCAAGTATGCATAACGAAGCAGTAAACTTAAAAATCACCAAACGTGAATGACTTTAAGGAAGAGTGATGACACCAAAACAAGTGGTATTAGGATTTTGGGATGCAATGCGCAGTAATGATTTTGCAAAGGCAAGTGAATGGCTAGCCGCAGACTTTGAAGGTTATTGGCCCCAGTCGTCTGAATTGACGGTAGGGCGTGCCAACTTCACGGCAATCAACTCTGAATACCCAGCCAATGGTGTTTGGGAGTTCACGCTCAATTCGATTGTCTGTGAAGGTGATACCGTAGTAACGGACGTTTCAGTTACAGATAGTGTATTGAAAGACCGAGTGATCACCTTTCACACGGTCGTTGATGGTTTAATTCAAAAGCAAACTGAGTTTTGGCCAGACCCATTCGAAGCGCCGGCGTGGCGATCGCAGTGGGTTAAGGTAGTATCGAGCAATCAGCTTATATCGAATAATCAGGTTGCATCGAATAAGTAAGTATTAGGAGGTTTCATTGAGCAAGGTAGTGATTGTAACCGGCGGAAGCCGAGGTATTGGCGCAGCGACGTCTAGATTGTTGGCCACTAAAGGCTATGCCGTATGCGTTAACTTCATACACAATGAGTCGCGAGCTGAAGACCTAGTGAATGAGATTCGTGAGCAGGGCGGAACCGCGATAAGCGTGCGTGCGGATGTGTCTGTTGAATCGGATGTGAAATCCTTATTCGAGATTGCTCGTAACAAGCTAGGCCCAGTGACCCACTTGGTCAATAATGCCGGGATTTTGTTTACCCAGTCACCATTAGTTGACATCGAATTGGATCGCTTTGAAAAGGTGATGAAGTCCAACGTATCAAGCTGCTTTCTGTGCAGTAAAGCCTTTATCAAACAAGCTGATGGTGCAGGTTCGATTGTGAATGTATCGTCTGCCGCTTCTCGCACAGGCGCACCGTTTGAGTATGTGGATTACGCAGCATCGAAAGGTGCGATGGATTCACTAACCAAAGGCTTATCGCTTGAATTGGCTTCACGCAATATCCGAGTGAATGGCGTAAGGCCAGGTTGTATTTATACTGAGATGCATGCAGACGGCGGAGAGCCAGATCGCGTAGACAGACTAGCTTCGCAGCTACCATTACAACGAGGTGGCACACCAGAAGAAGTAGCGAACTCAATCGCTTGGTTATTATCTGATGAAGCTTCGTATGTAACCGGCTCGTTTATTGATATTGCTGGCGGTCGATAGGGCGTATTGGTCTTCAAATTAAGGTAAACCATTTACAATACGCAATACGCAATACGCAATACGCAATACGCAATACGCAACAAAAGTACCTAACTAAGAGTACAAACATGAAAAACTATTTTGAAAGTCCGTTTGTTGGTAAGTCACTCAAAGAACAAGTGACCAACCCAAACATTATTGTGGGCGAGCACAGCTATTACTCGGGTTACTACCATAACCACAGCTTTGATGACTGTGCGCGCTACCTATTACCGGATAGATCAGACATCGATAAACTGATCATTGGCAGTTATTGCTCGATTGGCTCTGGCGCCGTGTTTATGATGGCCGGCAACCAAGGTCACCAAAACCAGTGGGTGAGTACTTTCCCATTCTTCTATCAAGACGACGAGAAGTTTGAAGGTGCGATAGACGGCTTTGAACGCTCTGGTGATACCGTGATTGGTAACGATGTTTGGATTGGCACAGAAGCCATGATCATGAGTGGTGTTAAGGTCGGTGATGGAGCCATCATCGCAAGTCGAGCGGTTGTGACTAAAGACGTCGCACCATACTCGATTGTTGGTTCAAACCCAGCGCGTCACATCCGTTATCGTTTCAATGAAACTGAAATCGCTCAGTTGCTAGCAATGAAATGGTGGGCGTGGAGCGAAGAACAGATCAAAGGCGCAATGTCGTTGATGTGTTCTTCAGATATCAATGGGCTTTACCAATATTGGAAAGCATTCAAGTAATTATTGTGACCGGAGCGCTTTGTCTCATCGTTACTGCTTTGGTTTATCGCTTTGATTTATCGGGTAAGCACAGCGTAATGAATTAGATACCCGCACCGACTTGGAAGTAGAGGGCGGTATCTTCTTCACTGAACGCAATATCAATGCCTGAAATAAGACCATAGCGTCTTGCGATAAGGTAACGGAAACCGACGCCGTAAGCCGCGTGAGAGCTTTGATCAAACATGTCTTTATCGCTGTCACCTGCATAGCCAATTCCCGTAAACACCGCGGTTGACCAACGTGGTGTCCATTGTTTGCTTACTTGAACTTCTGCCGCGACGGTGTGTTCACCTTGATAACGATTACGGGCGATACCTCTCAGTTCAATGTCTGGGTAATATTGAGGAGAAAGCACTCGTTCATTGGTCGACAATGATTTGTACTGTCCTCGCAATGCTAGGTTCCACTCCTTGTTTAACTCCCAATAGTTCAGCCCTTCCACATTAAACGTTTGGTAGGTGTAGTCACTGCCAATCGCATCACCAAACCAAAGGTATTCCGCGACATAGTTGTAGCCTTGCGTCGGATTCAAGAAGCTGTTCTTACTGTCGTATTCAGCGATTAGACCCAAACCGGAAGAGGTCGGTGACGTGTTGCCAATGTTGTTTAAGATTTCTTGTGCTTTAGGGTGGTTATTAAGTGAGAGTGTTGGTGCGAAGAACTGTTGAGAAAACCCCAGTAACCATTGGGAGTCGGGTACTCTAAATTGGAGTTTCTGTATCCCGCCCATGCCCTTGAGTCCTAGCTCAACACCTTCGTTTGGATCGAGTGGAAGCAGAGCATTCGATGAGCTTTGTCGATAGAAGGTCATGTTGATATCGCCATAACCTAAGCCACCAAGGTAGCGTATTGAATCTTCCTTCCAGCTGCGCTTGTGACCAACAAACGCCATCCAAGTGCCATTCTCTGTTGCAAAACCGCCAACCGCAGTGATTGCAGGGGTAAGAAGCTGCGCGCCGCCATCGATGGATTTTTCGGCGAGTTGTTTACGCGTGTTTTTTTGTTCGTCAGATTCGTGCATGAAGATGCCGGTGAAGCCGCCACCATATCCTACCGCAGGCTCTGTAATGAGAATTGGGACAGGAAGAAAACCATAGGCATTTTCTGCGAGGTATTCTCCCATATCGAGTTGGCCATCAATTTCATCGATAAAGCTGACGGCGTGGGTCGTCGTAGAAACAAGTATCAGGCTACTTAGTGCTAGGGGTTTAAAGGTCATAACATTCCGTATTATTCACTATCTATTAAATTGAGTGTAATCAATCAAATAGTTAGCGCAATAGAACGGGGAGTATTAACCGAGATATCTGTTCAAAAGGCGATTGGAACACCGTTTACTTTTGGATTAGCTCTACGTACGTCAGAATATCCAGAGCATCTTGCTTTGTGATAACGCCTTGCCATGCTGGCATACCTTGTTCTACATCGCCTTCTAAAATGTCATCCGCCAAAGAACTTGGACTGGTAAAAAAGCCGCTTAGTTTATTAGCGATGTTAGCGGGCTTGTGTGGTAACGAAGCGGCAGTAGGCCCGTTTCCGTGACCTTTGTCGCCATGACACACCTGACAAAGCTGTCGATACTTGGTTTTGCCATTGGCGAAGTGACTCGCATCGACTTCTGAGGCTGCACTCGCATTAAAGGCTATCATTGAAGCGACTAAACCCAAGAAAGCTAACACGTGTAAATAGTTCATGGTTTTCATTGTTCTATTCTCGATTATTATTTAACAGTGAAAGAATAATTAGGTGTGAGTAGAAGAAACGTGAATGAGATAGCTTGATTATCCCGAATTCAAAGCAGGTTTGGTTACGGGTGACCATCATGTGATTTAGGTAAATGATTGATTATATGCATATTGCATAGTATGGCGTGTCGCATTAGCGTGGTGGATGAATTGGAGGGGTATTATGATTAGTTGCAACGATTACGATTATATTGAGATTGTGTGTATGCACCGATACCCAATCAAGTTAACTCTGAAATCTGGCGAGCAGATTGAATGCGTCGGGTTAGATACTCAACGCAATGACAGCCGTGAAGAGTGTATTAAGGTCAGTATTCACGGTTCGGAACAACTCGTCGTACTCACTGATCTTTCCACACTAGAAGTCTGTGTTGATAATCCTCATTTTCAGCAGATTTCATTCAAAACGTCATAGGTTGTTAAATGAATAACACGATAGAGCAATGCTATTGCACCGCGTGCCGAGAAGACACACAACACGTTGTTGTGTTGGTTAGAAAGACGAGTGCATTTGCAGACAAACCTAACCAAAAGCGCAGCGAGTTTTGGGCAGGCGTGATTAAAGGTTGGTTCCTCGGTCCGTTTATCGCGTCAATGGATGAGTTTTCTCGTCATCTTGTCTGCGAAAAGTGTGGTCATAAAGAGATACAAGATTAGTTAAGATCTAACAGAATTACAGCGTCAATTGGCTTAGGAAAAACAAATGAAAGTACAAATGATTGAAGCCGTAAAGGCATATGGTTTTTCAGTAAGAACCACCAATACCAATGAGATGGAACCAGCAACAGCCAAGATAGGCCAATTGTGGCAGGGCTTCTTTGACCAAGCGTTTCCGAAATTAACGCCGGATTCAAAAGTGTATGGCGTCTACACCAATTACCAGTCTGACTTTACGGGCGAGTTTGATGTTATCGCGTGTACCAACGCACTTGCAGATCAGAATTTAGATGCGCTTGTAGAAACCGAAATAGAGGCGGGCAAGTACTTAACGTTTTCTGCTGAGGGTCAATTACCACAAGCTGTGATCGACCTATGGGGTGAAGTGTGGGCGTATTTCAATGCTGCAGACTGCCCACATGTTCGAACTTACACAACAGATTTCGAATTTTACAAAGGTGAAACTGAAGTAGAAATTTCGATTGCGATTCAGTGATCAATTTAAAATGAACAAAAGGCTTAGCTTAGACTGTGGTGGCTAGTTAAGAGACAGTAGTTACCGGTAGAGAGACAGAGGAGACCCAGTTAAGCCTTTGAATATCTGTTCATTACAAAGAAGATACAGTGTCACGTAATTACCTTAATACTTACGCTTTATCTAACCCTGAATTCCCCTAGAGCACCCCAAATACCCTTAAGTCACCCAAAAACACAATCTTGCTTAGTTTCATTCCACAAAGGGTATTGCTTCATAACTTGGGTGTAGAGCTTGCTGTCTAGGTGGGCTCTTAACCAATGTCCTACGTTTTGATATTCAGATTGCACAAACCATTTTTTTTCGACTCGTACGAACTGGCTAACAAACGGCATAACAGCAAAGTCGGCTAGGCTAGGTGTATCGCCAAACAGGTACTCGTGTTGAGCGAGTTTACTTTCTAGTTCTGAGATAAACACTTCGCAAGCGTGTCGACGTTGCTCTACATCGATGTTTCGGTAACGAACAGACGCACGGTACTTTTCTAAGTGACCAATAAAGTCATCATCGTTGGTTTTAATCAGCTGTTGGACTTGCTCGCTAAGTGTTGGATTGTTGGAGCGTAGAAGATCTTGAGGATCATTTTGTTGAAGTGCCCAGTTCATCACTTCTATGCTTTGTTCAATGATTTGTCCATTCGGTAAAACCAATACAGGAACAGTGCCTTTTGGCGAACTGGCCAATAGTTCGCTAGGTTTGTCTTTGGTAACGATTTCTCGAAGTAACACTTTTTGCTGTGATAGTGCGATGCCCATTCGTCCGCGCATTGCATAAGGGCAGCGGCGCAAAGAGTAGAGGATAGGTAGGTCGGATTCGTTCGGCATTATTGAGGTCATTTAGTTTGAAAAGTGTTGTACGGTGGTAAAGAGATCGTGATGTGGGTAGAATACGCGGCTTAAAAATTATAAGTAAGTGAGCGACTTCAAAAATGAGCAGAAAAATTGAGTTATTAGCCCCAGGTGGCGATGTAGAAGCGATAAAAGCCGCCATCGTAGCGGGTGCTAATGCAGTTTATTGTGGTTTAGACACATTCAACGCTCGTAACAGAGCCTCTAACCTATCGTTAGACGAATTGAATGGTGTGATTCGCCTTGCTCATGAATACGGCTGTGAAGTGTTCCTGACTCTTAACGTTGTGCTACTGGAGCACGAGACTAAGAGCATCACCAAACTGCTGAACCAGCTTGTGAACACCAAAGTGGATGGCATCATTGTTCAAGACTTGGGTTTATTCAACCTGGTTAAGAAGCATTTCCCATCATTAGACGTTCACGCGTCGACTCAGTTAACAACGCACAACGAAGGCCAGATTAAGTTTTTGTCTAAGATTGGCGCAACACGCGTTAACTTATCTCGTGAGTTGAACCTGCCTGAAATCAAGATGCTGACGGAAGTGGCACACGATCACGATGTATTAACCGAAGTGTTCGTACACGGTGCTCTGTGTATCGCATTCTCAGGTCAATGTTACTCAAGCTCAGTAAGTGTGGGTAACTCAGGTAACCGTGGTCGTTGTAGCCAAGCGTGTCGTGATGAATATGAAATCACAAACGCGGGCAACAAGTTCCCACTCAACCTGAAAGATAACTCAGCTTACTACGACCTACCTGAATTGGTTGATGCGAAAGTTGACTCATTGAAAGTAGAAGGCCGTATTAAAGGCGCACACTACGTTTACACCGTGGTAGACACATGGCGTAAACAGATTGATAGCTTTGTAGAAAGTGGTTTGTTGATCGAAGACGATTCGAACCTGCACAAAGTATTCAACCGTGATTTCACCAACTCTTTTCTAAAGGGCAACCTAACGAAAGACATGTTCATCGATAACCCGCGCGACAACAGCATGAACTACGCTGTTGAGAAAGCGACGGAGCAGAACAACGAAATCTCAGTGGTACAGATTCAAGAGGTGACCAACGAACTTCACCAAGCGAAAGACGTTCTTGGTAACGAGATGCGTGAAAAGATCGAGTTCCTTGATATTCGCAAGACACCAGTAGCACTGTCGTTCAGCGCAAAATTGGGTCAACCATTTACGGTGACCGTGAACACGCCAAAAGAAAACTTTACCCTTCAATCTAAATCGCTATTGAAAGCGGTTGAAGAGAAGGCTATTACTCAAGAGCTACTTGAGAAGCGATTCAAAAATGTTAAGAGTGCAGTTCATACGCTAGAAAGCCACGACTTCAGTAAAGTGGATGCGGGCTTGTTGATTCCTCTAAAAGAAGTGTCAGACCTGAAAGACGAGATCGACTTCATTCTGAACGGCTCTGTGGAAGTGATTAAGCATGTTGAAGTGCCAGCATTGCCTGAGCACCCTAAAGTGAACGAGAAGCCGACTATGTCTATGCTTATCGCTGATGTAGAAGACTTACACCTATGTGATGTGACTGACGCGGATGTGTACTTCAAACTGCCTGAAAGTTTCAAGAAGCGTTGTAACAAGTACATCGACATCTTGGCAGCAAACCCACGTTTGATTCCTTGGTTCCCAGCGGTATTGATCGGTAAAGATTACGACGAAGCCGTTCGTATTCTTGAAGAAATTAAGCCTGCTCGCATCGTGACAAACAACACGGGTATTGCTTACAAAGCTTACGAGATGGGTATCGAGTGGGTTGCTGGCCCGTTCATGAACACAACCAACTCTCACGCATTGGTTACTCTGAAAGAAGAGCTTAACTGTGCTGGCGCATTCATTTCGAACGAGATCAATAAAGGTCAGATTCGTCATATTCGTCGCCCAGAGAACTTCAAACTGTTCTACAGCATCTACCACCCAATCTTGATGATGACCAGCCGTCAGTGTTTCTTCCAAAGAACTGTAGGTTGTAATAAGCCAAGCATTGAAGCGGGTTGTATGTTGAAGTGTGAGAAAGCGACCACGATTACCAACGTGAAAGGCATCTCTTTCGCGGTTGATAAACAGAAGGGCGGCTACCCAAGTATTTACAACCACGAGCAATTCTTAAACCATGACGCAGTAACTGACTTCTCAGGTCTGTTCGACGAGTTCTTTATTGACCTAACCAACATCGGTGCAGGTTCAAAAGAAGTACAAGACAAAGTAGAGCTTATCAAGCACTTCGAAGCGCTACTGAACGGCGTTGAAGGTTCACAACAGAACCTGGAGCAGATGGTCGAGATTCGTACTAATGCGCAGTACGTTCAAGGCCTATAAGCTGCAAGGTTTATAGGGTTCATGGTCTATAGCTTTTAAGACAAAGATCGTTCATGGTCTATAAGACTTAAACGCTTATAAGCACTTTGAACCAATAAACAAAAGGCCACTCAATCGAGTGGCCTTTTTGTATCTGAGTATTCTGAATCAGTGAATATGTTATTCCGTGACTGTTTCTTGTTTGAAGCATGGGCTTTTCAACGTGTTCATCTTTTCGATTTCGTTGGTTAAGCGGAGTGAGAGCAGGGCTTTTTGGTTCGAAGCAAAATCAAACATAACGATGGTCGCGGTACCGATTGTCGTCAGTTTCTGCTGAGTCTTACTGACAATCGCGTATTCCATGGTAAACCGGTCGTCTTGAATGTCGGTGACACGAGAGCCTATCATCAACGTATCTGGATACGTGACTGGGCGGAAATACTTACAGTAAGTGTCGCCAAGAACAGGCCCAACTTTGGTAATCGCCATCTCTTCCATCAACTCAACGTGCTTGAAAAAATCTAAGCGAGCGGTTTCGAAATAGCGAAAATATACGGCGTTGTTAACGTGATTGAGTGCGTCCATTTCTCCCCAAGCGACAGGGATTTCTGTTACTACCGGATAGTCAGATAATAGTGCTTCCATGCGAACTCTCTTATTGTTATTGGAATAAAAACCCTACCGCTAATTTAACAAAACTGCAACATGTGTAATTCAAGTTTTTGAAGCCTGAAATCACACAGTGTCAGTCACTTAGTTACACATGCACTCGATGGCTAGGCATTAAGGTGTTTGAATTGCAGCTCAACTAAGCGTTGGTACAATTCGCAGCTATTGATGAGAGACTGGTGGTCGCCGATGTCTACTAGCTGTCCTTTATCGAGCACTGCAATCTGGTCGGCGTGTTTAATTGTTGATAATCGGTGCGCGATAATGATGGTTGTTCTGCCACGCATTAATTCTTCTAAAGCTTGTTGAACATGATGTTCACTTTCGCTGTCTAGCGCACTGGTTGCTTCATCTAACAATAGAATATTCGGATCTTTTAGGATGGCACGAGCGATGGCAATGCGTTGTCTTTGCCCGCCAGAAAGCCTAACACCGCGTTCACCAAGAAAACTGTTGTAGCCATCAGGTAGGTTTTGAATAAACTCGTGCGCGTGTGCTTTTTTAGCCGCCTCGATAACTTGTTCGTCTGTTGCCTGCGGGTTGCCGTAGCGAATATTATGGAACACATCGTTACTGAACAGTGCGGGTTGCTGCGGCACCAACGCCATCTGCTTTCTTAGCTCGTTAGGATCAAACTGATTCAGTTCAACACCGCCTAACGTCACTTTACCCACTTGCGGGTCGTAGAAACGTTGCAATAGTTCGAACAGGGTAGTTTTACCTGCACCAGATGGACCAACTAACGCCAACACTTTGCCTTCATGCGCAGTTAACGTGAGGTTACTTGTTGCGGGTTGGTCGGGTCTGGATGGGTAACAGAAGGTCACATCTTCAAAAGCGACTTCTGGTGTCACGTTATCTAGTGATGTTGGATTTTCTACAGGCGCAACAATGTGGCTTTCGACTTGTAGAATCTCGATTAATCGTTCGGTAGCGCCTGCCGCACGTTGCAGCTCGCCCATCACTTCTGAAATCGTACCTAATGACGAGGCAACCATGATTGCGTAGAACACAAACGCAGCCAGATCTCCCGCCGACATGGTGCCGTTGATGACATCACTGCCGCCAACCCAAAGCATGCCTGCGATAGCACTGAATACAATCACGATAACGCCGGAGATAAGAATCGCGCGCTGTTTTACACGCTGGCGACCGATCTCGTAAGCCTTTTCCACTTCTACCGCGAATGACGCTTTCTCTTGCTCTTCTCGGCTGTAGCTTTGAACCGTTTTAATATGCTCAATTGCTTCACCTGCATAGGAACCCACATCAGACATCGAATCTTGGCTTTGACGAGAGAGGGCCCTCACACGACGCCCGTACACAAGAATAGGAATCAAGATAAACGGCACCGAGGCCAATACAATCAGCGTCAGCTTAATATTGGTCGCAAACAGCATGATGATTGCACCAATACACATCAACGCACTGCGCATCGCCATCGAGAACGATGAACCAATGATACTTTGCAATAGCGTCGTGTCTGTGGTGATACGTGACATGATGTCGCCACTGCCATTAGTTTCAAAGTAACTCGGGTGCAGTGTCACAACATGATTGAAAACCGATAAGCGAATGTCTGCACTCACACGCTCCCCAACAGAAGAAACCAAATAGAAGCGGAAGAAAGTACCAATCGAGATCAATACGACCACGACCATGATGAACTGAATTGCGCTGCCTAAATCTGAGAGTGATTGTTGGCTAAAACCTTGGTCGATCAGAAGACGAATACCGTGTCCGACTGAAAGGGTTAAGCTCGCTGTGAAGATCAACGCGATCAACGCAGCAATAACACGACCTTTATAAGGCTGAATGAATTTACTGAGCTCGAACAGAATACTGAGGCTTTTCTTCTCAGGTTTGGGTTCTGGCGCTTGTTGAGTCGATCGTTGAGTCTGTCGCTGGTTTGAGTCGAGCGTAGAAGAGACATCGTTTTGCATATGACTGCCTTAATGTGTTGTCGCTTTAAAAATAGATGGCTTGTTACTTACTACTTATTACTTATTACTTATTACCTGTACTGCGAGTTGTTCGCTGGGAAGTAATTGTTGTTGAGAATAGAACCCATTAAAGCATTTATTGCGCTGTGACGCTCACTAGGAAACTCAATTTCCAATATTTCTTCACCACTAAGTGAATAATTCGAAACGATCTTAAAGGAAAACTAAGCATTCTGATCCAGTCATTGTGAGAGGGAAGTAGGGCATTTAACTCTAATTTTTATGCAAGTAAATTGGCATTGATAGGAGAGTGTGCTCATAAGTTATCAATCGAGTTAGGATTTATAAATTGATGGCAAAACGTTTGCTTTTTGTCTCGATATTAACTTTATCAATGACTTGCAACTTTTGGTTGTAAGACCAGTCATAGCGACTATTTTTTGTGCAATATTTGTTACAAAAATTCAACAAAGTAGTTTTTTATACATTTTTCTTGCATAAAACCTCGGATTGAATAGAATAACCAACAAATGACAATTAATGCAGTATTGTGGCATGAGTATTCAAGTAAAGAGCATCAACAAATCATACGGTGATACCCAAGTTCTTCACGACATCAGTTTCGACTGTGAAAGTGGCGAAACCTTGGTATTGCTTGGCCCAAGCGGCGCGGGCAAGAGTTCATTACTGCGTGTATTGAACCTGCTAGAAATCGCGGACAACGGCGAGTTAGACATTGCGAACGAGCAATTCGACTTTTCAAGCCAAATCCAAGAGAAGCAGGGGCTTAAACTTCGTCGTAAAGTCGGCATGGTGTTCCAGCAATACAACTTATGGCCACACATGACAGTGATAGAAAACTTGATTGAAGCACCAACCAAAGTTGCGGGTTTGGATAAGCAAGAAGCGATTAAACAAGCTCAAGAAGTACTAAAGACACTTCAACTTGCCGACAAAGCAGACGCTTGGCCACTTCAACTGTCCGGTGGTCAACAACAGCGTGTTGCAATTGCACGTGCGCTGATGATGAAACCAGATGTGTTGTTGTTTGATGAACCAACAGCGGCGCTTGATCCTGAAATCACCAATCAAGTCGTGAGCATTATTAAAGAATTGAGCGGGACGGGCATTACCCAAGTGGTCGTGACGCACGAAGTTGATTTCGCGAAGAAGATTGCTAGCCACGTTCTGTACCTAGAGAAAGGGTACATCGTTGAACACGGTACCAGCGATTCATTCGTTAATCCTAAGACACCTGAGTTTGCTGAGTATTTGACTCACTAAGTCACTCATAAAAACAAGTTAACTCACTAGATTTAGCTAAACACAACATCACTCAAATTATAAGAATGGCTACAGGCCGCAATTACACAGTATTCGGAGTAACAAAATGAAAAAGATTCTACTAGCTTCACTTATCGGCCTTGCTTCTTTCAACGCAGCAGCTCAAGAAGAAATCAAATTCGCAATGGAAGCGACTTACGCACCGTTCGAATTCATGGACGAGAACAACCAAATCCAAGGTTTTGACGTAGACCTAGCAAACGCACTTTGTGAAGAGATGAAAGCGACATGTACTTTCCACAACCAAGCATTCGATAGCTTGATCCCAGCTCTTAAATTCAAACGTTACGATGCAGCGATCTCAGCAATGGACATCACTGAAGCGCGTCTTCAACAAGTGAACTTCTCTAACGCTTACTACGATAACTCTGCAGCATTCATCTCTTTTGAAGGAAAAGTAGCAGACCAAACAGCACTAGAAGGTAAGCGTGTTGGTGTTCAAAACGGTTCTACTCACCAGAGCTACCTACTTGAGCAAATGACTGGCGTAACAGCGGTACCTTACTCAAGCTACCAAGATGCATTCATCGACATGAAGAATGGTCGTATCGATTCTGTATTCGGTGACACAGCTGTTGTAGCTGAATGGTTCAAGAAAGAAGACAACTTAACGTACGTTGGCGACCAAGTAACAAACCAAGAGTACTTCGGTAACGGCTTTGGTATCGCAGTAAACAAGAGCAACCAAGAACTTGTAGACCAGCTTAACGTTGCACTTGCAGCGGTGAAAGCGAACGGCGAATACGACAAGATCTTCAACAAGTACTTCGGTAAGTAATTTATGGAATTAACGGGTTACTCTTTAGGGCTCGTCGAAGCAAGCTGGATGACTGTTCAGCTTGCGTTCGTAAGCCTATTGGTTGGATTGGTTCTAGCAGTTTTGTTTGCGAGTGGTGAGATGTCTCGTCGTATTGCAATCAAATGGCCAACGACTGCATTTGTGACGATTGTTCGTGGTTTACCAGAAATTCTGGTCGTACTGTTTATCTACTTTGGTTCGACACAAGTTCTGTTCATGATCACTGGCGACTTCATAGAAGTGAGCCCGTTCTTATCTGGTGTTGTTGCACTGTCACTTATTTTTGCTTCTTACGCTTCGCAAACCTTGCGTGGCGCACTAAAAGCAGTAAGCAAAGGGCAGAGAGAAGCCGCAAGCGCGCTTGGCATTCCTCAGTCTCGTGCATTCTTTCGTATCGTGTTACCTCAAGCGGTAAGACACGCACTACCAGGGTTAACCAACCAATGGTTAGTGTTACTGAAAGACACCGCGCTAGTATCGCTGATTGGCGTAACGGATTTGCTGAAACAAGCACAACTAACATCAGCAGCAACGCACGAAGCATTTACTTGGTACGCAACGGCAGCAGCTATATACCTAATCATCACATTGATTACGCAAAGAGCAGTAAAAGTGATTGATGGTAAGTTCTCTATTCAAGGTTTGGGTAACAAAGGGGCAATGGCATGAATCAACAATACCTCTCTCAAATGCTTGAAGGCTTAGTGACCAGTCTTCAACTCACAGGCGCTTCATTGCTGGTTGGTTGTATCTTGTCACTGCTGATGACGGTAACGCTAATCCTAAGAATACCTGCGATTCACTGGTTAACACGTGGCATCATTACGCTGTTCACCGGCACACCATTACTGGTCCAGATCTTCTTGGTGTATTACGGCCCGGGTCAGTTTGATTGGATTCGTGAAAGCTTCCTATGGACATGGTTAAGCCAACCTTGGTTCTGCGCGATGTTAGCGTTGGCTTTGAACACCGCAGCGTACAGCACGCTACTGTTCAGAGGTGCATTCAACGCGATTCCAGCAGGGCAGTGGGAAGCGTGTCGCGCACTAGGTATGGACAAAATCGCAACGCTTAAAGTGTTACTGCCATACGCACTACGCCGCGCAGTTCCAGCTTATTCAAACGAAGTGATTCTAGTCTTCAAAGGCACGTCACTGGCAAGCACCATCACCATCATGGATTTGATGGGCTACGCTCAGCGTATCAACGGCCAAACCTACGACACGCTCACCGTGTTCGGCATTGCTGGCGCATTCTACTTAGCAGTAAACGGCATACTAACGCTGATCTTCCGCCAAGTAGAGAAGAAAGCCCTCGCATTCGAAGCGGCGTAAGCTAGTAACTCACAAGTTTAATTAACGTATAAAGCCTGCCATTTATGTTCACATAGATGGCAGGCTTTTTTGTGTTTGGGGTATGCGCACAGTTACTGTTTTTATATCCAGTAGTTCGGTTTTTTACGAAATTCATACTATATGGAAATATTCTGCATTTTGTCATTCAATGAGCCTATCTATGTTTTAAGTCACTGAAATACTGTGATTAATTGTGGTAGAGTTCCGCTCATATGAAACTAGATAGAATGATTCTGTATTTAAATGCAGAATTTTTCTGTCTAAGAACTGTTAGGGTAATAGGAGACAACTTCAGATTATGAATAAGATTGAAGGTTCGATAGTTAATGATCGCTACTTAGAGTCAATTGCTATTACTTTATATAATGAGGCAAAAACGGAGCAAGATGGTTATCGCTTTAAAAAGTTAATTCCCGCGATGTCATTTTATTGTTTTGCCATGGAATCCAAGTTAAATACATTCGGTAAAGAAGTTTTTACGAAAAAATCGGAATTTAAAAGTTTTGGCAACGCTACAATACAAACAAAGTTTGATTGGCTCTTATCTCGCTTGAAAGTTGATGCAGATGATTTAGTTGCTCCTTATCGTCAAACGGTCGCTAATATGGTCACATTCCGCAACGCGGTTGCTCATTCTAAAAATATTGATTTTCAAGAAGAGCGAGAGTTAATTGGTCTTGAGCAGTTTGGAGACAGATTTGTTAGACCTCCTGCGCATGAAAAAGACTTTATGGCGTTACGGTCTCTCGAAAATTGCGAAAAGTTTAAACAAGCTTTGGAATTCTTAGACCATGTTTGGTTTGTACAGTCTCCAAAATTCTTTGGTTCTAAAGACTTTTTGCGAGGCAATGGCATTAGCAAAGCGAAAGTTGTTGACAGAAATTAGCCTAACAATCTGTTTAAGAGTGATTCGCAACGCGCGGCATTTTTACTATGCGTTGTGTCTAGTGTTTAAGGCGGTATGCGGGAGCATCGGTATTACGTTGCTCACACCTTAACAGGGCGTTATAGCGCAAAATAAAGAGGTACTTAGGAAATTGAATTTATTGACCTGTTTATACAAGTTTATTGTTCGATATTTTTTTAACAAAAATATTAAAACTAGCTATTTCCAAATTCGTTGGGACTCCCGAAGTTCAGAAAAAGAATATTTGGTGCTGTCCGAATTAAGTAGAGGCTTCTTGGTTCAAGTCAAAGATCGCTCTGAGGGTACGCGTGGGACAAAATGCTATTCTTATCGCCGTTTGGCGGAATTGAATGATGACATATATGTACTGAATCAATATCATTTTGTAGGGATTCGTACGAATGGCTTAATTAAAGCATTTTTCATAGAGTTGCTTGGCTTGAAAAGAGCAAAATATCGTTGGTTGTACAGAAAGCAATTTGATTTCAATGCGAAGCCTTTGATTAAAAAAGATCGTCATATGATTCTAAAAATCATAGTAGAAAAGCAACTAAGTGAAAGTCGTGCTAGGTTTCATCACCTTAATGTAATGGGTTACCTTGAAGGGAAGAAATGGATGTATCACCCCAACAAAAGCCGTGACTTATCTTTCATTAAATTCTGCTTAGAGTCATGGGCGGAGACTGGTGAGTTGATTCGTGAAAAAGATAATGGCTGGTTTAAGCTAGGACCTAAAGCAATTGAGACCATCGAGCGTATGGAACGAGAAGAGCAAGTTCATCAAGATAATGTTCATCAAGCAAAACATATAAAATATTTGACGATATGCTTAGTAGTTGTCGGTGTTGTTCAAGCGATAGCAACGGCTTATCAAGCGTTCAAAGCGCTATAACAAGCAATTTAAGAGGGATTCACAACGCTCGGCATTTTTGCTTCTACTTCAAATTTAGTGTTTATGGCACAATGTTTTAGGTTGGGTGGTAGCGTTGTTCACCCCTTAATAGGGCGTTATGTAGTATGGAGAGTATGAACAATTATCGACAAATTTTGGTAAGAGTGTTGGATAAAATACCTTTTCCAGAGTTTAGAAAACGAATGATTGGATTTATCAAAAATCCAATCTTAGACAATAGTTATGCTTGCTCAACTCAGCTTCAGCATTCTGGTGTTGATATACTTAACGCATTAGGATTCTTGTCAGTCGCGTGTGTATTTTTTGCTTTAGTTGAAAAGTCCTGGGCTGTATTCAAGACAATTTCAGTATTTAACCCAGCTCACACAGTCGGCATCTATATTGCTAATAGTATTGTATATGCAGCCACATTATCTTCAGTTTTTACCGTTTGGTACTGTTTACGAGTAGGTAATGTTAAATACTACAAAGATATTTCTTATAAAATATTTGCTCATGGGTTGCGTATCTATGCTTTATATGGCTTGCTTTTAGGATTACTATTTGTAAAGAGCTACGGAGATATTCTGCTTAAGGGGCTGTTCCCTGAGCAGTCATTCTCACACCTCGGTTGGTTAATTTACATATTGATCGTATTGGTTTGGTGGCCATTTAGGCTGCTAGTTAATCCAATCTTCAAATTGATGGGTTTTCAACACTTCAAAAAAACAGCGTGGTTCATAACAGCGTGCCTTTGCTTCGCAAGTTTTCAGCCAATCAAAGTCATAGTAATAGGCAGTAGCGATAAAATGGTCAATTTTGAGCGGCAGTGTAAGGTATTCAAAAGTGGAGAGTTTTATAAAAGCTTGAACGGGAGCGCAAAAGAAGAGGCGAAGGCATATTTCTGCAAAACTACATAACAAAGCATTTAAGAGTGATTCGCAACGCTTGGCAGTTTCGCTTCGCTCAAGTATAGCCAAGCGTCGCTCACACCTTAATGCGGCGTTATGTACTTTCGGATTAACATAGCCTGAAATGCAGTATATAATATGCCATCCTTTTTGTTCGGTGTCATAAAATGCGTTTACTTTTCTTGATCTTCGTTTCTGTAGTTTTAGCTGGCTGTGGAACAACCCCTATGCAATATCAGTCCAATAAAGTTCCAACTGAAGATGCTCCAATGTTAATTGATCGCATGATAATGACTCAGCATAGAGCTTGGAAACCTAATTATTTTGTAATCACTGAACATTATTTTGGATGGGATTTTGGTACATACTCAAGTGGGAAAGTAACCAGTGGCATTGTTTACTCAAGCTTCAATAGCACCACACGAAGTGTAGCGGATAGAGTGTATTATGATGACATATCAGAAGTTAAGTTACTTGATTGGACTCGTAAATTTAAGCAATGGTATGTAGTCACTTTGTATCGTGCAGATGGAAGTCAAATAAAGCACGTACTGCGCACTAGAAGTTTGAGTGATGCACAATTGTTAGTTGATGCTTTGGACACGTTTTTGGATCAGCAATCTGAAAAATAACTTACATAACAAGCGTTAAGGCGGATTCCCAACGCTTAGCATTTCCAGTTCAAGGTTGGGTTTCGTGTTTACGGTGCAGTGATTTAGACTTGGTGGTTGCGTTGCTCACACCTAATGCGGCGTTATAGCTCTATCGAATAAACATTAGCTCTTAGATTTTCAATACGGTAAAATTGATTGCATATCATGTTTATTTCTCTTTGAGGCTTCAGTGAAAAAAAGTTTAGTCGCGTTAGTTTGTCTAGTTATTGCAGTTCCTGCTGGTTTGTATGGTTACGGGTATAAGCAAGGTCAAAAAGCGGGTGAAAGTGGTTCTTCAAAACTGGCTGCGGGTATAATTGCACTCTCCATGAATCCTTTGAGCCAATCTGGTTTCAAATCAGGGTATATAGATGGCTTGGTTAAAAAGCAAGAATTAGACGAATGGAGTCGAGAATATTTCGGACCTTGGACTGGTTGGGATTCAAAGGACAAAATTACTGATTTCATCAATTACTACTTAGTCAATGATGGTGACATTGGTCCATACAGCAAAAAGGCTACACTGACGTTACGGTGCTTAAATGATAAAACTGAACTCTACGTCAACTGGGGCGGTTATTTAATAGGGGATCGTAACAATCAACTATCAGTAACACATCGTATAGATAGCCAAGACGCAGTAACAAATAGCTGGTCATTATCAACTGATAAGAAAGCGTTTTTTTACGCTGGAAATGATATCGCTCTTATTAAATCGCTAATAGGTAAGAAGAAACTAGTTGTACAATTCAAAGACCAGAATACAAAAACGGTTACTTTTGACCTTGATAAACTTGATGAAAAAATTCAACCGCTCGCGACAGCTTGTAGTTGGAAAGTGTAAAGGTGTAACCGAGCTATAACAATCTGTTTAAGAGCGATTCGCAACGCTTGGCATTTTTGCTATGCGTTGAGTTTATTGTTTAAGGTGGTATGCGGGAGCTTCGGTATTGCGTTGCTCACACCTTAACAGGGCGTTAAGTTGATATTGAAATAGGAAGTTATATGCAGGGTGAAATAGTACGTTGGAATGATGATAGAGGTTTTGGTTTTATATCCTCGAAAGACTCTAAAAGAGACGTATTTGCACATATCTCTCAATTTGAAAAAGGCTATCGAAGACCAAAAGTGGGTGATTCTGTCTTATTTCAGGTTGTAATGGAAAAAGGTAAGCAAAGTGCTAAATCCATTTCTTTAGTTGGTGTGCAACCTAACCCTCAAGATAAACAATCATTTGCTTCTATTCTGGTCAGCTTACTATTACTAATTGGATTTGCATCAGTCGTTTATGCTTTTGTCATTAAGCCTAAACTGTACCCTGCTTATGAAGAAATGGGTTTCGTTTGTGAAGGGAAAACTCATTGCAGCAGCATGGTTTCCTGTGATGAAGCAAAATTTTATTTAGCTAATTGCCCCAATGTTCAGATTGATGGAAATAATGATGGTGTGCCTTGTGAAAGGCAGTTATGTAATAGCAGCTGGTAAATTAACTTAACAAGGCGCTCAACCCGACACTTCACGCTTGGCAATTTTGCTTCGCAAAAAGTTTATGCCAATGTTTCGTGCGGGTTAGCTTAGCGTTATAACACAGGAGTATAATTGTGGATGAATTGAATAAACTAATTTCATTCTATATCACTAAATCTCAGGAAATAAAAAGTGCTTCAGAGCGCCTCACATCAAAAGAAAGAACTCTAGTAGACATGTTTAGTAAGCAAAGTGTTAAAGAAGCACAGTCTAGAATCTCCGAGTTTTATGCTTGGCTGTACGAGGGAGATGAGAGCTACTCGAAACACTTCTTAATTAAGCGAGCTTCTTTTCCGCCTGCAGCTGGTCCAACAGAAACTGAGAGACTTGCAGCAGAGTTGTCAGTTGTATCCAAATCTCGCGAAATCTTTGTTCAAAGTTTATCTAATTTTGAGCGGGGGATTACCGAAGTTGAGGGAGCTTTAAACTTCAGATTGACTACTATGCTCGCAATATTGGCAATTGCCGTATCCTTGATTACAACTGTGTTATAACAAACTGTTCAAAAGGGATTCGCAACGCGTGGCATTTTTACCATGCGTTGGTTTAAGTGATTAAGGTGGTATGCGGCGGCATCGGTATTGCGTTGCTCACCCCTTAATAGGGCGTTAGGTAGCTAAGAAATGGCAAGTCGAACATATGAAACCAAGTATAGATGATGTACTAAAAGCTCTTCAGGAAAGCTGGTCCTTAGAAAGCACTGAGGAACCTGAAAACTGGACTCCATCCAATCCAAGCCGCGGACAATGTGGAATATCTTCACTAATAATTAACGACTATTTTGGTGGAAAGCTAGTGCTATGGAAGGTGTTCTTGCGTGGAGAACAAGTTGGCTTTCATTACTCAAACGAGTTACCTAATGGTACCCCATTTGATTCAACTGGCGATCAATTCTGGGAAAGTGAAGAACTGAAAGACCCTTCTTCATTTGAGAGACCAGAGAAACCACCAAAGAATGGAGCTGACCGGTATTTGAACTTATCAAACTTGGTTCGTAGTAAGTTGGAAAACTACCGGGCAGAAGCAGAAGTCGTTACCTAACAAATTGCTCAAATGGACTTCTAACGCTTGGCAGTTTTTTTTGGTGGTAAGTTTGAGTGCGTTGGTCACGTTGTTCGTTATCTGGTAGGGCGTTTATTCTGTTTATAATTCTGGTGGTTTATGAAAGTTAGAGCAATGAGTCCAGCTGATTTATCAGCCTTGTATGATATTTATATTGAGAAGGAAGTAGTTAACAACAATCGCTATTCACCCGACATAAAACGGGAAGAATTCGACTTAATGTTCAATGGTAGCCAGCACAATTTCGTGGCTGTTGAAACCGGTGGAGAAGTGTTTGGGCACTTGGCTATTATCACGACTGAAAAACCAAGGCTCAAGCATTCAGCGTCTTTTGGTATTGTTGTTGCCAAAGCGTCACGAGGTAAAGGTGTTGGTCGTTTCTTAATGGGGCACTTGTTATCTTATTGTGAGAATGAACTCGATTTAGCTCGCCTTGAACTAGAAGTTCACGCTAACAACAAAGCGGCACTGGCGTTGTACAAATCCTTTGGTTTTGAAATCGAAGGTACAAAGCGTAAAGCTGTACTCGTCGAAGATGAATTAATAGATATTGTCATCATGTCGAGAGTACTAACATAACGAAGCAATTAAAACGGTGCTCAACGCTTGATTTCAGTTTAAGTGTTTTTAGTTTAGGTAGAGGGTCGCGTTACTTACTCGGTTGTTTGCTGCGAGGAAATAAACATGAAACAACTAATATTCAGAAATATGCAGTTAGCTGTAAGTATTGGATCTGGTTTTGCGATCTATCAGTACTTTTTTATGACAGATGGTGCGTTTGATTGTTATGGGTCAATTGTGGTGTCTGCTTTTACGTTTGTAGTTAGCAGTATTGGTACCGTTCTAAAAGAGATAATCATGCGTAAAAAGGAGACTGCGTGAGAATAGTGGAAGCAAGTCGGTCTGATCTAGAGTCATTCTTCGAGTATATAGGAGCGCAGCTTCTTGAAAATGCGGATGATGATTCTCCACTTTTCCAACCGCTCTCTAAAGAGAATTGTGTGGTTTCAGAACAATTTAAAGATAAGTTTCGAAATGGTTTTGAGGCAAGCCTTGGTAAACATGGCTGGAGAAAGCTCTGGGTAATCAAAGACTCTAATGAACGAGTGTTTGGTCATGTAGACCTACGTCATTACGGTGAAGAGTATAAGTTTCATCGTGTGCTTCTCGGCATGGGTGTTGATTCAAGTCTAAGAAAGCAAGGGTTGGGTGTAGAACTGATTAAGCGCGTGACTGAGTTTTGTAACGAAAGCCCAAGTGTCGATTGGTTAGATCTCAATGTTCTCTCGAATAATCTTCCTGCAAAAAATTTGTATTTGAAATGTGGTTTCGAAGTGATTGGAGAAGTGACAGATTGTTACCTTATAGAAGGACAACCTGTATCAGAAACAATGATGACACTGTGTACGAGAATTTGCGGACAAGAACGCTTTGAAGAATAAATTTTGACGCTTGGCATCCACAGTTTTATGGTAGTGCTTAGGCTTGGTGTCAGCGTGTTCACACTGCAACTCTACCTATGAGCAAAAGAGGAATCATGACTAAAATCTACTTCGTATGTGGCTTTATCGGTTCGGGTAAAACGACTTACTCTAAAGCACTTGCAGAAAAGCATGGCGCCTTTCGTGTCTCGATTGATGAGTGGATGATTCCTTTGTATGGCGAGCATATGGAGCGTGAAGTTTTTGATAGCCGGCTGGCTACGTTACAAGGGTTATTCAAGGACTCTGCAATGCAGCTCTTTTCCTTGGGTGTTCCGGTGATTTTTGACTTCGGTTTTTGGCGTAAATCAGACCGGGATTCTTTTACAAGCTGGGCATCAAACCTAGGTGTGGACAGCGAAGTTCACTACCTTGATGTTCCGTTTGAGACTTGTAAGCAAAGAGCATTTAGCCGCAACTCGGAATTGAATGGTAAGTCTTATGAAATGACACCTGCAATGTTAGATTTGTTTTGGTCTTGGTTTGAGGTTCCAACTTCAAATGAAAATATTATTTGGGTTCAACAGGAAGCTCAATAAGGTATGTAGTCAAACATAGTTTGAGTTAGCAGCTCCTTAATATCGCAACAAGTGGATCGGAGGTTCAATGGACCAAGCAATCAAAACACATTTCGACGAGTATCCAGATGATGTTCTACCTCGGCTTGAAGAGTTGCGTTCGTTAATCTTTGAGCTTTGCTCTGATTTGGAATTAGGTGAAGTCGAAGAGTCTCTGAAATGGGGTGAGCCGAGTTACAGCGTTAAGACGGGCAGTCCAATTCGAATCGACTGGAAATTGAAATCACCAAACAACTATTACTTGTTCTTTAACTGTCAAACAAAGCTAATCGATACATTCAGAGAATTGCACGATGGCACACTGGCCTTTCAAGGTAATAGGGCAATCGTCTTGAACCTAACAGAACCACTGTCCAAAGCACCAATCAAGCAGTGCTTAGAGCTAGCCTTAACTTATCAGCAACGGAAGCATCTACCGCTTCTTGGCGCGTAATTCTTACGTGTTGTCAGCTGCTTAACTGAATGTGGTTAGAATTTAAAAAGTACGCCTGCCACTGATTTACAAGGCTTGGCACTTCTCGTTTAATGTAGGTTAGTGTTTAACGTCTTATGGTTTAGGTTAGTGACGTTGCTCGGACCGTAAAGTGGTATGTGGACAGGGAAAGTTATGAATCAACAAGAAGCCTTTATAGGATTTGCGGTTTATGGGGTTATCAGTAGTTTAATCGGCCTTTTTACATTTTTTATTATCAAAGATGCAAAGTACAAACAAACATTGTGGACTTTGCAGTCTGTTATGTTCGGTATCTTTTCGATTGGTTTTATCTATTGCTCTGGTGGTAATGGGCCAGAATTGTTGGTCTGGATTCCGCTGGTTACTTTAATGTCTATTTACAATGTCCACTCTTTGAAATTTTGTGGTTCTTGTGGAAAAACTAACGGAAGAAAAAGTGGATTGTCATCCATTAAATCATGTCGTGAATGTGGTAATGCTTTATAGTAAAGCTAATAAATATCAGACGTTTGTTCATTTTAGTTTCAGCCTTAAAAGGAAGTTGTATGAATTTAGATAAAGCTAAAAAACGTATCGCAAAGCAGGTTAAAAAAGGCGACAACGGATATCCAAAAATCACGTTAGCGTATTACGGAACGACCAAAGATCTCGCAACGGAAGTCGCAGTTCAATTTATGCTGGGTGAGAGCGATGGTGTTCAAGAAGAACGTTTTTCTTGTGAAAGCGAAATCCGAGATAATGAGCTAATCCAAACGACGCTGCTCAAGATAATCGAGCGCGCTAATGTGAACTCAGTGATTGAAGTTGAAGGCGTGGCTGTTCTTTAGTTTTATAAGAGTCAGTTGGCTTGCTAGGAAAATTTACTCATAATTTATCAAGGAAGAAACGTTATGAAATTAGCTCAGTTAAATATCGCTCTGGCAAAATACCCGTTAGATGCGCCGGAAATAAAAGAGTTTGTCGATAACTTAGAGTTGGTCAATGGAATTGCAGAAAGCAGTGAAGGGTTCGTTTGGCGTCTGAAAGATGAATCTGGTGACGCCACCAACATCCAAGCTTTCGATGATCCTAATATGATTGTGAACATGTCGGTGTGGGACTCTGTGGATTCGTTAAAGAACTTCATGTTCCGCACGCATCATCGTGATTTCATGCGCCGAAAGGGGGACTGGTTTCATCGTTTACCTGAAGATACTTATGTTCTTTGGTGGATCGAAGAAGACCATATTCCCACACTCGAAGAAGCGATAGAGCGACTTGAACACCTCAGAGAAATCGGTGATACACCGTATGCCTTCACTTTTAAAACCAATTTTACAGAGTCAGAAGCGCCAAAATAGCGTTAAAAGATAACCAACGTTATGTTTTTTAGACGTTTTATGGTAATTCCCGTGAAGATGAGCCGGTTATTGGTATGATGTATCTATAGTCTTCGAGAGGTTTTATGATGTTGAAAATGAAAAGTAGTGTACTTGCGATGTGTTTATTCGGTTTCAGCATGAGTGCTACCGCTTCAACACTGGAAGAGTGTGCCAAACTTCTTCCTGACGGTCACACGTATAAAGTAGAGATCATTTTAGACGTAGATAAGACTGAGAAGGATCCAACGGTGAAAGGCAGTTTTGGTGTGACGGGGGGAGCGGATGCGCCAGATACTTTTGATATCGGTGATTTTGTCGAGTGCGCAGGTCCTCTGATCAAAACCGTAGATACAGACAGCAACGATGCATCTAATTCCTAGTCACTGGTTGTCGCGTAAATAGTTCACTTTCGTCACGGAAGACATGAACAGGGGTACTTAAACTAGGTTGAGGTGAATAGGGTAATTATGGGCGATTATTTAGATATTTGGTTTACGGTTACCTCCTTAGTTTTTATTGTAAGCTTACTTTCAGCTCTTTTTGTTGGGGTCTGGCGTAAAAATATAAAAGCGTTGATTCTATTAAGTGGAGTCGCAGCAATCAGTATCGTTCTGTTTCTCTCTCAGAAGTATCAAATCCGAAAGATCCTCGCTGAAGAGCTGAGCGTGTCGAGTTTCGTTGTGGAGGCTTATGAGGAGTTTGAGGAATCTAAATTGTTAGATTCTTTGAGAAGTAATAACTACGTAACGATGAATAGAACGAAACCTTTGTCAAAAAGTAAAGTACGTATTGTTATTAACTCTGGCGAGGTTGAGTTATTGATAGCTCAAGACTCTAAGAACGAAGAACTGTTTTGGGTCTATTACCCTAAATACCGATTTAGTCGTTTAAACCCAATAGGAAAGGTACGTATCCGTTAAACATGGGTGCACAATTGCCACAGCGACTTTCAGTAACAAAAATACCGCCGACGATATCAGCGGTATTTTTTATTAGGCTTATTGCATCGTTCAGCTGAGAACAGAAAGATTAGTTAACGTGGGCTAATTCGACACTCTGTGTTTCATTAGCGACTTTCCAATCGCCACCTAACGTTTTATACACTGCAATCGTGGTATTGGCGGTTTGAAGCTTGGCGGCCACTTGGCGATCTTGCATCGCTTTTTGTTGTCTTTGTGCGTCTAACACCGACAAGTAATCGACTAGGCCCGCTTTGTATAGCGACTTTGCTTTACTCACTGCGTTATCGACGGCAAGGGTAGCTTCATCGATGCGCTTTTGGTTTTCTTGGCTACGGCCATAGGCAAACAAGCTTGAATCGACTTCCGCAAAGGCGCTATCAACTGAGTGTTGATAGTTTAGCGCTGCAGAGCGGAACCTTGCTTCGTTCATTTCAACCATGGCTTCGCCTTGACCACCATCGAATACATTCCAACTTATGCCAGCAGATGCCGCCCAACCGAATGAATCGCTACTGAATAAGTCATCAAAACTTCCTGCAGTTACTCCTGGCGTACCCGTTAGGAAGAATTTTGGGTAGCGATTGGCAATGCTTGCGCCGAGTTCTTCGTTAATGGCTGCCATTTCTCGTTCTGCAATTCGGATGTCTGGGCGCTGTTCTAACAAGTCAGAAGGTAAGCCTGTCGGAATAACATCGTTCAATCTCGGTAACGTAAATTCACTCTCTAAACGTTGATTCACGCTCTTAAGTGATTCGCCTAACAACACTGCCATACGTTGTTTGTGAACTTGCTCTGCGATTTCAAGTTGAGGAAAAATGGATTCAGTCGCGGCAAGCATGGCTTTGGCTTGAGCAAGATCTAACTCCGAGCCGTAGCCGCTACGAACCACTTTGGTGACCAGTTCTAAAGTCTGCTTTTGGTCGGAAATGTTCTCTAGTGCGATCGCTTTTCGCTCTTGAGCGCCGCGATATTGCAGGTAGTTGTGAATGACATCTGCAGTGATCAAGGTATTCAAACCCGATTGGAATATCTCGGCTTGTTCCACTCGAATTGTTGCCGCGTTGGATTGCTTATCGATACGTCCAAACAAGTCCATTTCCCAGGCGATGCTAGCACCTAAGAACCCGCCATCGTGTTGCGCTTCCAGCAACGACATCCCCGTTACTGATTCAACCGCATCAGAGGCGCCAAATACTGGGCCGAGTAGGGAGTCGTTCTCACTCAGTTGGTAGTTGTAATAACCGCCGCCGACATTGATGGTCGGAACCTTGAATGATTCAACCACGCTTTTGTATGAGTTCGCCATGTTGATTCGCTCGGCGGCCAGTTTAAGTGGGATGTTCTGGTTTTGAACATCGGCCACTAATTGATTGAGCGTTGGATCATTGAACTGTGCCCACCAATGATTGTGCTGTTCGTCTTGGTTCACCCCTTCTTGGCTGTATAGAAATGTCTCAGCCATGGTCGTTTGTGGTTCTTCGTAATCTGGGCCAACGGCACAGCCGGTCAGCAACAAGGCGAGAGCAATAGGAGCCACTTTAAACTTAGTTAATGGATACATGTTTATTGCTCCTTGTTGAATGAGGTTGGAGTGCTGCTGTTTGTAGATTGAGGCGTCGCATCGAGCATAACTACAGCATCTTCAATGGCTTCAGCCACAGTCTTTTTCTCTTCAGTTCGATAGAAAAGCTTGTACAGCGCAGGCATTACAAACAGAGACAACACAGTTGCTGCAGCCAAGCCACCGATAATGGTTGCCGCCATCTGGTCAAATAGCAGGTCACTGAGCAGCGGGATCATGCCAAGTGCCGTGGTGAGTGCACCCATCGAAATCGCCATTGTGCGGTTCACGGTGGCTTCTTTAATTGCGTCTGACAGTGAGCGACCGTCTTTACGTTCAAGTTCGATCTGGTCCATCAACACGATGCCGTTCTTGATGATCATACCGGTCAAGGTTACCGCGCCAATCAACGCCATGAAGCCGAACGGTTTATCCAACAGCAACAAGCTGAACGTTGCACCCGTCGCCGCAAGCGGTAGGGTGGTGAAGATGATCACTGGCTGTTTGAAGCCGTTAAACATCGCAACTAGGATGATCACCATCAACAGCATCGCTTTAGGTAGCTGTTTAAGAATATCGCTGACCGCTTTATGCTCGTCGTAATATTCGCCACCCCATTCCAAGTGGTAACCGTGTGGAAGGTGAATGGATTCTATTTGTTCTTTAACGGAGTTTCTTACCGCTGCAGGAGTTGTGTAACGACCAACGCCAGCTTGCGCAGTGATGGTTTTTACTCGGTCACGACGCCAAATCATGGTCTCTTCGCTTGTAAGCTCAAACCCGTCAATGACTTGACCTAGTGGAACGCTGTGGATGCCCAATAAAGAACGTACCGGCAAAGTTTCTAGCGATTGAATAGAGCTTTCTGTACCACGCAGTTGAATCGTCACCAGTTCGTCGTTTAAGTTCATACGACCTAGCGGCATGCCTTCTGACGCGCGTTTCATCGCGAATGCAATGTCGGCACGGTTAATACCCGCAAGGCGCATCTTGTCTTGGTTGATGACGGGTTCTAGCACTTTGCTCTTTTGACGCCAGTCGTCACGAACGTACTTGGTGTCTGGGTGTCGAGCAAAGATCGCTTTCGCTTGTTCAGATAAGCCGTGCAGTACCTCGATATCTGGGCCTGAAAAACGCGCTTCAACACTGAATTTATCCGAAGTCGCAAGCTTTAAGCTTCTAAAGCGAGGATCGGCGTTTGGAAACTCTTCCATTAACCATTTGTCGCCACGCGCAATCAGCGGGCTGAGTGAAGGGAAATCGGTCGCGTTAATCAAGATCTGACCATAAGCTGAGTCAAACGGCTCTGGCTCAATGGTCACTGAGAAACGAGGAGCGCCAGCACCAACGTACGTTGAAATACTCTCGACTTCCGGCTGCTCTAACAACCATTGTTCGATACGCTTCATGTCTTCTGAGGTCTGTTCAACCTTGGCGCCATTTGGCAGCCAGTAATCTAAGAACAGAATGGGTCTGTCGGCTTGTGGAATAAAGTTAACGGCAATATTCGGGATAGCCAATGCAGTGACCAAGATCAGCGGAATAAGCCCCGTCAGTGCTTTGAGTGGATTATCTACCGTCCAGTTTACGCTCTTACGATATAAGCTTACTTTGGTGTTGTCAGCTTGCTTAGCTGGCTTGATGAAGAACCAACACATCAAAGCTGTGAACGTCATTGCGACAAACCATGACAACAACAGTGAAGAGGCGATAATTAGGAATACTGAGCTTGCGAACTCAGCTGCATCGGTTTTTGAAAAGATAACAGGGCTCGCACCCATGATAGCAATGACTGTCGCGCCAAAGAGTGGTGTAGCGGTCTCTTTAACAGAATCAATTGCAGCTTTGGTTCGGTCGACGCCTTTGTTGATTTTCACAATCATCATATCGGTGATGACAATGGCGTTATCCACCAACATGCCAAGCGCAAGAATGAAGGTACCTAGCGAAACTCGGTGTAAATCAATTGACGCGATGTTCATGTAGATAAGCGTCAGCAAGATAGTCAGTAACAAGCTTGAGCCGACAATGGTTGCGCTTTTTAGTCCCATGAATATCGATAGGACGATGAATACAATCGCGACACTTTCTAGCAAGTTGCTTACGAAGTTGTCGATCGATTTCTGAACTTCTTCCGGCTGGTTAGCAACTGTCGCAATATCAACACCTAACGGCAGGGTCGATTGAAAATCGCTGACGATCTGATTGATTTCATCGCCAAGCGATACCACGTTAACGCCAGTCACAGGGCTCGTCGCTAATGTGACTGCAGGTACGCCGTTGTAGCGGTTCTCTGTCATCATTGGCTCTTGGTAGCCCATTGTAATATCTGCGATATCGCCTAAACGGATTAAGCTGGTGCCTAATTCGCTCACGCCGCCTTTAATCATCAAGTTTTTGATGTCGTCTAATGAACCAAACTCGCTCGACTGTTGAACACGAATACGCTCAGAGCCTGCTGAAAACTGGCCTGCATCGAAAGTCATGTTCTGAGTATTAAGCTGTGACCAAACTTGTGTGATAGATAGACCGTATTGCGCCAGCCTTTCATCTGGGATATCGATGTGAACAACGCGTGGTTGAACACCGTGTAACTCAATCTTCTTGATACCATCGACGGTTTTGATTCGACGTTGCAATTCTTCTGCGTAACGTCGTAATTCAGCAGGCGAAGCATCCTTACTGTGGATAGAGAAAAGCATGCCGTAGACTTCAGAAAACTCATCCTGCACGACACTGATCTGTGCCGTCGAAGGCAGCAACAGCTTCATGTCAGATACTTTACGACGCAACAAGTCCCATTCTTGTGGCAGTGCTTTTGAATTAAGCGACTCTTTGAGGTCGACAAACACCATCGACATGCCAGGGCGAGACAGTGAACGAAGTCGGTTTAATGATCCCATTTCTTGCAGTTTGGTCTCGACGGTATCAGTAACTTGCTGTTCCACTTCTTTCGCTGAAGCGCCAGGATAGAGTGTTACTACGACAGCCGTTTTTATTGTGAAACTTGGATCTTCGAGCTTGCCAAGATCAAAGTAAGAAAATAGGCCTGCGATAATACTCAATGCAGTGAAAAACAGGATAAAGGTGCGTTGTTTGATCGCAAAATCAGCTAGATTTATCATGATTGACCTATAGACTCTTAACTTGAATGTCGGAGAAGTGTTGGCCTTCCATGACGTATTGAGCACCACTCACCACGACGAAATCGCCATCGTTGAGCATAGATTCTACACACACGGTATTTTGAGACATTGAAACCACGTCTACAGTCACGCCATGAGCTTGTTCATTTTGAATGGTGAACACTTGCTCGATACCCGATGGATTCACGATCGCTGAATACGGTAAGCAGAAATTATTGGTTGGTTCGCCAAGTTGAGTCGTGAGTGTGACGGCTTTGCCAGGCAACACAGATTTGTCGGCTGACTCTAGATGGTAAGTCACTGCGTAGGTCTGCTTAATAGGGTGAGGAGATGTGGCAATTTCAGTGGCGTACCCAATCAGTTTTTCCTCTGAGCCATACCAGTTGATACCAGCGGTCTGATTCGGTTGGAATTTATGAATTAAGTTTTCTGGGACTTGGATTTTAACTTCAAGCTGATCAGGGTTGTGGATGGTGAATACTGAAATACCCGGCAGGACTTGTTCGAACTGATCGAAGTTAGATGCCGCTACAACGCCGTCGAATGGCGCAAGCAGTTGTGTATAACGAATCGAATCTTTTGCGCGGCGTATGTTCTGTTCAACCACTTTAACCGCGGCTTCACTTCTTTCATAGCCGCTGATAGCACGATCCAGATTAACATCGGCAATCGCGTTGTCATCAATCGCTTGTTTCACTCGACCAAGTTCAGCCTTAGCTAGCTTGTGTGCAGATTTTGCTTCAAGAGAACGAGCTTGTAACTCTTCCAATGCCACTTGGTAATCATGCGGGTCGAGTTGTGCTAACGGTTGGCCTTTCTTTACTGAATCGCCAACCGAGACCATCATATTTTGAATAGTACCAGGTACACGAAACGCCACTCCTGCCGTTTCTGATGATTGCAATTTACCCGTGAAGGATTTTTCGATCTGATGAGAAAGAGGCTCAAGTTGAATAACTTGAATTGGTCGCGTTTGCTTCTGAGGGAGCGTCGCCTCAGAGTCATTACAGCCAAAAAGAGGGATCAGGCTTAGTGCGATGACCGTATGTTTAAGGATAGGTGTCTGTTCAAAGATAGACGAACGTTGAGAAATAGGCTTCATGGATTACTCCTGTCAATTTATGGAGTAATTCTATCTTTCAGTTAGGTTTAGATAATCTAGTCTATTCGCGAAACACTGTCATAATATTCATTACAATAGCTATAGATTTGGAAGCTCTTGTAATAGAAAATCAATCAAAAGTTGAGCGGAGTGACTTAACGCTTTGCGTTGAGGGTAGAGTAGCCATGCTTCTTCTTTTTGAAGCTCCTCGTTAGGGAATAGGTTGATTAAGGCCCCACCTTTGAGTTGTTGTCGTACCAAGAGTTCTGGCAGTAATGCTATACCTCTGTGACGTGTTACACCGCCGATTACGAAGCCTATGCTGTCACTCACCACCGAAGGTTCGACCTTGATGATGTGATCTTTGATGTCCCATCGCTTGTCGATGTCACCACTTGGCCATCTAAAGCAAACAAATGGGTAATTGGCGAGTTCTCTTAAGCTTGAAGGCTTGCCTTCTTTCTCTAAAAATTCAGGACTTGCGACAAAAATACGTTGGAGATCCATGACTTTACGTGCAACTACGTTAGCGTCACTCAATGTGCCGCCATGCATGGCCAGGTCTAATCCTTGGCGGTACATGTCGACAAAACCGTTGCTAATATTGCGAATATCTAGCTCAACCTTAGGGTACATATCTTGAAATTTAAATAGAGTTGATTGCATGATGTCGCTGGTTTCAGGCAGCAGGCCTATTTTCACTTGTCCGTGTGCAACTTCTGATAGGTTGGAAGCAATATGGTTTGCTTTGTCGAGTGCTCTTAATGCATTGAGCAGTTCTTTGTAATAGAGCTCGCCAGCTTTAGTTAAGGAAAGGCTTCGAGTCGTTCTAAAGAATAATTGAATGCCGAGAGACTTCTCAAGGTCGTTAATTCTACGGCTAACGTTAGCTCGCGGAAGGTCAAGAGCATTGGCTGCAGCAGTGAAACTACCTAGCTCGACAACGGCGGTGAACAGCTTAAGATCTTCGATTTTCATAACAACGGCATTTAATCGTTTTTAGAACAGTATGTTGGCATCGTATATCAATTGGATTTTAAAATCGAAGCGTTCTTTTAGTTGGCTTGTTATCAAACAGAGAAAAGCCGGCCGATAATTCATTATCAAAGCTGGCTTTTTGTTCACAGTGGACAGACTGCTCTATTTATCACCTTGGACGAGATTGATTGTAATTTCACCTTAGACCATATTTTTTAGCGGCCTCGTCCGTCGACCATTACGATGATAGTTTTAGAAATGATGGCGAGGTCAGCGGCAATCCAAGATTTCATAGAACATAGACTCAGTGCGTAGCTGTGATCAAAACCTACTTTACGACGTACATCATCGATGCAGGTGTCATAACCTTGGTTCACTTGTGCAAGCCCTGTAATACCGGGCATTACGCCATAAGTGCGGTCCGCAAAGTAAGGGATTTCGTTCTCTAGTTTGGTGTAAAAAGTAGGGCGCTCAGGGCGTGGACCAATAAGAGACATTTCACCTTTTAATACATTAAACAGTTGTGGAAGTTCATCGAGACGAGTCTTTCTCAAGAATCGACCAACCGGTGTGATTCGTGGGTCATTCGCGGTTGCCCAAACTGCACCTGAGCGAGTTTCTGCGTCTTCGTACATGCTACGAAACTTCATGATTTCAAATAGTTCCATTTTCTGTGGTGTTGATTTACCAACGCGAAGTTGGCGGTAGAAAATAGGACCACGAGACGTGAGTGCAATCGCCATCGCAATTAGAGGAAATACAGGCGCCAATAGAATTAGAGCTAACAGAGCACTTACGAAATCGAACGTACGTTTAGCTCTTGAGATTTTGTATTGGTATAGCTTTTGGTTAGATAGCTGTTCAATGTTCATCATAATAAGTCCTCAATGATTCGCTCGTGTCCAAGGTGAATTTTCTAGCCCAACTAGGTAACGAATGCCACCAATGAAGTTGGCGTAGTGTCCAACAATCAAGTATGAGATTAATGAAATAGGTTTGTTCACTAAACGTTTTGGCAATATGCAGCCAAGTACGCCAATGGTGTAAACGGAAATTTGTGCCAAAAGTAATCCCTTAAATACCAGGTAGTGGCTAAGTAAGATTGAGCACACTAAGCACACGATCATTAGATATGGGGTCAGTAGGCGTAGCCCTTTCCCTGAGAAGAAGGCAAATGCGATACCTTTGAATTTAGGGCTAAATAAGCCAAATAATCGAATCGCTTGTTGCATGTTGCCAGCTGAGATACGGAGTCTTCTTTTGAAGTCTGTTTCTAGGTTTGATTCTTCTAACTCTAATGCCACCATTTGGGTTTCGTATTCAGCGACGTAACCTTGTTTGACAATTTTCATAGGCAGTATGAAGTCATCGTTGATGGTGTTTAGGGGAAGCGGTTCAAACAGATGTGTTCTGAACAAGTAGAATGCGCCATGAGACCCTAAGCTAGAGCCTAATGAAGCCTCTGACTCTTTAACTGCGGTTTGATACTGCCAGTAAGTGTTCTCTCCTTCGTTTCCTGTTGGGCACAGTTGATAAGTTGCATTCACTACACCGACCTTGTCACTTTCAAAATGAGCAGCTGCAATAAGTAATGCATCTAGTGAAATAAGGGCTGATACATCACTTAGTGCTGTAATGTCACTGGCAATCTGTGTCACTTCGTCATTGAGAGTCGCGACTTTACCTCGATTTACTTTGTGGTCATGTATCTCAAAGTGGATATCACTGCACATCGCTTCTTGAATGGTCATTTGTGCAATCTCCACCGTGTTATCAGTACAACCATCACAAGCGATAATGACTTGCAGTTTCTTTTTTGGGTAATCTAATGATGCAAGGTTACGAACCTTGTCCGCTATCCATTGCTCTTCATTAAATGCCGGAATAAGAATGGTAATGGTTGGTAGTGTGCAATCTTGTTGTTCGTCTTTGTAACAACGATGGCTCTCTTCAACGTGGCGCGCTGGGTGGCTTTTAGCGTACCAACGCAGCAATAGAGGGTAGGCTGCGTGATGGTATACAATCAACGCTCCAGAAAATAAGCAAAGTCCCGCTAGCAACCAATCGATCATGCGTAAGCTCCTTTTGATATGTCATTATAAGAGGCAACCATTTTTACAATGTCGAAGTTGTTGAGTACGTAACGACGAGGTGACAAAAAGCGTTCATTTTGTTTTTCTAATAGCGCACTCGCTAATCCCGCAACGCTGCCACTTTTAACGAGCGTGCCACTGAGTGGGCATATGGTTTCATCGACAGCACCGACGTTCATCGCGACGGTAGGAATATTGCACGCTTGGGCTTCTAGTGTTGAAAGTGGTAACCCTTCGTGACGAGAAGGTAAGCAGAAAGTATCTAATGCGCCGTAAAAGGAGGTCATGTCCTCAACTAGCCCTAGGAAGATCACACGATCACTAAGATTCAAACGGTGAGTAAGCTGTTCCAGTTGAACGCGTTTTGAACCATCACCAGCCAATACGACAACGGTGTTAGTCAGAAGTAGGGAAAGTGCCTTAATCAGTTGGTCTTGACCTTTCACATGCTCTAAACGCCCAGCACAACCTACGATGTGTTTGTCAGTAGGCAGGTTGAGCTTTGCTCTCGCGTCTGCTTTTGACATCGGTTTGAACCTCTCACAATCCACACCGTTTTTAATTGTGATGATGTTCTTATACGAAAAGGCACAACGCAGTTGATTGTAAACACGTGTTGCATCGGCAACCAATGTTGGTTGGGCAGCCTGTAACGCTAGTGCTTGTAAGCGACGACGTTTGGTATTCTTTAAATGCCAAGCATCATGTTCAGTATGAATTCGAGTTGGAACTCCGGTAATGCGAGCTGCATAGCCTGCATAAAGTAGAGGGCCAATGTGGTGGGTATGAACCACATCAGGTCGAATCCCATTAAATGCTTTAATCAGTTTGATGATGATATTGAATTGTACGCCTGGAGCTTTATCTAAGAAGACGATTTGATTTTTGTACTGTTCCAATTTAGGCCAGTTGTTTATCGACTCTTGTTTTGTGCCTTCTAAACTCACGATCAACACTTGGTCTGTTGGTTTAGCGAGGCGCAACAAATCTAACGTCAAAGTTTCTAAGCCTCCTGGAGCAAGGTGCTGAACAACGTGTATGATCTTTTTGCCATGCTTCGTTAACTGGTTATTCATAATTTGGTCCCTGCCTTAGTTACTATTCTTTTTCCTTTCTGACGCCTCGCTTTAAGCTATTCGGTTAAAGCGCTTATCTACACAGTTAGATAGCAGGAGTCGTGCCAATTAAATATGCACTATTTATCAATGGCTTAGTTTGATTTTGTGATCTGTGTATTTGATTTCTCAAAATGGGAATCAAAACAAAATATGAATGAATAGGTATTGGAATAATAAAAATGGAAATAACAATCGAGAATTGATGGCATATAACGAGCAGGTTTGGCCCGATTTCAGGAAGTAACTGAGCTTTAGAAAAGAAAAATGCCAAGCGAGTGTTAGCGTTTGTTGTTAGGAAGTAAACCTAAGCAAGAGTCTTACTTTAAAGGCTGATTAACTCATTTTAGGGATCACTGTTATCACCGGGACACCCAAGATATCTTCAATTTCGTCTTTGCGCTTGATTGAAGAATCGAACAGCTCAAACACTATAGCTAAGCCAATCCCCAATCCTATACCTGCAGCGAATCCAGCCAGAATGAAGATAAATGTAGGCATGTTTGATTTCATACTCGGAGTGAAGGGCAAATCGATAATCTTTACACGCTTGTTTTGTTCGAACACGCCCAGTGAGCCCGTTAATTGAGCCATTTCATAACGCTCAGTCAGTTCATCGTATAGTTGGCGCTTGATTTCAACTTGTCGTTTAAGACGATACATCTCTTTTGCATTTTCACCGAAGTTATTGGCTTTGTGTTCTAACTCAAAGATCATAGTACGAAGGCTTTTTGTCTCTTCAGTTAACGATTCGAAGCGAGCACGAACCAGCTGTAGACTATGTAGCTGGGTGACCAAAAGTGGTTGAGTATTGGATAGTTTGTTCAGTGTAGCGCTACTCGCGATGTCCCAAAGTTGGTCGCTGTTCATGGCAGGTTGCGTCACTTCTAATAAAGTCGTTCTCTCTTTCTCAAGCCTGTCTAATTCGCGAACTTTAGCCTGTACAGCACTGTGTTTATTTGTGTATTTTGCTTGCAGTAATGTCAATTCACTACGAATGTCTATGATTTGGTCTTCTATTCGACCTATTACTGGGTTGGTTTTAGAAAGCTGTTGATCGATAGACCCTAAGCTTTTTTCAACACCGGATAATTCAGCCTCTTTTTCAGCGAGATTCTGTTTGAGTGATGCTAAGCGGTTTAGACTTTGGCTTTGTACCTCTGGTGTCGATTGCATGTTTTCGTTCATGTATAAAGCCAATGCTTCTTCTGCTTTTTCAAGATCGATATGACGTTTATCGATGTGAATTTTCAAAAAGTTACTTGAGTCTTCAATCGAAGAACGCTCAGGCGCCAACAATTGCTCAATGAAATGCTCACTAACCGAGCGAAGGGTTTGTTCCATACCAACTGGAGTATGAGAGGTTAAACTGATCTTCAAAAAGTCTTTTCCAAGCTGAATCACAGATAAACGTTGCGATAAGTCAGTGATAATCTCTTCTTTTTCTAACTCTGACATATCTGACCTGGTCAATTGCAGTTCGTCAGCCACAGAATAAAGAACATGTCGACTGTGAAGCAGTGTTCTTAATGCGTTGAGTCGGTCTTTAAGCATGGTTGAAACGGCAAGGTCTTCCAAAAATGGATTCATTTTGGCCGTTTCTTGAATCAACATACTCGTATGCGCGTCATACTTGGTCGGGGCTAATTTACTGACCCCAAACCCTACAAAAGGCAAAATTAGAATAGGCAGTACGATTACGTAGCGCTGGCGCCACATTGCATTCAAGATTGACAATAACCGCAATTTCAGATTATTCATAATAGCTCCAGCATCCAATGAACGAAGTTACCGCGGTTCTGCCAGCTGTCTTTCGCGACGACAGAGACTGGCGAGTTTTCAAAATGACGAGCTTGATCGAGAGCCTCAATCATCTGCCTAGCGCTCTCTACTGATGTTACGTAACTTTTATAAGGTGCTATTGCAGGGAAAGGGGTCGTGACAATTGGCGTTCCTGCTGCGAGATATTCCATCAACTTCAATGGGCTACATGCACGGATTTGTTCATTATCAACAAAAGGTAATAGGCTAACATCCCAGTGCTGAGAATAACTTGGCAACGTGTGGTGTGGACGAGGACCTAAGTAGTGAACGTTCTCAAGGTTAGGCAGTGATAATGTATCAAGTTCATTGGGGCCTATGAATACGAAGTCCCATTCCGGCATTGCTGTGGCAACATGCTCAATCATGTCGTAATCAAGCCACTTAGATAGGCTTCCATAAAAACCAGCTATGGGACGATGGCTGCTTGGTAAATCTTTTGCTCTTGGTACTGGTGTCGAAAATAGGTTGACGTCTACACCATGTGGTAGCAAGTGTGCTTTATGATTTGGAAATTTATCCATCAATTTTTTGCTAGCCGCGAATATAAGAGACGCTTTATCGATCAACTTAGATTCGTGTTGCGCTACAGTGTCATGGTCGACACCAGCCAAGGCGCTAAAATCATCACCGCAGTAGTAAACCACAGATGACTCGCCTAAATGTCCGCACAAATCGACAGCGGTCGGAAGCGAAGTCCATAAGATGGGGGCATGAAGGTTCAATTCAGAAATAATTGGCTTCAACTGGCGTAACATCATTTGCTGAGCTAGCTTTCTCGATAACTTAGAAGCAGGCGCAGGTATGGTCTTTAAATTGATGACCGTGATGTTTCCGTGGTTGGAAGTATCAATGGTATTTTGGGAATCTAACATGTTTTGAGTAACCGCATTACTTCTACCAATCAGTTTGTTAAAGGCGCGAGTGATGTCTTTAAATGATAGTTTTGGCTGTCTTAGGCCGATAGAGTTCACCCATAATACTTTGTGCTGTTTAGCTAGGTGACGTACTAAATGTTGAGTCGATGAAGGTAGGCCACCAAAGTCTTCACCAAATACGATTAAATCACGCATGGTCACCTCCGCGAGTTTCAAATGAATCGAATACATCAGATTCGGTAATTTCTACGGACTTAATGTGACCGACGACTCGTGCAGGGTTACCTGCAGCGATTGAAAACGGTGGAATGCTTTTGGTAACAACGCTTCCGGCTGCAACAACCGTTCCTTCGCCTATGGTCACTCCGCCTTTAACGGTGACATTGGTGCCTAGCCAAACATCGGGTTCAAGAATAATATCGCCTATTTGCTGAGGGTCATCGCCTTCACCTTGTGCTCGACGTTTTGCATCAAGTGGGTGGCCAGAATATCCAAATAAGAAAGCGCCGCCTGCGATACGTACATTGTCAGAGATAATGACTTTACCTCCGACTGCAATCGTGGATTGCCAGCCAATGTCCACATTATTACCGATAGACAGTAATGGATGTTCCAAGCCTTCAAGTGGCTGTGTACAGCCCGAAAATGTCGTGTGGCCTGAGATACAGCAGTTGTCGCCAATCGAAATTTGTACTGGGCCGCTAACGAAAGGGAGGCCTCCATACAAATAGAGACGTTTGCCACATTGAGCGACACGACCTTTGAAAGCTGGTGTCCAGTAGAAGAATCGAGTAAAGCCAGACACCATATTCACGACAAGCTTGTGACCTTGGTACAGGCAGCGATTAAAGACTTTTGGAGTTGGTAGTTCTGCGCTTCTTATATTTTTCAAAATGAAAAACACATTTCTAATTCGAGAATTGGGGTGAAACTTAAGCCAATGTTTGAATTGATGTATAGATACTGACGTCATAATGAAACTCCTCAATTTTGTTATATAGAAGTACTTTCATATACTGTGCCATTTAATAAGTTTCTAATTTTCAATTGGTTACGAATGTGTCTTTAGATTTTCTCTTTTTGACAGGCAGTTTGAGAGATGTTCGCAATAGCAACAACCAGTGCTGAGAGTATATAAATAGGCCAATTGAAGCCTTGTGTCAGGAAAGTACCAGAGACGATGGTGCCGATTAACCCTGCATATACAGCGTAAGCAGCAGCATTAAGATTTGGGTCTACTGTGTTGGTGGTTTCTGAAAGTTGTTTGAGTGTTAAACGTATCGTTTTGATCAGCGAGGTAATCAGTATCACAAATATGATCAGTCCTAGAAATCCAGTTTCAGCGAGTACGCCGAACCAAGTACTGTGAACTGCGTGATTTAAACCATCCCAGTGAGGACTGTAGAAGAAGTAGTTGGAAAAGAAGTTATCTAAACCGACTCCGGTTAATGGGTTGTCTAGTGCCATTTTGAAAGCAGCTTCCCACGCGTAAATCCGCCCCATCGCAGACTCGTCGACTCCTTGCTCAGCCGCGCCGCCTGATGCTCGATCTGAAATCCCTGCGACAAAGTAAAGACCAATCGCTCCTATTGCCCCCAAAGTAATCAGCAGTGATTTTGAACGAATCACTTTAAATGCAAATATCCCGATAACAGCAAGCGAGCCAAGCAGGCCACCACGGCTTTGTGTGGCAATGACTGCAGCAAGTAAAAGTACCGTTACACCGACACTGATGATACGTTTTGAAAGTGGAATTCCCGTCGTGACCACTTGGCTGATAGCAAAGGCGAGTGGGAACATAAGAACTAGAGAGAGGTCATTCGGGTCGCCTAACATTGAGCCAAAATCACGACCTATTGTTACGCGGCTACCTTCAACTAGGCCAATACCATGGATTGAATTGTTAATCGCGATGCCGGCGACTAATGATCCTGCACAAATAATAGCGGTCGAAGTCTTGACCAAATACTCTGCGCTGTTAACTAGCCAAACAATAGCAAGGGTCATCACCATTATTTTCCAATACACACCTTTGAATTCTGCCAAAGCAATAGGTCTGTTAGACGCGAAGATAATACCGATGAAGACCAAACCCCAGAATATCGCGAGCCAATTTAAACAAGGGTGCCAGAAAATTTTAAGCTCTTTACTGATTAATGCATGCCAAAGTAGGGCTGATAGAGCGCCTAGTGAGAGCATAAGCGGTATTTTTAGTGAATAGAGTTGAGGTATGGCTTCGTGAATTCGGAAAAATGAAAAGACAACGAACAGTAACACTAACCAAAATGTCTTGTTTAAAACGAATAATCCGGCTAATGGCACAAGAGCTAGCGCTACAATTACAGCAGGATGAGGCACAAAGTACCAAACAACACCAAGGCCAACACACAAGGCACTGATCGTAATGATGACTGGCAATCTATTGGCTTCAGGGTTAATCATTGTTACCTCTATTCGCAAATAAACTCTTCATGACTCGGCTCGCAAACTTTTTAAGGCGTAGCGACGCCTGATGTTAAATATTGCAAAGCGAGTGCCAGTTATGCATTTTATTTAAGTTACTGATTTAAAGCTACATTACAGAGGGGTGTTAGTTTTGAGTTGAGGTTTTTCATTTTGAGAATCACTATAAAACTGACTCGGATGCCCAAATCGTTAAGCCAAAGTGACCAATTCCTGACTACGACTCGTTTTAGCGGTCGAGTTGATAGATCTCCAACAACTGCGGGACAACAGCTTGCGGTGAGTATTGGCTTTTGACGGTTTTTATCGCGTTACTCTTGAGAGAGTCACGTTGTTCGCTCGTCAATGATATCCACAAAGATAAAAACTGTTCTAGCTCGGCTTTTGAATTGGCAAGGTAGCCGTTAACTTGATGCTCGATGAGTTGCGGTAAGTTGCCAACTGAGTTGGCGAGAACGGGAATGCCACGAATCATGGCTTCTAATGCCGCCATAGGTAAGCCTTCAAAGCGTGAAGGGATGATTAACAGATCGATTTGGCTCCAGACGTCGTCCATATTGGTTTGATGACCGTGAAAGGTAACATTATCAGGCTGTGATTTAGTTAAGGCGTCCATTTCTGGTCCGTCACCAAAAAGCTCAAACCGAACATCGGGAAACTGTTTGGCTAATGCGACAAATCGATCCGGCGCTTTTTCATGGCTTAATCGACCCACAAAGCCAACATGGAATGGGCTTGATGAAGGGGAGCTTGTTAATCCGTTTGGAACTTTAACAAAGTTATTCAATTGATAGGTCTTACTCGGTACTTTCGCTTTAATCTTCTCACTGACCACGAGCGACTGATCAGAAAGAAAGCTGCTGTAACGGTCGAGCCAGTCATAAAGCCATACTTTGCCTGTTGGGGTTTCACCTGCGTGATAAGTGGTGATTTGTTTGGTGTTGTTAAAACGAGGTGGGAGCTTTATTAGCTTGCTGACTAAACTGGCTTTGTAACCATGAGCATGTATAAGTCTTGGCTGAAAATGTTGAACTGCACGTTTAAGTTGTGTCGCGCTATTGCCGCTTAAATCTGCAGAGCATGAGGCTAAATCGGAGAGGTAACTAAAAGGGATGTTCAGTGCATTCAACTTTTCAACAATGATCGCTTCAGGGGCAAATTTAGTCAAAAGAACGATTCGAACAGCATCTGAATACTGAGTGCTTTCACATATCAGGCCTTGTGCTAGTTCTAAAACATGCGTTTCTATACCTCCAAAAGTTTGGCTGTCGATTAACAGCCAAATCTCGTGAAGGTTTACGTTGAGTACACCTAGGTTAGGCTTGATTGTACTCATCTTCCGATTCCCAAGCCTGTTTCTTACGATAAACCGTAGAAGGGCTAAGCTCTAACAGCACAGCAGCGTTTAACACATTCCCATCGCAATAATTGATGGCGTGTTGAATGGCTTCGCGCTCTATTTGCCACATTGGGCGAATACTACCGTTACTAGTAGTGAAGGCCGGTGTCGTTAACTCTTGTCCATCTGAAAAAGCAGCTTGGTCATTTAACGTAACAGATTGCTCGTTTGGCGTAGTAGCTTGCTCAAGCTCTTCTGGGGTTATTGGTGGCAACTTAGTTTTTGGTGTTTCTACTACAGCAGGTTGGGGCGTTGGTACTCGAATTGGCGTTACTGATTTCGAATCTATTGTTGCATCCACCTTATTAATCGGAGGGGGCAACATATCTATGGTTACGCTCGTTTCATTATTCAACACTACGATATTACGGATGATGTTCTGCAACTGACGCACGTTTCCTGGCCACGCATAACGTTTAAGTAGGTTTTGCGTTTCTTTGTCTATTGATTTGAACTTCTTTTTGTCTTGTTTCGCGTAGAGCTTTAAGAAGTGATTAGATAGAGTGACAATGTCACCTCCTCTTTCACGAAGTGGTGGCATCTCAATAGGCACGACGTGAACACGATAGTAAAGGTCTTCTCTAAAACGTCCTTCTTCTACTTCAACTAGTGGATCGCGGTTGGTTGCGCAGATAATTCTGACATCAACTTTAATCTCACGATTACCACCGAGTGGTGTAAACGTACCAGTTTGCAAAAATCGTAGGAGCTTCTTCTGCATCTCCAGCTCCATTTCACAAAGCTCATCGAGAAAGAGGGTGCCACCATGCGCTTGCATTGCAGCACCTTTACGGTCGGTTGTCGCACCGGTAAACGCCCCTTTAACATGACCGAAGATTTCACTCTCCATTAGGTCTCGAGGGATAGCGCCACAGTTAATGGCAACGAAGGGCTTGCCGTTACGCTGGCTCTCCTGATGAATAGCCTCTGCACATACTTCTTTACCCGTACCACTTTCACCGTTAATAAACACGCTAGCAGTGGTTGGTGCTACCGAATCAATGATCTTGTAAACCGCCTGCATGGGTAGACAAGAGCCGATGAAGTTATGAAAGCGATCACGATCGAACTTGCTTTGCATGTTATCGACAATATTTTCAAGTTTCGCTCTTTTTAGATGCAAGCGAACAGAGGTTTTGAGTCGATCGGCTTGAATGGGTTTTTCTAAGAAGTCTTCCGCACCGCGTTGGATTAGGTCTACCGCGATGTTTACAGAGCCATGTGCAGTTGCAATGATGACGGCGGTTGGTATTTCGTTCGCACTAATCCAATCTAAGACTTCTTCGCCTGGCATGTCAGGTAGCTTAAGGTCGAGAATAACAAGCTGTGGTGAATGCCTTTCAATGAAGGTCTTAGCTTCCGCGCCGGTTTCAACGTGGAAAATATCGTAGGGTTCATCTTTGACGTACTGTTTGTAGAGAACAGCAAGTGAGGTGGAGTCTTCAACTAACAATACTTTAGGGCGCATTGTAAAATTCCTTTTTGAAACTTTATCCTAACTAATCAATAGCATGGAGGTAAAATTGCATCAATACTCATTGTATTTAATTGTTACCTACCGCATGCAACCATTATCAAACTAGCTTGGTGTCTTCATGTTGCATCTCGGGTGTCTCTTTGAGTATTGCTACCGCCGATACTGAACGTGTAAATCAAGACAGCACAGAAAATATAGAAGGGCCTAGCCAAACCCTTTGTTCTTTCTGTCTATCAGTGCTTGGATTGAACGGTTGCTTAATACGAGTAAACCATCAACTTGGCTAAATGCAGCATCGTATTGGCTCTCTAAACACTGTCTTTCTAGCGCGCGAGATAGATCTGATAGAGGTCGGTTCCCTAGCGCAAGTGCCGTACTTCCTAATATGTGCAATTCAAATTCAAGTGCTTCAGAATCTTGGCTAAGCGCGGCTTGTTTAATTGCAGCAATGCGTCTTTGTGACTCTTGCACATAGTGATCAATTAAAATCGGCATGACCTCGACACTCGTGTCTATAATCATTTGTTCTAAGATGCTTTCATCAACTAGAGCTATTTCAAATTGCTTGCTGTTGTTTGGTGTACTCGCAATTATAGGAGTGTTTGAGGGTAAGGCTGAATTCGTCACACTAAATCCTTTTATTGTCTCGTTAGGAGAGTACGTTAGCTCGATGCTAATATTTATAACCAATGCTTTAACTTTATTATTTAGTTTTAGTCATTTTTTAGAATAATTTCAACTGCTTGCCTTAAAATACAAAACATAATTAGATGTGAAGCTATAAATGAACGAGTGAAGTTTGGAATTTAACTCACTGATTTAAAGGAGCTTTCATTATCCAGCTATGTGTTTTGATGCACAAAAGGGCACAAAAAAACCGTTGTGACTAAGTCTCACAACGGTTTTTTCTAGCTCGAATCTTACTGGCTCAAATTTGTCTATAAAAAGCCTTACGCGCAAAAGCCGCCTTTGGCTATGATGCCTTGTCAACTTTTAGCTTTGGGTCGTCGCTAACTTCTTCCTCCTCACTATTCTCAGAGAAGATATCTGCAACGGCACTTCTTTCAAGTTCACCTTTTAGATTACCGTCTTCATCGACAACAGGAAGGGAGTAGTCACAAGACATAGTCTCTGGCAATACTTCTTCAATCACGGCATCAGGTAAAATGGCAGGAACCTCTTCGTATATCTCTTCGCTGAAGTCATGTACCGATGCATCTTCAACAGCGTCTTGCAGGCTCTCTTGAGTCACTAAGCCTTGATAGCCATCATCGGTTACGTGATAAGCGTAATCATTTTTCAGCATCTTCATTTGTGCCAAAGCACCTTCAATCGTTTCTGAGGTGATTCGATAGAGAGGAGGCTGCATAACCGTTTCAACGGTCAATGCACGAGCGCGGTTTACATCTTTAACGAAGGCTTCTACGTAGTCATCTGCAGGGTTAAGTAGAATCTCGTGTGGTGTGCCTTGTTGTACTAACTCGCCGTCTTTCAAAATAGCGATTCGATCGCCTAGACGGAGTGCTTCGTCCAGATCGTGAGTGATGAAAACAATTGTCTTATGAAGCTTCTCTTGAAGCTCGATAAGCTGGTCTTGCATTTCACTCCGGATCAAAGGGTCAAGCGCAGAAAAGGCTTCATCCATTAACAATATTTCAGCGTTAGTACACAGAGCGCGAGAAAGGCCGACACGTTGTTGCTGACCTCCTGAAAGTTGGGCAGGGTATTGCTTGCCGTAACCTTTCAAACCCACCGTTTCTAACCATTCGTTGGCTTTCGCTAAACGGTCTTCTTTTTTAATGCCTTGAACTTCCAACCCGTATGCTACGTTTTCTACGACGGTGCGGTGAGGCATTAATCCAAAGCGTTGAAATACCATCGACATTTTATGGCGACGGAATTCTTCCAACTGTTTGGTGTTGAGGCTCATGACGTCAATGCCTTCAACCATGATCTTACCTTGTGTCGGGTCAATCAAACGGTTGAAATGTCGAATCAAGGTCGATTTACCCGAACCAGAAAGCCCCATGATAACGAAGATCTCACCACGGTTGATCTCAAGGTTAATCTCTTTCAAACCAACGGTATGCCCGGTATCAGCGAGAATGTCATCTTTGTGTTCACCGTTCTGAACTCGGTTCATCACAGATAAAGGTTTTGGTCCAAACACTTTGTACAGGCCACTAATCTCAATCAATGGTTTAGTCATGCTTGAATCCTCCTAAATGTGCATTCGTTCTTTTCGCGTAAGCTTGTGAAGCGCGGTCAAAAAGAATTGCGAGGGCAACGATGGCGAAACCATTCATTAAGCCTAACGTGAAGTATTGGTTTGTGATGGATTTAAGAACCGGTTGTCCTAAGCCTTTAACACCGATCATTGATGCGATAACAACCATAGACAGTGCCATCATGATGGTTTGATTGATACCTGCCATGATTGTAGGCATCGCTAGAGGAAGTTGAACACCCCATAAGCGTTGTTTCTTGCTGGCACCAAATGCGGTAGCGGCTTCAAGGACTTCTTTATCGACTAAGCGTATACCTAGGTTGGTTAAACGAATTACTGGCGGAATAGCGTAGATAACTACGGCGATCAGCCCCGGAATCTTACCGATGCCGAGTAGCATTACCACTGGGATTAAGTAAACGAACGCTGGCATGGTTTGCATGATATCGAGCATCGGTGTAACGATAGATTGAGCTCGATTTGAGCGAGCCATCGCAATGCCAATCGGAATGCCTAATAATATTGAAACCAAGGTACACACAGTGATGATACTGAGCGTTCGCATAGTGTCTTCCCACATGCCAAAGTAACCAATGAGAAGCAACGAAACCACACAACCCAAAGCCAGCTTCCAAGAACGGCTCGCGGCATAAACAAGGCTTGTACACACAGCAAGGACGATAATCCAAGGTGTTGAAATAAGGAGCTTTTCAAACCAGACAAGGAATGAAAGAAGAGGGTCAAAGAGAGATTCAATCATTTCACCGTATTCACGGGAAAATTCACGGTATGCGCCATCTAGCGTCTTTTTTATGGTTCGTAAATCAGCACGTTCCATTTCTGGAAAGCTTGATAACCAATTGCTGTCAGCCATTTTATATCCTTATAGTTCGGAGCCACATTTTCATGCGATGAGATGACCGCGAATGAAAAAGGGCACCGAATCATGAATAACATCAAGTATAGCGACGTTATTTCTGTTCTATTGTTGAAGCGTACTTACTTATTAAGCGGAAGTACTTGTTAAACGTGAGTACTTTGAAAGCCAAATGGTTACAGTTGTGCTTCAACTTTCTTAGCCACTTCTTGAGAAACCCATGGGTGCCATACTTCAGGGAATTCACTCAAGAAATGCAGGCTTGCTTCTTCGCCGTCTGCTTGGTTGTCTTCCATCCATGCAAGCAGAGAATTCATTTTGTCGTTGGTGAAACCACGCTTAGTGAAGTAGTCGTACGCTTCAGGTGCGCGTGATGCAAAACTTTCAGTGGTGATTGTGTGGACAGGTGAAGGTGGGTACATGGTCGCTTTAGGGGATTCACAGTCTTCCTTAGTGGTACAGTTCAAAAACTCCTGTTCATTCACGCCACTACCAAAGTCAACTTTGACCATATCGTATTTACCTAACACCGCGGTTGGCGCCCAGTAATAACCAAACCAAGCTTCTTCGCGTTCGTAAGCTTTCGCGATAGATCCAGATAAACCGGCACTCGAACCAGGATCTACAATGGTGAAACCGCTGTCTTCTAGATTAAGTGCTTCAAACAAGTTACCGGCGCTGATTTGACAGTTCCAACCTGCTGGGCAGCTGTAGAATGCGGATGTATCAGGGTCTTCAGGGTGTTTAAACATACTTGCGTTTTTACGCACGCCTTCGATGGTCGCCATCTCGGGGTATTGCTTCACTAGGTAAGCTGGTACCCAGAAGCCTTCTTCACCACCGTTAACAAGTGCTTTACCCGCGTAGCGAAGGCGCTTTTCTTGCACACCTTTGTCGAGAGCGTCTTTTAGGCTATTACTCCAAAGTTCTGGAGCAACATCAGGTTGGCCTTTTTCTATCATTGAAGTGCCGGTTGGCATAGTGTCGCCAGGGATAAGTTCGGCATCACATCCATAACCATGTTCTAAGATGAATTGGTCAATGTTGGCGATTAAAGTTGCAGAGTTCCAGTTCATATCTGCGATTGTTACGCTGCCACATTCTCCTGCGTTAGCATTACCACTGGCTGCTGCAACTAACAAAAATAGGGAGCTTAACTTGTATTTCATATTGAGGTTCCTTTCTCTTTAATAATACAACTGAGCTAGTCAAGGTAAGTTGACTATCTAAATTGCTCTTTGGCGATCCTTTCCGTTGAATTTAAACCATTTGAGCAAAGGGGAGGATGAGTCTAAATAACAGTAAATAAGGTGTTACACAGAATCATCAGATAACATTGTCAAACTATTACAAATTCGTCAAAAATCACCTCTGTATATAATCTTAGGGAATATTCTTGTGAATTCCACCTTTGACTCAATCTACAATGTGCTTTATTAGACTGAGTCACATAACGTGATTATTTTGTGTGCTACTTGTTTTGAAAAGTCACTAAACCCTACAATTTGCATGTAAAATGCATTGAATAGTAATGAACGTCATTGACTAAACCTTGCCTGCTTAATGAAAGAGGCAATAGTCAGGTATGTGGTTGGAGTAAGCAGAGGAGTGAAAGAAGAGATTGGGGTAGTGAGCAATAAGCCGCAGCGCATAGCCTAATTGAAACCTCGCTCTCTTCGTTTCTCGATAGCATTCATAGATTCTTTAGCAAGAACTACTAGCTCATCGACTTTAGAAAACGCCAGCTCAGATTGTTGCTCAGAACACAGTTTTTCGACTTTCCTCGCTAACACAGATAAGCGACGGTTCCCAAGTGCGAGCGAGGAACTGCCCAAGGTGTGAGTTTCAAACTCTAGGTTCGATAGGTCTTGTTCCACAACAGCTTTTTGAATCAGTTTTATGCGGTTTCCAGACTCTACAATATAGTGTTCGATCAACATTGGCATCACTTCGGCACAGGTATCTTCAACCATTTGTTCAAGGATTTGCTCATCAACCAGATCAGATTCTTGAATTTCCGTTAGTGCCTGATTGGCTATTTGATTTTTGTGATCGTCCAGAGCCTCACAATCCTCTGTTGCATATGGTTCGTCAGAAGTACCGCTTGCCTGAATATCTGAAGTTGTAGGCTCGCTATTTTCAGATACCTTCACTGTATTAGGTTTGCACTCAATAGCATGCTCCTGCTTGGTAACAAGGTGAAGGTGCAACATATCAGCGATCTGTGACATTCTTATAGGTTTTGCAAGGTAGTCATCCATACCTTGATTTAAAAACTGCTCTCTATCTCCGGCAAGTGCGTGCGCAGTCAGCGCAACGATTGGCACAGACGCTTTTTGAGTGTTAGGTAAGCTTCTTATTTCGGAACATGCTTGCAGGCCATCTTTTTCTGGCATAGAGATATCCATAAAGATGAAGTCATAATCATTGTTTTTTACCATTTCGACAGCTTGATTCCCATCGTTCGCGATATCAATAGTCATCCCAGCATTTTTAAACATATTAACGATAACGAGTTGATTCGCTTTGTTATCTTCGGCCACTAGAATACGGCTGCTTAAAATTTTAGGATTTAACGTCACCGAAGAAGAACCAGAACGATTGTCTTCTCCAGAATTTGATGCTTTTTCCAACATTACCGAAAAGGTAAAGGTACTGCCTACACCTTCCTCACTGCTTGCTGATATGTTGCCATCCATGAGTTTTGCTAGGTGTTTACAAATGGCGAGGCCGAGCCCTGAACCGTCACGACGTCTTGAATATCCTTGATCCACCATGGTGAACTCTTCAAATAGGTAGCTCATTGCGTTAGATTCAATGCCGATCCCAGAATCGGCAACTTGGCATGTAATCTCTACCATATTATCTTCTGTTTCATTAGTCTCAACATTAACGATGACACTGCCTTCGGAAGTAAACTTGATCGCATTACCGATCAAATTCAATAAGATTTGTTGAAAGCGGTGAACGTCGCCGACCACCATCACGGGTTGGTCAGGTTGATAAGGAGTAACAAGCTGGATATTTTTCGCGTTGGCACTCGGCTCAAAGCTATCAATGGTGCTATGGATACACTCTTGGAGAGAGAAGGTTTTTTGTTCAAGAATGAGCGTATTGGCTTCCATGCGAGAGAAGTCCAATATGTCATTAATGATAGATAAAAGTAGTTCGCCCGATGTTGAAGCGGTATTAACTAAATGACTTTGATCCTTTGTTAATTTGGTCTCTTTAAGTAACGATAAAATGCCAAGAACACCGTTCATAGGGGTTCGAATCTCATGAGACATAGAGGCCAAAAATCGACTTTTAGACTCAGACGCTTGCTCGGCTTGTTCTCTCGCTTGTTTGATGTCCGTGTAGTTTTTAGACAAAGAGGTAGACATGTCGTTAAATGCGTTGACTACATCACCAAGTTCATCGTCACTTTTTATTTTCAGCTGAAAACCTGGTCCTTGCGTTCTCACTTTTTTTACCGCAAACGAAAGCTGATACAAATGTTTAGTTAGATAAGTACCTAAAATGAAGGAGCAGATGGCAACAAGAATAACCTCTATCAAGGCAATTGAACTGATGGTTTTCTTAGCATCTGTAAGCATCGAATTGATCGAAGAGGTTGTGAACCCAATTGAAATTGAGCCGTACTTTAGTCCATCACTTTCAATTGGGTAATACGTATCGAATATTCCATCATCTACGTTGGATAAGTTCGTATCAACCTGAATATCTTTACTGAAATAGTCTGTAGACCCGGCGCTACTCAGCAAGACTTCATTACGCTCTACTTTGACATAGACGATATCTTCGATCGTCATGATCTCCTTTACGATATCATCTAATGTTGCGATATCAGTGGATAGCACTGCGTCTTTGGTTGCACGAGCAAACAGTTGAGAAGTTGCCTGCGCACGTTTGATAAGCTGCTGTTCATTAGAATCCGACAGAAATGACATTGCACTTATGACAAGAGCCATAAGCATCACTATTTCTATAGAGGCAATCCCAATGATCGTTTTTGTTCTAAAAGTCATCAGCGTATCCTTACCGTAGCGCTTTATCCAAACCTACCGTAACTATTGATCCTTATTTACGGTCATGGGCATGGTGTCTTTCTGTTTAATATTCAGTGCACGAACATCATCCCAGTCGACATCAACCGCAGTTTCAAAAGCTTTAATCCTTAGCGGGGAAAGTAACGTTTTTCCTTCTTCGTTCTGGGCTAATTGAACAAAGGAGGTTTGAACTTTTTGTACCACCTCTGAGTCAACTCTCGGGTGGTTGGCGATAGCATGAGGAGTGAAACCCTTAGAGGTGTAGATAGGAGTAAGCTGGTCTCTAACATCCGGGTCTAGTGCGTTGAAGGTTCGGATAATACCACCCCCAGACGGATAAAAGCCCTTGGCCACAGAAAGGTATACCGAATCATGTGAAGAGACATAGTTTGGTTCAAAATTAATGTTTCTTTGTTTTAATCCCGCCTGAGTCAGCAACGTAGCTGCAAACGCTGCAGGAGCAGGGAAGGCAAGGGTAGTGTTGTCTAACTGATCCAAGCTTGTAATCCCGCTATCTTTACGCACGACCATTATACCTTTTAGGCGTTTGTCTTTGGCTTTGGCCATCGCACTATAGCCAACGCTGTTATTAAAAGTAACGAAGTGGAAAGGATTCATATACGCAAAATCATAGTCACCGCTAGCAAGACGCTGCTCAAACATAGGGATATCTTTCGCGGTTTCAAAGATGATTGTGTGACCCGTTTCTTGACTTATTTTCGCGAGTATTGGGGTCCATTGCTGCGCGAGTCTACTTGCAGATTGCTGAGGAACAATACCGAATGTGAAGGTATCTGCATAAGTTAATGTCGGTAGCAAAGCCAAGATTAACAACGTTAGATTTTTCATAGATTCCCTTCCTTCTCTTAGAGACATCGTAATTTTGTAGTGAAGCTTATAGAGTTAAATTGAGAAACTCATTTCTAGATATCCAACTTTTAATTTTCTCCTGTAGTGAGCGAGGAAGGAGCTTCAGTTTATTTACTTGGCGTATCAATTCATTAGCGAAACTTGGCGTGTATTTCATATTCATCACACATCCAAGGAGCGAGATATTTTGTGCATCAAGTAACTTTTTCGCTTGAGTTAAGTTGTGCGTCGAAGTTTCTCCATAGGCGACAACAAGTAACGTGCAATCACAAGCACTCGCTACCGATTGGGCGGGTATATTGCCTTTATTGACATTCAGCAGAGGCGAGGTGTCGACAACCACTCTTTCGTATGTTTCTAACCATTGGCTTACCACTTTAGTCAGCGTTTCTGGGTCTTTGTAAGCCAGTTGAGTTGAAGTAACTTGAGGGGCTGGAACCCCCATAAAAAGGCGTTGAGACTCAACATGTTCAATGAGTCTTCCTTGTTGCTTTTCTTCCAACATATGTAAATCTTTGAATGCCGGATTAAATAAATTGAGGTCAACATACAGCGTAGAGTGACCCGCCAATAGGAAACGTTCGGCCAATGCCGTTGCAATAGATGTTACACCGTCACCTGAATAGCAGGCGGTCACGCATATTGATTTTTGGCCATTAAGTTCAGAAGCTAGATACAGTTGTTCTACTTCTGCTTGAATTGCTGAAATAGTCATTACAAAGCTCCTATTAGGACAATGGTTGTCGTTAGGCGAAGTATGTCTTCTAAGCCCACTCGAGCTTTTTCCATAAAGCTCTCGCGTCGATCTGGGATGTAAATAGTGTCACCGGCACGTAGCACTGGTAAGTTGTAGATGTTGGCCGTTTTGCTGAACTCAACAAGGTCGAAGGTACGAGCTTGGCCTTGGCAGCAAGACATGTTTACAATGGTAATTTTCTCTACATAAGCATTTTCAGTAGGGCCTGATGCCTCTGCCAAGATATCTAAAATCGTCATGTTGTCGTTAAACACATATCGACCCGGATTATTAATTGCGCCAAGCACACGAACTGTTTTTTCTTTTGGTGTGTCCAACCAATTTTTATCTTTTTCCGGGATATAAATAGTATCGCCGGCAGTTACGTTTGGTAGGATCGATTCATCACCAGTTTCGAAATAGAGAGATAAGTTTAATTTGCTCACTTTAGAGTAGGTCTTATCTCTGTGGGTTACGCGAATATTGTGAATGTCGGCGTCTTTCGTTGGTCCATCTGATGCTGACAATATGTCTAGAAAGTGCATGTCTTTTGTAAATCGGTACCGGCCTGGTGAACGAACTTGGCCAAACACGTAAATTGATGCATCTGAGCTTTGACGCACCCATTGAGATTTGTTGTCTGAAGGGTCTTGAGGTAAGTCGTGTACGCGCACAATTGAGCCTGCACGGATGAAGGGCAGTTGGTCACGCGGAGCTCCAGATTTAATAAATTCGTCTAAGTCGAAAACCACTAGCTTTCTACCTGTAACCACTTCTATTTTTGTGGTGTCGGCACGCAGTGTTGGCCCTCCAACATGAGCAAGTAAGCCCATGAAATCCATTTCATCTGACCATTCAATACGTCCCGGTCGAACAACTTCACCAATAACATTTACAGCTCTATCCGGCGAGATCTTTAGCCATGATTTCTCGTTCATGTCTGTTTTCTCTGGGACGAAAATCGCATCTCCCGCTTTGATGCTAGGAGGGTTAGAATTAGGTAAACCTTCTGTGTATGCCGCTAAATCAAATTTAACTACTCTGCCGTCGGCTTTGAGTACGCGGATTTGTCTAGACTCCGCAAATCGGGTCGGGCCGCCAGCGTTCGCTAAGATATCCATAAACGTCGCACCTCTCTTACCTTCAAAGGCACCTGGAGAGGCTACTTCGCCCATTACGTAAACCATATTCGCACCAGACTTGATCTCTTCTTCTTGCTTGGGTACAAAAATCGTCGCGCCTGGACGCAAAATTGGAAGCAAACTTTCGTCACCAGAATCTAAGTAACGTTTAAGGTTGAATAGCGTAGGGGTGTTGTTTGAGATCACACGGATTTGCTCAACACTGGCATAACGAGTCACGCCGCCAGAACGCATTAATACGTCGACGAGGTCGGTGTTTTCTTTATAAGTGAATGAGCCCGGTGCGTTTACTTCACCAAACACTTTGATTGAATTACGAGAGTCAGCACTGTCACCTGAGTTAGCAAGCTTTGCAGCGTCAAACTCTTGCTCGATGTTACCGACTAATGGGGAAGCAGGTACAAACAGTGAATCCAATGATTGCAAAGCGGGGAGTGTTGATTCGTCACCTGAATCTAGGAAACGTTTGTAGTTGAATTCTATTTTATCAGCGCCTCGCTTAAGAATAAGCTTATCGAGTTGTGCCCCTGAACGTAAGCCGCCCGCAGCGTAAAGCGCCATTTGGATACTAGAACCCAATGCGAGTGTGTATTCGCCAGGTTGTTGCACATAACCTTGAACGTAAATAATGATTTGCTGTTCTTTTACGTATACGGAAGCGTTTGAAAGATCTTTATAAGCGGTAGCCAGTGATTCTAAAACGACCTTGTTAAGCTGCTCACTGTCATAACCTGCCACAAATACAGTACCCACTTCAGGAAGAGTAATACGGCCACGTTTATCAACTTGGAACCCAGTATTTAAGGTACTTTCTCCGGGTACGTTGACTTGGATAAGATCACCGACTTGAACCGCCTCTGAAAACTCGTCTCTTGCATTCACGATATTCGCAAAGCATAGCGATAGGGTGATGAAAAAAGCAATCAATGATTTCATAGCCCACCTCCCATTTTCTCGGCGTTTTTAGGTGAGATAACTTCTATGCTGACTCGACGGTTAGTTAAACGCGTACCGTCTGATTCGCCCTCAAAAAGAGGAACGGTTTCGCCGACAGAGACGGCTTTGATTCGTTGAGCACCCAAGCCAAAAATAGTCAGGTAGCGTTCGACTTGTTTAGCTCGTCCAAGTGCTAACTTGTCGTTATATTCTTCGGTCCCAGTCGCATCAGCATGGCCTGTAACAACTAGGTCTAAAGACTTGTGTTCTTTGAGTAGCGCTGTCGCTTCAGCAAGTCTTCCCATATACTTGGGATTGACTTCAATAGAGTCTTCTGCGAATTGGTTATCAACATTAAGTAGGTCATACAACTGTTCGATAACCGACAATTGTATTCTAAATTGATTTTCATTTTTTGGTGGCTCACAACGGGCTTGTGATGTCACATAGTCTAGCTGGACTTCAAGTTCGTTTAGGCGTTTTCTTTGGATGACTAGGTCGTTGGCTGCATCTAGCAGTAAACCGCCTTGTAGTTCACGTGCAATACGATTTTGCTTTTCAATAGCTTGGACTACCGCAGCGGGAAAACACCAACGCGCACCTTCTTGGATTAACGCATCTAAATGAAGTTTTGCTAATTGCCAATCAAAACGTAAACCGTGTTCAGGGCCAAGTGGCTCATCAGGCATGACAGGAGAGAAGTCGGAATTCAAATAATTTATTGAATCATAACTTTCAGCGAGACCTCCTGTTCCTGACTCTGGGTAGCTAGTACACCCCAGAACCAGAGCAGACAGAGAGAGGGCTATGTAGTTTTTGAATAATTTCATGCCAACGTCCTTTGTTTTTATTTTTATAATTATTATTTTCGTTACTTCTAGCTTAGTGGATCATCATGAATTAGTAGGACTTTTTGAGTTTACCGGGATAGCGTGGCCTATTCGTAATAGGTTCATAATTTCAAGTGGCTGCCCGGTTACATTCTCAAGTCGCATGTTGCGTTCACGCTCGGTCAAGCGCTTAAACATGTAGACTATTGCGCCAACACCAGACGAATCCAAAAACTCTACTTGACTAAAATCGACTTCGATTTCTTGATGGCCGTCGTTCGAAATTACATCATCAATGTCAGTTTGCGCATCACGACTGCCTGCTGCGTCTAAATCACCGAAGATAGAAAGCGTTAGCGTCGTTGTATTCAAATCAATCTTACGTAGTTCCATAGCGTTATCTCCTTTAAAGTATGTATGAACAACTGCACTGAATGTGCCAACTTTTATGTTGTTATTTTTCAAGGAGTTAATGCCATTCTTAATCTCTATCTCATATTGAGAAAGGTCGTTTCTCAATATGAGAACTAAAATTGGATGTACTTTTGAGACCTACAAGCCATTAATTTTGTGAATGAAAGCTAAAGATAAATAAGGTTGGTGTGTGGGTCGCATCTTCTGGCATAGATTGTCTAACTGTACGTTGAAACGCTTAGGATTAAGGGAGTTATTAATACGGAGCAAGTGATGAGACTAACCAAACTGGCTATAGCAACTCTATGGGCGTGTTCGCTTTCTTCTCATTCATCCTATTTACCTCCGGATCACTTGGTGCTGGCAAACACATATAAACAAGGCATTGATGTTTCTGAATACTGGAAGAGTGAGAAGCTCGATGGGATTCGGGCTCTGTGGGATGGTAAACATCTCTATACTCGTAATGGGAATCGCATTTATTCACCGAAGTGGTTTACGGAAAACTTGCCTAAGGTACATCTTGAAGGAGAGTTGTGGGCAGGAAGAGGCAAGTTTCACTTAGTTCAATCTACTGTTCTCGATCACACACCTAGTGATACAGCTTGGCGCCAAATAGACTTCATGCTGTTTGATATGCCAGGGGCTGCAGGAGATTATCAAAAGCGCTATTACAACATTTTGCACTGGGTCAGTATGATTGGTGAACCTCATGTCAGTTACATAGAGCATTTCCCTATTCATAGTGAAGATGCACTGTTCCATCAGTTAGATAATATCGACGAACGTAATGGCGAAGGTTTGATGCTAAGAAAGATCACAAGCCGTTATCAAGCAGGGCGAAGTAATGACCTGTTAAAGCTTAAAAGGCATCATGATGCTGAAGCTACGGTTATTGGCTATAAAGGCGGGACAGGAAAGTATAAAGGAATGATGGGTTCTATATTGGTCCACACGGAGGAGGGGATTGAGTTCTATATTGGTAGCGGGTTCAGTGACGAAATGAGACTCGCACCACCTGAAATCGGCAGTCGTATTACGTTTCGCTACAATGGTTTTACTCAAAATGGGAAACCCAAGTTTGCGCGCTTTGTTAGAGAGAAAAGTGACTATTAAGACAAATACAATCTATCTGACCAGTAGTTAGTATGACTAAATAATACGCCCGCCAATAAACGAAAAAGAGCCCTGAAGATCAGCGCTCTTTTTCGTATTCGATATCAGACACACCGGTTTAACGAGTACGAATCTAGCGAGAACTAAATTCTAACTGTACGTCGTCGTCCTGCTTGTGCATCCAGTGTAAGCGCATACCCAGCATAATCGCTGCTGACGTTAGACCAACAATGAAACCAATCCAGAAGCCGTGCGCGCCCATAGGTTCAACAATCCAATCTTTCATTCCTAAGATGTAGCCGATAGGAAGGCCAAGCAACCAGTAAGCAACAAAGGTAATGTTGAAGATTGAACGCATATCTTTGTAGCCACGCAGAGCACCTGCAGCGATAACTTGGATGGCGTCGGTGCATTGATAAACCGCCGCGAATAAAAGCAATTGCATTGCAACAGTAATTACCGCCGTGTTCTCTGTATAGAGCAATGAAACTTGCTCTCTGAACAATACAGTTAATGCAGCTGTCATTAAGGCTGTGACCAAGCCAACAATGATACCAACGTGTGTCGCAATCTTCGCGCCTTCGGTGTTGTTTTCGCCTAACTTATGGCCAACACGAATACTCACAGCAGCACCGATACTCATTGGAATCATGAAAACCAGCGAAGAGAAGTTGATCGCGACTTGGTGCGCAGCAACAATCAATGAACCTAATGGGGCAACCAACAGAGAAACCACCGCAAACAGAGTTACCTCGAAGAAGATAGCGGCCGCTACTGGGAAGCCAAGTCTAAACAGACGAATTTGTGCTTTGAGCTGAGGCTTATGGAACGTACCGAAGATATTGATTTTCGCCAAACGCTTTGATGTTAAAACGTAAGCAAACAGCAGTGCAAACATCACCCAATATACGATAGCCGTTGCAACGCCACAGCCAACACCACCCAGAGCAGGAGCTCCAAGTTTTCCGTATACGAACATCCAGTTAAGCGGGATGTTTAATAGCAAGCCAATAAAACCAATCACCATCGCAGGCTTAGTTAAAGACATACCATCCGTAAAGCTTCGTAATGTTTGGAACAACAAAAATGCAGGTACAGCAAACATCACCGCATTCATATAGCCGATGGTCTTTTCCGCCATGAGTTGTTCAATGTCCATCCACTCCAATATCAATTGTGTCTGAAACAGTACGCCAATGATAGGAAGGGAGATGACGAGCGCTAAAAACGCACCTTGTTGAATCTCGAATGGAATTTTGACTTGTCGACCAGAACCATTCAGTTGTGCAACGACAGGAACCAACGCCATCAATAGACCGACACCAAATAAAATGGATGGTAGCCAGATACTTGCTGCAATAGAAACCGCCGCCATATCGATAGCACTTACGCCACCTGCCATCACGGTATCAACAAAACCCATTCCAGTTTGTGCGACAGATGCAATCAATACAGGAGTCGCAAGTTTGATTAGATTCGAGGATTCTTCTTTGTAACGATGCACAAACAACTCCAAATAAGAGGGAAAATTAGAATAATAGTGTAGGAAAGGACATTCTGAAGGAATCAGAGACAATGATCTTAAGCTTCCACTGGACGAATCATAAAGAAATGTCACAATAACTGCTATGAAAAACTGTTATTAGGGCGTATTGATCTTTCGAGCTGATTTTTGCAGCGAGTTGCTGGGTATTTATACAAGGCAGAGGCGTCGATGTGTAGCTAGCCTACATG